>CAJWTF010000022.1 GCA_913046825.1 uncultured Rickettsiales bacterium | reverse complement strand
AGGAAAGTATTTAATAGAATTTAACCCTATAAACTCGGATTTATTAATTAACTGGGATACTATCTCCCAGTTATTACAAATCATATTATTCATATACGGCCTACTAGTTATTGTTTTTCTCTATCTACCCCTGATTTCAGTAGGATTTGCTTCTATCTCTAAAGCAAGATATTTGACATTTCCAATCAAACGATACTCTACCAAATGGTATATGAAAGCGATGGAAAGCGAGACCGTTTATGCAATAATAACGACTTCATTGAAAGTTGCTATTATTGTTACAGTTATTTCCATGATAGTGGCATTCTTTGGAGCATTAGCTTTTGCAAGGTACAATTGGCGATTTGGTGGAAAGCGATCGTCAGTCGCGCGCCTTTGGACTGTTCTTTACAGTCAGCGCGGCCTGCGGAATCGCAGCACCGCTAACCTTTGGGCTTATGGGCGATGTCGTTGGCATTCAGGCGACCATGTTTGTGATATCGGGCATTGTCTTTTTGACGTTACCGTTATGCTTGGTTTTAGGGCCGATATTGCGGGCTGCTGCCAGTCCAGCGGAATAGGGGAGAGAAGTCATGAAGATCAAATCCGTACGTGCCGATTGGTTGCATGTTCCCATTCCAGAGCAACAGCAACACACATCTGATTTCGGCAAGACGCAATCTTTCGACAGCACCTTGGTGAGGATCGAGACCGAAGGTGGGCTCGTCGGTTTCGGTGAGGCCAAAGCGGCAGTGGGTAGTGCCGGTACCAATGCGGCACTCGGCACGATGGTCGAGGAAGAACTCGGACCGTTTCTTGTAGGTGAGGATGCGCGCGATATTTCACGCCTTTGGGATGTAATGTATAATGGAAGTCGCGCTCACTATGCCATTGATAGAGGGCGTGTTTTCCCGGTTTTAGGTCGCCGTGGACATCTCATATCGGCGATCAGCGGCATTGACATGGCACTCTGGGATATCTTGGGAAAGTCGCTCGGAGAGCCCGTATGGCGGTTGCTTGGTGGGCGCAGAAAGGATCGCTATCCGGCCTATGCGTCAGGCGGTTGGGCGCCAACCGACCGCATCGTTGCGGAGCTGCAGTCCTTTGTCGATCGCGGTAATTTTAAAGCCGTGAAAATGCGCGTCGGTGCTGGCGACGGCACCCTTGCGCATTCGGTGGCGCGAGTCCGGGCGGCACGCGAGGGATTGGCAGATGACATCGAGATCATGTGCGACGCACACGGAACGTTTAGCGTAGCGGAGGCAAGGCGGTTCTGCCGGGAAGTCACGGAGTGCAATATCGGCTGGCTCGAGGAGCCCGTGGTCGCCGATGACAAACGTGGCATGGCGGAGGTGCGGGCTTCGACGGATATTCCGATCTCCACGGGTGAGAGCGAGTTCACGAGGTTTGCCTTTCGCGACCTCGCAGAACTGCGGGCTTGCGATATCTTCCAGCCCGACCTCTCGATTTGCGGAGGCGTCACCGAAGCAATACGAATTGAAGCCATCGCCAGTGCCTACCAGCTCCGCTATGCGCCGCATCTTTGGGGCGGAGCACTGACCTTTGCCGCCGGATTGCATACGATGGTGGTCGCGTCGACAGGGTTTATCGTTGAATATTCCCTTGGTGCAAACCCGATGTTGCACGAGCTTGCGGTCGAGGATTTCACCATTGTAGATGGACATCTCGAAATACCCGATCGGCCGGGGTTGGGTGTGACGGTCGATGAAGATTTCGTAGAGAAATACCGGGTTAAAAATTAGCTCCCCTGTCCCCCTTTGGTGTTCAACGCCGAAGCGGCGTTTTTGATGAGGGGACGAGCTGGTGAATTATCGTCCCGCGATATTCTTCACAGTACTCGCCAAGCGGGCTGCCTCCGAGATCATCTCTTCGATGAATTCGCCGATCGGGCGGACGTCGTGGATCATCCCGCCGATCTGGCCCATCGCAGATTGGCGCTTATCGTCCTTGTCGGTATTGCGGCCACGCACCACGGCTTTCCGGAACTCTGCCAGTTCTTCCTTGCTCGCACCCGATAGGCGGGCGTCCTCGTAGGCTTTTAGCTCGGGTGTTGTTACGCAGCGGACGGTCGAGCCGGTCATGGCGCGGGAGATGATCGTATCCGTCTCGCGCATCCTCAGCAATTGTTCGCGACCCCATACGTTCAGGTCGCTTTCCGCCATGGCCATGAAGCGTGTGCCGATCTGGACTCCTTGCGCGCCAAGCGCAAAGGCGGCAAGGAACCCGCGCGCGTCGCCGATACCGCCCGTCGCGATGACCGGTACTTTCACCGCATCGACGACCATCGGCACCAGCGGCATGGTTGCAATGGTGCCCACATGGCCGCCCGCTTCGGTGCCGGAGGCGACAATAGCGTCAGCCCCCTCGTGTTCCATACGTTTGGCGAGCTCCACGGTCGGGATGATGGATACGACTTTAACGCCCGCATCCTTCAGCATCTTTACGGCCTTCTCGCCAGGATCAGCGCGGCCGGTAGTGCAGACAGGAACACCTGCTTCGATGATGATCCGAGCTCGTGATTCTGTGAAGCCGCGGCCCATGGCGGTGATGTTTACACCAAACGGTTTCCCCGTCCGCGCCTTCACGGTGTCAATGTCTTCCCAGAGTTTATCTTCAGTGCCTCCAAAGGTGGGAAGCACACCGAGGCCACCGGCTTCGCTGACAGCGGCGACTAATTCAGGTCCTCCGCCACCCTGCATCGCTCCTTGGAGAAGAGGATAGCGGATATTCAGAAGATCGCAGACGACGGTGTGAAACATTGTGTGTTCAGAAGGCGGTTTAATCCGCCGCTCCGAACGCGATTTCGGCGGCGGTTTTATCGGCGCCGATGGCAAGGAGCGCGGTTTGAACGATATGGGTGGCGTTGAGCCCGGCGTCGTTATACATCTCGAAGGGAGCGTCCTGATCCAGGAAGCGGTCCGGTAGATGCATCGGGCGGATCTTCAGACCGTCCTTGATCAGATCGTTCTTTGCGAGGTGATCCAATACCTGGCTTGCAAAGCCGCCGATCGAGGCTTCTTCTATAATCACTACCACTTCGTGTTCCTTGACTAAGCGTTCGACCAGTTCGGTATCCAGCGGCTTCGCAAATCGCGCATCCGCCACCGTCGCGGGATAACCGTGCGCCGCCAACTCATCCGCTGCCTTCAGGGTTTCTTGTAGGCGTCCACCGAACGAAAGCAGCGCGACCTTAGAGCCTTCTCTGAGCACACGTCCCTTACCGATGGTCAGAATATCGCCTTGCTCCGGCATTTCCACGCCAATGCCTTCGCCGCGCGGATATCGGAACGCCATTGGGCCTTCGTCATAAGCCACGGCGGTTGAGATCATATGCACCAGTTCCGCTTCGTCCCCCGCCGCCATCACCACCATGTTCGGCAGGCAGCTGAGATACGTGACATCGAACGCACCCGCATGGGTTTGGCCATCCGCACCCACCAGGCCCGCCCGGTCGATGGCGAAGCGCACTGGCAGCTTCTGGATTGCCACGTCGTGCACCACTTGGTCATAGGCGCGCTGCAGGAAGGTCGAATAGATCGCTGCGAACGGTTTGAACCCTTCCGCCGCCAAGCCCGCGCAGAACGTCACGCCGTGCTGCTCCGCGATGCCGACATCGAAGGCGCGGTCTGGATGTGCCTTCTCAAACAGGTCTAACCCCGTGCCGTCCGGCATTGCCGCTGTAATGGCAATGATCTTGTCGTCCTTGTCCGCTTCCTTGATCAGGCTGTTCGCGAACACCTTGGTGTAGGAGGGCGCGTTCGAGGTGCCCTTCTGCTGGGTTCCAGTAATGACGTCGAACTTGGAGACGCCGTGGTATTTGTCCGCACTGGTTTCCGCCGGCGCGTAGCCTTTGCCCTTCACGGTGACGCAATGCAGCAACACTGGGCCTGGAATGTCCGAATCCCGCAAATTCTTCAGCACCGGGATCAGGTGCTCCATGTTGTGGCCGTCGATGGGGCCCATGTAATAGAAACCTAATTCCTCGAACAAAGTGCCGCCGGTCACCATGCCGCGCGCATATTCCTCGGCGCGCTTGGCCACCACTTCCATCGGATGTGGCAGTTTCTCCGCGATATCTTTGCCCAATTCCCTCAGCTTGCGGTATTCCTTCGATGACAAGAGGCGCGTCAAATAGTTGTTCAGCGCCCCCACCGGCGGCGCGATCGACATCTCGTTGTCGTTCAGGATCACGATCAGCTTCGAGCCCATCGAGCCTGCGTTATTCATAGCCTCATAGGCCATGCCCGCGGTCATTGAGCCGTCGCCGATCACCGCGATCACATTGCGGTCTTTCTCGTCCTTCAGGTCGCGGCCAACCGCGAAGCCCAATCCCGACGAAATTGACGTCGAGGAATGCGCGGCACCGAATGGGTCGTACTCGCTCTCGGAGCGCTTGGTGAAACCCGACAATCCACCACCTTGACGCAGCGTGTGGATACGGTCGCGCCGGCCGGTCAGGATCTTGTGCGGATAACACTGATGCCCCACGTCCCAGATCAGAATGTCGCGCGGCGTGTTGAACACGTAATGGATCGCCGCCGTCAGCTCGACCACGCCTAGCCCCGCGCCCAAGTGACCGCCGGTCTTTGAGACCGCGTCCACCGTCGCGTGGCGAAGCTCGTCCGCCAACTGGCGCATCTCGCTCTCCGGCAGCTCGCGCAAATCAGACGGATACTCTATGCCGTCCAGTAATGGCGTCTTCGACTTGTTGTTGGTCACAGAATTTTCCCATTCTTCAATGTCATCGCCGTGTCGCGATGAGAATTATCTGTCGTATGATGCCGCCAATGAATGTCCCAAGGGAGCATATTACTGATTCGGCACGGAATCGAAAACCCTGCATGCCGATAACTTGGTGGTCCCCAGCGGATTAGTAGGTACGTCCTTTCCATTGCCCGCCTTGCCGTCGTAAATGCCTGAGAGCGGAATCAACCGCCATCAGGGTATAAAGAATCCCGATAACAGGAAGGCAGACCGCGAGGAGTGCGGGTTCGCGGTAATAAGCGACGGTTGGCAAATAGGCGCAGGTCATGAGCATCCAAGCCAACAGACCCAGGGCAGACGCCATCGCCGCTGAGTGAAAGCCGTAAGTTAGGAAAAGCGCAGGTCCCAGCAAATAGATGAGGGCCATGGCGTGGATTGCACCCGCCAGTTTCAATGGAGAATGGTCCAATTGCGTGTATGCCGTCCGGGCCACCATCTTCCAAATTTCGGCAATACCGGCATACGGGCGCACACTTTTGGCCTCATTCGCGAGCCCCAACCATATTCGGCCCTGGTTACCTTTTATGAGCGCCGCCAGTGCGCAGTCGTCGATCAGTCGGTTGTGGATGGCTTGGATGCCACCGCTACTCTCCAATGCGGAGCGGCGCACGAGCATGACGCCGCCGGCGGCCGCCGCAACCTTCGATTGGTCGTTATTGACCGCAGGAAACGGATAGAGCTTTTGGAAGAAAAATACGAAGGCGGGCACCAGTAGACTTTCCCAGAAGGATTGGCAGTGCAGGCGTACCATGAGCGAGACGAGGTCTCGGTGATCTCTCTCTGCTTTGAGTACGAGCTGCCGCAGCGCGTTTGCGGGATGCTCGATATCCGCATCTGTGAAGAGGAGATAACGGTGCTCCGGGGCTATTTCCGCCGCCTGCTCGACACCATGCGCCATGGCCGCAAGCTTACCGGTCCAACCGTGTGACAGCGGTGGTGCCTCGACAACGGTCAATTTGTCCGACGGTGCCGATTGGCGGGCCGCATCAGCGGTGCCATCGTTTGAATGGTCGTCCACAAGAACGATCCAGAAATCGCCCGGATAATCCTGTGCTGCCAGTGAGTGCACGGTCTGTCCGATGACATCGGCCTCGTCGCGCGCGGGGACGACAATGGCAACCGAAGGCCAATCACATAACGCCTCCATGATATTGGCGAGCTTTTGATCGGCTCGCCAAAAATTGTCATGGAAAAGTATCAGCCAAAACCAGATGAGACAGCTTGCCGCCGCCAGGAAGATTAGCAAATCCGGCACGCCGATGGCTCGCTTTCTCGCTCAGACGCGGTAGACGTATTCTTTCGACGGGTCGCGTTCGATATTTGGCGGATAAGACTGTCGTTTGTCGTAATAATACTGCTCGCGATGATCGCCTACGGACGCCGCATTGTATGTCACGTAGAGAACGCGGCGTTGGAAGTCGCTCATATTTGGTCCGGACCCGTGTGGGCAAAATGAGTCGAAAAATACGACGTCTCCTGGCGCGGTTGGACAGGAGACCAACGGTTTGTCCGCCAGATCGTCTTCAGTCATCGGCTTCCATTCCTCGCCGATCAACCCGTCGCCGTGGAGGCCCGCGACCAGTTCGAGGCATCCATTTTCTGTTGTCGCGGCATCAATGCTGACGAGGGCCGTGATGAAGAAATTTGCGTAGGTGCCCCAACCGGCTTGTTGGTCCTGATGCAGCGCGAATCCATCGCCGCCAGGCTTCTTGAAATTGATCTTATCCTTATAAAGAACGGCTTCCTCACCGAGGAGGTCCGATGTGGCACCTCGTAATTTGTCACCTTCGAAGAGGTCGTGAAATTTGTCGTGGAAAGGATAGAAGTTTTCCATCCGGTTCAAGAGACGCGCAGCGTCCGATTTAAGACTGGTCTCGAAATACATCATGTGGCGGCCGGCGGTTTCCGGCCATGCACTGACCTCATCGGTCCAGGCGGTGATCTCCTGCATCTCTTCGGTGTCGAAAAGGTTTCGCGCAACCAGAAAGCCGTCACGTCGAAAATCGGCGACTTGTTCGGCCGTCAATATCTTATTCGTCATCGTCATAACACTCCGTCGGTTCGCCCCATATGCGCCGACTTACCTGCGTTTATGCGAGGTTCCCAAGCCGCACCTGATATCGGGTATCACCGCCCGAAAAACAAGCGCAGAATTCCTTGCGCACAACACAGCATGTATTGAGGTTTGGTGAGGGCGACACGCTCTGCCAATGGGTCTCGCAGACGCAACTCATCGACCAATCGCTCCGCGATACGGATGATGGCGGCAGATTCCATGGCGAGGCGCCGGCTCGACATCGGCCCGGGTAGTTGACGGGCAATCTTCAACAGTTCGGCTGTTTCGTTAAGGCAGACATCAATGACTTTTCGCAAACCTCGGCCGGTAAACGGTTTGTTCAACGTATCGACGTCGATCTTGGCGCCCGCCATCCAATCCTGCGGCAAATAAACCCGGTTCATCTCCCGGTAGTCTTCTTGGCAATCTTGCAGGTGATTGATGACCTGCAAAGCATTACAGAGCGCATCCGAAGCGGGATATAGGTCTTTCGAGACGCCGTGCAGATCGAGCAAATAGCGCCCCACTGGAGCCGCTGAGCGATCGCAATAATCAATCAGGTCGTCCCAATTATCATAGCGTGATTTCACTGCATCTTGTTTAAAGGCGGAGATGAGATCGCGGCAATGCTGAATCGGGACGCCGGTATAAATCAAGCTGGACCGGACGATATGCGCTTTTTTGAATGCTGGATCGTCGTTCAACCCCATCAACGCCTTGTCGAAACCATCGAGACGATTGACTTTTGCCTGCGGTGTAATTTCTGGGTTGTCGGCAACATCGTCGATGGCGCGGGCAAAGGCGTAGAACGCCGCGACATGCGGGCGCACCGCCTTCGATAACAGGAACGAGCCGACGGGAAAGTTCTCGTCCTTCGCACCTTTACCGGACGGGGTTTCCGCCGTCTCCGGCTGTGATGGGTCGCGGGTATCGGTCATAAGCGGAGTTTAGCTCATGGGGAGAGAGGGTCCAAGCGCTTGCGGGACCGAGCGACCGCTGTGCTTTGACAGGCTCACTATGACGGATATGTAACAGGGCACTACATTTTAAAGACGTCATCCTGAGCCTGTCGAAGGAGAGCCGTACCGACGTGTCTCAGCTCAGCGTTTGGACAGCTCGCGCATGGAAATTGACTCGTCCGCCAAGTCCTCCGCCGTGTATTCCTTGCCCGCGTCCATCATGCGGCGCGCGAGGCGCAGGTCGCGTGGCTGGTTGAGTGCAATTGCACCGGTGATTTTCCCGCCGTCGAGGATGAAACCGATATAGTTGCCGGACGCGGCATCGCCCCGTCCCACGATGTCGTCCCAACTGTCCGGAAGACCCGCAACTTGTAGATTGGTGTCAAACTGATCGGACCACATCCAGGGGACTTCGGAATACGCTGCCTCCTCACCACACATTACCTTAGCCGCCGCGATGGCCATGTTTTGCGCGCATTGCCAGGCTTCAAGGCGAATATGTCGTCCCGCAAAATGACTAAAATGGCTGGTGACGTCGCCCGCCGCGTAGATATCGGTGGCCGATGTGCGGCAGAATTCGTCGACGACGATACCATTCTCCACCTTCAGGCCAGCGTCTTCCGCGAGGACGGTCTCTGGGATGATACCGACCCCGATCACCACCATATCGGCGTCGAGGTGTTCGCCCATCGATGTCGTCACACCTGATACCGCTCCATCGCCGTCAATTCGCTCGACGCCGGTCCCAAGACGGATATCGACGCCGTTACCGCGATGCAAATCTAGGAAATATTGGGAGATCAAATGCGGCACACCTCGGCCCATCAGCCGGTCGGCTATTTCCAGAACAGTGACGGAACCGCCCCGTTGGCGTGCGCTGGCCGCGACTTCCAGGCCGATAAAGCCGCCGCCGATGACCACCAGATTCTTGCCCTCACCGAGAGCGGCTTCGATGGCGTGGCCTTCATCCAGCGTGCGTAAATAATGCACGTGGTCGAGATCGCTACCCGGAAGCGGCAATGTACGCACGCGTCCGCCCGTGGTGAGCAAGAGTTTGTCATATGAAAGCGCTTCGCCATTCGCGAGTGTCACGGTTTTCTCAGTTGGCGCAATCGCGGTTGCAGCGACCCCGAGACGGAGCTCGATCTTTTGCTCGTCGAAATATTCCTTTGGGCGGATATACGGGAAGGTGTAATCCGGCTTTGCTTGAAGAATTTCCTTGGAAAGGGGTGGGCGCTCGTAAGGGAGATGCTCTTCCGCGCCGACGAGGATGATTTCGCCCTCGAAGCCTGCGTTTCGCATGGCTTCGACCGCCCGCCCACCCGCATGACCGGCACCGATTACGACGTGTCTTTTACTGCTCATTTGTCTCTATTCGCTCTGTAAATTTGCGGAACGAACCCTAATTCGTTGCGATGTAAGTGACCAGAGACAATGGCGCGATAGGCTTTGTTGCTTGTACAGTGTCCCGGTCACAAAAAGTGAGGGTGCGCGATGACCGCAGTTGCGACGGATAATGTGTTGGAAAGGCGCTGGCCTGAGGCTGGTGTTCACCATGTGCCGTACTGGATTTATTCCGACGCGGATATCTATAAGCGCGAGATGGAGCGCATCTTCTGCGGCAAGGCGTGGAACTATGTTGCCTTGGACGCGGAAATCCCTAACCCCGGCGACTATAAGCGTTCCTGGGTCGGCGACCGCCCGATTGTTGTGACCCGTGGTGAGGACGGAGAGATCAATGCATTTGTGAACCGCTGCGCCCATCGCGGTGTGCAGTTCTGTAAGCATAATCTCGGCAATACGAAAGAGTTCATCTGCCCTTATCACCAGTGGACCTACAATCTGAAAGGCAACTTGATCGGCGTGCCGTTGCGACGTGGCGTCAAGAAGAAGGGCGGTATGCCCGCCGACTTTAAACGCGAAGATCACGGCCTTGATATTCTCAAGGTACATAATCACAACGGCGCCATCTTCGCCTCGTTCGATCACGAAGTTGAACCTTACGCGGAATATCTCGGCGAGCGGTTCTACGGTTTCATGGATCGGGTGTTTAATGGCAAGTCGCTGAAAATACTGGGGTATTCCCGTCAGCTTATTCCGAGTAATTGGAAGTTGATGTTTGAAAACCTCAAAGATCCGTATCACGCCACGCTCCTACATGTTTTTCTCATCAGTTTCGGCTTGTTCCGGGGCGATCAGGAATCCGCATCGTTGATGGACGAGACCGGACGGCACGCGGCCCTGGTCAACCGGCGCGGCGAGCAGAAGGCGACAGAGGGCACCGCCGAGATGACGCGGATGCTGGAAGATTACAAACTGGCTGATCCACGTCTCATCGATCCGAAGAAGGAATATGATGGCGACGCTACAGTGATCATGCAGACCCTGTGGCCGAACCTGATCATGCAGCAGCAGTCGAACTCGCTGGCGATGCGGCACATCATTCCGCGCGGGCCGGAGCAGTTCGAGCTGGCCTGGACATTTTTCGGCTATGAAGACGATGACGCGGAAATGACCGCTCGGCGCCTCCGTCAGGCGAACCTGATGGGTCCTGCCGGGCTGGTCTCCATCGACGACAGCGAAGTCTTAAAAATGTCGCAAGACAGTATCTCACCGTTCCCCGATTCCGACGGTCTCTATGAGATGGGCGGTCGCGGCACCGAAGATCACAATCATATCGTGACCGAAACCGCGATCCGCGCCTTCTATAAGGTCTACCGCGAGGTGATGGGACTTTGAGTAAGGCTAAGATTGATCCGGTCTTGAGATTTGAGATCGAAGACCTCTACGCGGAATATGCCGACGTTTTGGATATGATGGAATTGGAGCGTTGGCCGGAGCAGTTCACGGAAAACGCCTTCTACGACGTTATCCCGCGCGAAAATTACGACCGCGATCTGCCGTTAGCCATCATGCGCTGTGAAAGCAGGGCGATGATGGAAGATCGGGTACGGGCTATCCGCGAGACACTGATGTTCGAGCCCCGCTACGTTCGCCACTTGATCTCCGGCTTCCGCATCACGCCGGGCGATGATGGCGAGATCGGTGTTACGGCGAACTATTTGGTCTTGGAAACCCTTTCAGACGAAATGACGAAAATTCTGAACGCGGGCCGATATGTCGACACGCTTGTTCGGGAGGATGGTGCATTGCGGTTCAAGGAAAAACGCTGTGTCTACGATTCTACCGTTGTGCCGAACAGTCTCGTCTATCCGGTTTAATCTACAACGACTGGGCCTTCCGACGCAGAGTATTAACGAGTTCGTGTTTTGGCGATCCAGGATGTCTTCTCCAATGTTCCAGTCGTAATGGTCATACGGAAAAGGAACCTTCCTATGTCGAAACCTCTTGTGCGCTTTGTGCAGCTTTTGCTTTGTATAACGTTGGGCATGCCCATGCTCGCTCCTGCCGCGTTGGCTGAAGATGCGAGATAGCTCACCAAAGTGAGTGGCGACGTCTATCCGGCGCGTAGCAACCATTATTATTCGCTCGTCGTGGTTACCAGCGCAGGTGTTGTCGTGGTCGATCTATTTAATACGACCGAGGCACCATGGCTGCGTGAAATTCTAGGAACAATCACCGACAAGCCCATTACCCATTTGATCTACTCCCATAGCCACGGCGATCACGCTTCGGGCGGTTCTGCGCTAGGTGCTGGAACAGTGATCGCTCAAGCTGAATGTGCGCGGCATGGCCAGTTACTTGATGTCCAACGGAAAGGTGAAATAGGCGCCTCGATAGACCGCGCCATTTCATTCTTTAATCGATCTAGCTACCGACCTGCACTGATGAGACCAGTGACCGCAGCGCCGCCATGACGCTGGGAGCGACGCTGCTGCTGGTGCGGGGATTGTCGGGTGAGGGGAGGTTCTCGCTCTTCAGCGTCAGTTTGATCGCATTTGAATCGACATAGACCTCGTGTGAGGTGCCGGAGATATCATCGTTCGCCCAAACCTCGACTTCGGTTCGGTCCGGGCCGATCCCTGACAAACTGAGTGCGATGCCGACATTGAAGTGACGCGGAAATGCCATCCCGGCTTCCCTGGCGGAGCCTTCGAAGACCTTCACCGGAGAGGCGGGCGGTGTTGAGAAATCGAAACCGTGATCGACGATATACGCTTCCCGCGCCAAGGATTCGGGACGGATATTGGAGGTCATTTTTACCGAATGAATGCCGGATTCGCGGGCACCCCGGATCGAATCGAGTCCGGGAAGCGCGCCGGTCACCACTCGCATCGTGCCGTCGCTTACCTCCGCAAGGTCGAGGATTTCGGGATGCGTCGCCAAGGCCGCAACGCTCACTGGGAGCAGGATTTTTCCGGCATTGAGTGCCGCCCGTGCAATGGTTGGAAATGCCTCTCCGGTGGCGCATTCGACAATCACGTCTGCATGGGCGGGCAAGTCCTCCGCCGACACGAAGACGGGCATCGGTTCCATGGCATCAGCTCGTGCGTGGGCCGCATCCAGATCAGCGGCCGAGATCGCCGTTAACTGCGCCTCTGGAATGGCGCCTCCGGACAATGTGCGCGCAAGCGTTTGCCCGACATTGCCAAAACCACCAAGTCCGACCCGCATCGGGTTGTCTTTCGTGAAACGCTGAGTGTCCATGGTTCTTCATCCTTTGCTTAGCGTCCGACAGAAGCGGTCATGAGGGTTGCGAATGAGTTGATATTTGGCGCATTTGGAAGATCGTCGATGGTGTCGGACAAGGTTTGAACCCGCTCCGGCGCAACTGACCCGACCAAAGTGGCGAACTTTGCGTCAAGTTCGCTTTCCGTCATCGGCGTCTCTGGGTATCCCCGTGCGATATCCTTGCGTGCGGAAAGTTTACGCCCGTCCGTCATGTGAATGGATATCTCGGTCGCATAGTAATCTGGGAACAATTGCTCCAACTCTCCCTCATCCGCGACCACATCGACTTTCTTGCAGAGCGTTGCCACCTCTGGATCGTCGACCCGCGCATCAACGAAGATATCTGCGACCTCTAGGCGGCGACGCGCCAAAGTAACGGGTAGAATATAGGGTGCGGAATGACTCTTCAGCGGATTGTCTTCGACGCAATGAATGCCAGATTTAGGAAATCGTATGGTGAGTTTCTCGACTTGCTCGGCCTTAATGTCGTAAGTAGTGGCGAGATCGAGAAGCGCATCGAGCCCGGGATGCAGGAACGACACGCAAGAATAAGGTTTGATTGCTAATTCCATGATGCCATCCCAATCGACACCGACGCCACTGGTCAATTTGTCCGGGTTGGTTTGTCGACCGAAAGCACCCAGCGGCGAATGTGCCCGGTCGAATATCTCGGCGGGACCGCCGAAACCATCGCGCGCGAGCAACGCCGCTGTGACACCGTTGCGCGCGGCGAGGCCCATCTGAAACGGGCGGGCATTTTCCGTCGGGTCCGATTCCCATGCCATAAGCCCGGACGCCTGACAGGCGGCGAGGCCAAGCGCGCGTTCGACCGCGCCCGCGTCGAGGCCGAGAAGATATGCGCTGGCCGCTGCTGCGCCGAACGCACCGCAAACCGAAGAGGGGTGAAAGCCAAGCGCATATTGTTGCGCGGGCCCTATTGCCATGGAGACCCGATATTCGATTTCGCACCCGATCGCGACCGCCGCGATTAAGTCGGCGCCGCTCGCGCCTTCGAGTTCGGCGAGAGCCATTGCGACCGGAGTCATGATGGCAATGGGATGGAGGATGGCTTCCGGATGATGGGGTTCGATATCGCAGGCGTAACCCATCGTGCCGTTGGCGAGTGCGGCTTGCACCGCATTGGTTTTGAATCCGTGGCCGACGACACCCGATTGCGGCGCGCCGCCGAGCGCCTGCACGTGAGCGGCGATGGTGCGTCCTGTTGAATAACTCGAATTAGCGGCGGCAAGAAGGGCGGCGCTGCCGTCCTTGATCATCATCAGGGTTCGATCCCTGACATCAGCGGAAATCGCTTCTGATGTTAGATTGGCAATGAATGAGGCGATTTGTTTGGTGTGTTTGCTCACGTCTCAAACCTCCTCGGTCGCAATCCGGCGTGAAACCAGGTCAGCAAACTAATGATATCGAACACCGGCACGCCCAAGGCCAAATGGAGGTCAAGCGGATAGGGGCCCATATTCGTGCATTCCAACACCAGCGCGCCTATCTCCGGATGGCGGTTCATGAGTTCACGACCGGCTGCCACGATATCATCGCGTGAGGCACTGACATCGAGCGTGTGGCTGCCGCCAGTGATCGATTTGGTGAACTCTGTACCACCCTCAGTGCCGATTACCGGTGTATCGATCGGTGCGCCGACGGCTTCGAAATGTGCCGGCGTTAAATTGCTGGATGAGATAGTGATGACGCCGACGCGCCTCCCCGGGGGCAAAGTGCGTTGCACCCAAGGTACCTGCATCAGCGAAGATGTGGCGACGGGAACACCGGCGGCGGCGGTCAGGCGTTGTTGGAAGAGGGAGAGGAACCCGCAACTGGTGCCGATGCCGTCGGCGCCGATTTGGACGAGTTCCTTCGCTGCATCGTTAAATGCTTGATAGAGGCCTTCACCCTTTTGCTCGACCACGCTGTAGGCGGTGGCTCCCGGGACCACTCTATAGAGAACCGGAAATGGAAAGGTGTTCGCGTTGCCGACATCGCCGTGGACGCGGGGAAATTCCGTCTCCAGCATTAGAATGCCGAGGGTAGCGCCATAGACGGTCTTGCCGCCGCGCGGAGCGGATTCGTTGATCACGATCGATACCGCCGCGGCCGCAAACCCGCCTGAAACCAAGTCAGGTAGCTCACCACATCAAAGACCGGCAGTCCCAGTTCTAAATGCACATCGCGTGAGAACGGTCCCATATTTGTGCATTCCAAAACCACCGCGCCAATATTCGGATGTTCGGCGACAAGACGTCGGCCCGCATCCACCAGATCGTCGCGCGCCAATTCGAAATCCATGTACTCTCCATCGTCGAGCACGGTCGTGGTGAATGTCTTGCCGCCCTCCGTGCCGACAATAGGCGTGTCGAGTGGCACACCGACGGCCTCTAGATGCGCCGGTGTCACGCTCTCCTTTGAGATCGTGATGACGCCGACTTGTTTGTCCGGCGGCAGGGTACTTTGCACCCAGGGGACCTGCATGAGGGATGAGCTGGCGACCGGGACACTCGCGGCGGCTGCGATATCGTCCTGGAATAGGGAGAGAAACCCGCAGGTGGTGCCAATGCCGTCCGCGCCCATGGCGACGATTTCCTTTGCAGCGCGGGCGAAATCATCCTTCAAGCCCGCTGCTCCCTTGCGGACGACCTTATCGGAGGTCGCGCCTTCGACAATCTTGTAGATCACCGGAAAGGGCCAAGTCTCCGCATTGCCGATATCGCCGTGGATGCGAGGGAAGCTCGTATCCAGCATCAGAATGCCGAGAGCCGCTCCGTATACTGTCTTGCCGGGTCGTGGGGCTGATTCGTTGATCTTTTCAGACATCTGGCTTGGCCTACCTTTCTACATGATGGTTCCTATGACCATAGCGGGCCAGGCTTGGAGGTGAAAGATGCACGAGACACGGACAATTGCTGAATGGGCGATCGGTTTAAAACTCTCGGAAATTCCGGAGAATGTGAAAGCCCATGCCCGGCGGTTCATTCTTGACAACTTCGGCTGCCAAGTCGCCGGAGCGACATTGCCGTGGAGTAAGGATTACCACCGGGTCATTACCCGTACCCGGTCCGGCAAAGGGGCGACCGTGGCCTATTACGGCGATCAACTGGCCCCGGATGATGCGGCCTTTCTGAACAGTGCCTTCAACCATGCGAATGAGACAGATGACACGCATCTGAAGAGTCCGACCCACCCAGGCGGTATCGCGGTTCCGGCGGCACTCGCCATGGCGGAATATACGCAAGGCGACGGCGAGAAGTTATTGCTGGCGGTAATTGCTGCCTACGAAGTGCAAATACGCTTGTCGTGGGCGTGCTCACCGCATCTCATCTACAAGGGGCATCACCCACCGGTCGGCGTCGGCCCGTTCGGAGCCGCGATCGCGTCGGCAATCCTGATGGGGTTCGATCTGGAGACGACGGTCAACGCGCTCGGTATTGCGGGAAGCCACTCGGCGGGGTTAATCGAGTACACGAAGACCGGCGGTTCGGTTAAACGCATTCACAGCGCCATTCCGACCCAGGCCGGTGTGCGGGCTGCTCTCTTCGCGGAGATTGGCATCACCGCGCCGCATACGATCATTGAAGGCGAGAAGGGTTTCTGTAAAGTATTCGCGGGTGAATACGACCTCTCGCGCCTGACCGACGGTCTGAGCGATACATGGCACCTGCTCGACAACGGATTAAAGCCCTATAGCTGTTGCCATCTCATTCACGCGGCCTTCGACGCGCTCGACAATATTCGCGACGAGACGCCATTACGCCCGGAAGATATCAAGGCCGTGCGGGTGGCGACGAATAGCGAGCCGATATTGAGCCACATTGGCTCGATCATGAAGCCGGAAGATATCCTCGGCGCGCAGTTTAGCCTTCCGTTCAGCGTCGCAATGCGACTGCACAACGGTAATCGCGGCGTTCAGGGTGGGAACGGTTTCTGGGATTATACGGGTGTCGATTTCAAGAATCCGGAGTTACAAGAGACCGCGCATAAAGTCAGCGTGTTCGTCGCCGAAGATGAAAGCGAATGGTCGTCGGTCGACAAAGGGGCCGGGGTCGAGGTGGAAACCATGGATGGTCGTGTTCTCCAGAACTCTGTGACCTTCTCGAAAGGATTGCCGGAGAATCCGATGTCTCCTGCTGAAGTCGAGGAGAAATTCCGCTATCTTGCCAATCCAGTCATGCCCGCGGGCGTGCCCGCCGCGATCGTCGACAAGGTGAACGATATCGAAGCGGTAAAAGATATCAACGAGATCGTCCAACTGCTCGTAGTCCCGCGCGCGCCGGATGCTCAAGCGGCGGCGGAATAGGAGAAACGCATATGCGGCAATTAAAACTACCGGCGACCTTCATGCGCGGCGGCACCAGCAATGCCATCGTCTTTCGTCAAGAGGACCTGCCGGAGGACCGTGAGCTCTGGTCGGAAATCTTCATTGCCGCCATCGGCAGTCCCGATCCCTACGCCCGGCAATTGAACGGCATGGGTGGCGGAATTTCATCGCTCAGTAAAGTCTGTGTCGTTGGTCCGTCGACCCGGCCCGATGCTGATTTCGACTATACGTTCGCCCAGGTCGCAGTGCGTGAGGCGAGTGTCGAGTATACGGGGAATTGCGGCAATATGTCGGCTGCAATGGCGCCCTTCGCGGTCGATGAGGGCTACTTGAAGGTGGACGGCGATAAGGCGGTGGTGCGAATCTATAACACCAACACGTCGAAGATCATTGAGTCCCATTTTGACATGGATGATGGCTTGGCGGCGGTCGACGGCGTCTATGAATTACCGGGTGTCGGCGGTACCGGATCGGCCCTGCGCTTGGACTTCCTCGAACCGGGTGGTGCCATCACTGGAGAGATGCTGCCGACCGGCAACACCATCGATGAGCTGGAGACGCCGAGCCTTGGTATGATTGAAGCCTCGATTGTCGACGCCTCGGCGCTTTGCGTTTTGGTTGAGGCGGGGACAGTCGGTCTGAACGGCGACGAATTACCGAAGGACCTCGAAGCCAATCCGGAAGCCTTGTGCTTGTTGCAGGAAGTACGGGGTGCCGCGGCGGTAAAGCTCGGCCTGATAGGCAGTTTTGAGGAAGCCATGGAGCGAGCGACAAACCGCCCATCCGTCGGCTTCATCTCGCGCGCCATGGCTGCTACCACCTTGACCGGTGAGGGATTGGCCGAGTCCGATGGCGATGTGACCGCGCGGATGATCTCCATGGGTGATCCACATCGGGCGCTGCCAGGCACCTGTTCCACGTGCCTCGCGGTGGCGTCGCAAATCGACGGCACCTTGGTGCACCGGAACACGAAGCCGAATGCGGATGGCGACGTGCGCCTGATGCATCCCTCCGGTGTGCTGCACGCGGCCGCGAAGGTACGGCGCGACGGTAACGATGGTTGGTTTGCGGAGAAGGCAAGCCTGTACCGCACCCAGCGGCGCTTATTCGATGGCAATGTCTATGTGTCGGCTGCGGCTGTGCCGAAGTATCGCGCCTATCTAGATGGCGTCGCCGAGGCCGCGGAGTAAAAATTTAATCTCCCCCTTGGGGGTAGGGTTAGGTGAGGGGGCTACCCGTTCGTCGTCCCGTGGGGCCGCAAGATTTGTCGCACCGCATCGCCCGCTGCCAGACGGTCGAAGCCTGCATTCAGTCCATCGAAATCGACGAAGCCGCTGCGCAGGCGGTCGACTGGAAGCTTGCCCTGCTTGTACAAGGACAGGAAACGGGGGATGTCACGGCGGGGCACGCAGCTGCCCATGTAGCTGCCCTTAATCGTGCGGTTATCGCTGACCATCTGCGCGATCGGAATATCGAGCGTCGCTTCCGGGCGCGGCAGTCCTGCCGTGACCACGGTGCCGCCGCGACGGCACATCTTGTAGGCGATATCGAGCGCCTTCGGCACACCGGCCAATTCGATGGCGTAATCGACACCGCCTTTGGTCAGCTCTTTGATTTGCTCGACGCAATCGGCGTCGCCTGCATTGACCGTATCCGTGGCGCCCAATTGGCGCGCGAAGGCGAGCTTGTCGTCTAGCACGTCGACCGCGATGACCCGATCCGCGCCTGAGAGCGTGGCCGCCATCAAGGCATTCAAGCCGACACCGCCAAGACCGAGCACTGCAACTTTAGCCCCTGGTGGAATTGCCGCCGTATTGACGACCGCTCCGACGCCGGTGATGACCGCGCAGCCAAACAGCGCCGCGTCCTCTAGCGGGATACCCTTTTCGATGGGAATGACCGAGCCTTCCGCCAGCACCGCATATTCTGCATAGCACGAGACACCCGAGGTGTGGTTGATGACCTCGCCGTTCAGCCGAATTTTATGATTGCCGGTGATCAGGTGGCCGTCGCTGCGCGCTTCATAGGCGGTGTCGCAAAGATACGGCTCCCCCCGATCGCAAGACGTGCAGGTGCCGCAATTCGGCACGAAGAACAGGATGGCGTGATCTCCCGGCTTCACTCGCGTCACCCCCGCCCCGACTTCCTCGACGATACCGGCGGCTTCGTGCCCCGGCACATAGGGCATTTTGCGGGGCCGCATGCCCTCGATTGCTGAGAGGTCCGAATGACAGAGTCCGGCCGCCAGCACCTTGACCAATACTTCGCCGGGTCCGGGAGGATCGAGATCAACCTCCTCGATCTTCAGCGGCGTGGTGTTGGTGAACGGGTGGTTGGCGGTCTCAAAGACCACGGCGGCTTTCATTTTCATGGGGCGCTAACTCCTGGTGTGCGTTTGTCAAAGATATGGGCTCCTGCGGCCCAGCCGACCAGCGCGATTAACTCCACCGCACTTCGTCGTTTATGTCCTTGGCGGTCATCAGTGTCGTCGTATAGACATTCGTCCAATCGCAGAGATCATATCGTCGGCTAAGCGTCTTGCGCACTTCGACCTCAGCCGCATTGGCCGGAATTTTCGAGCGTTCCCACATCGTGAGATCGGGCCGCCGTGTCATCAAGAGAGTGCGGATTGCGCCATCGTCGCTACCTTCGACCCGCCACAGGCCGATCACTTGGGAATCGTAGCTGCTCTCAAAGCCGGGCCAAGCGGCTTCACAGAGGTCTAGGAATTCGGCGAAGTTCTCGGGCGGCGTCTCGAACCAGCGGAAGGCGTAGTTGCCCTGTCGCGTGGGTGGCGCCGATGTCTCCGGCCGCAGGGTTGGGGTCATCAGGTCGAGCTCAACCGTCTCCACGCTTGTCATCTCGTCGTGCAGCAGATCGCCCATTCGGATTGCGGTATCCGTATCCGGCCAAAGGGTGACGGCGGTGATGGTGTCGCGGGGCAGGCCGATCTGACTGCGCCAAAGACCGTAGAGCGAGCCGCCCGCTGTGGCGATCCGGGCCGCGCCGGCACTGGTGATCTCTTCTGCGGCGGCACTCCATTCACGCGGTTTGCAGGCGATGCGGTGATGAACGTAGATGTCGTCGCTCATGCGGGCGCTTCAGTCGCGGCGAAGGTAGTGCGGTGCATCAGGCGTCGGTTTGGCAGGGCGTAGTCTTGGATAGCCATGTGCTGCACGGTGCAATTATCCCAGATCAACAGGTCGCCGGGCTGCCACTGATGGCGGTAGACGAACGCGGGTCGCACGATGTGGTCGGCCAATGCCGCAATCAGTTGATCGGCTTCGTCCTCGTCCATTTCGTCGATTCCGGTGCAGTCGTCGCGCATGACATAGAGGCACTTGCGACCCGTCAGCGGGTGCGTGCGGACGATCGGGTGAGTGACCGGGGGGAAGGCGTCGATCTGCGCCTGTGTGATTGGGCTGAGGCGCTTACGTCCGGCGAAATCGAAATTAGCGCGTACACCGTCGAGCCGCGCCTTCATCGCCTTTGGCAACGTGTCGTAGGCTACGTGTGTCGCGGCGAAACAAGTATCGCCGAGCGCCAATCCATCTTGCGCCGGTACTTCATGAGCATAAAGAATTGTGCCGCGCGGCGGCTTCGCGGTGTAGCACATATCACTGTGCCATTTGTCGCCAGCACCCTTCACACCAACCTCGCGCCCGCCTTGTTCCACATTGGAGATCAGGACGATGCCAGGATGTCCTTCCAGGCCGTGGGTTTCCCCGAAGGTGTTCGGCTCCAGCGCACCGAAGCGGAGCGTCAGGGCCATGTGCTGCTCGGGTGAGAGGGATTGCCCGCGAAAGAAGATCACGCCGTGCTCGCCGAGCGCCTGGTTGAGCGTCTGATAGGCATTATCATCGAGCGTATTCGTGAGGTCGACGCCGCGGATTTCAGCGCCAGCGGCCGCTCCAGTCGGGATAATGTCGAGGGGCATGGCTCCACCACCGATAGTTGGGAATGTGTGTATCTACATAGCGAACCGGACTGATGTGTCCAACCGCACAACACAATCACCCCTCGACCGATGTGCGTATTCGGTCATGATCTTCCTTTATTTTTTAATAGGCTGCGATCGGTGACGGTCGACCAAATTAGATTGAGAGGAATTTTCATGAAAAATCTAGCGAGATTTGCGGCACCCTGACTGCTGGTGGGCGGTTTTGCGGTGGCGGCGGGACCGGCCTTGGCAGAGGCGTGCAAGCCCTCGAAATGGGGTAAGGACGACCAGATCGGCGCGGCCAATCACGTAACCCCGAAGCAGGTGTTGATGGCGACGAAGCTGGTGAAAAAGGGCGAAAGTCATGCCCTCGGTATTATCGTCGACCCGAAGATGCCGGCCTTCCCGCCGCGCTCCACGTCATTGCAAGTGGTGACGCCAGGACAACACAACGGCCGCGACATGACCCAAGATTTTGGCTTGCCCATCTTCTACAACGATGATCGGGCTCAATTGTGGTTCGGTACCGGCCCACAGACCGACGGGCTCGGCCATCTGGGTGAGAGCGGCGAGTATTACAATTGCAACAAAGCGGTCGACTTCGTCCACATCACCGGATTGAAGAAATTGGGTGTTGATCAAATTCCGCTGATGATTGACATGGCAAAGCATTTCGGTGCCGCGGTCATGAAGGCTGGTCAAGTCATCGCCTCGAAGGACATCAAGGCGGAGTCCAAGGCGCAAGGCGTGACGATCCGCAAAGGCGACGTAATGCTGTTACACACTGGTTGGACCGACGGTATGCTCGCCTCTGATCCAAAGGCTTGGGTGTCGGGCGAGCCCGGCCTCAACAATGAGGCGTCGGCCTATCTCGGCGATCTCGACGTGATGGCCGTCGTTGCGGATACCTGAGGCCTCGAAGCGATGCCTCCGGCGAAGGGCGACAAGGTCATCTACGGCCATGTCGAGCTTTTGAAAAAACGCGACATCTACATTCTGGAGACGATGGACACGGGCCGTCTCGGCAAGGAAAGTGTGCACGAATTCATGTTCGTTTTGGGCCAGGCACGGGTGAAGGGCACGGTGCAGATGATTATCAATCCGGTCGCCATGTGGTAGTCACCCGCCACGCGGGTTAAATTCTGGGGGAGCGTTTCGACGCTCCCCCGTTTCGTTGCGATTGTCGCGCCGGAAATTTATTGCCATCTTCGTCATTCTCGCTTTCGCGGGAATGACGGGTTGAATTTGCGCAGCGTTCTGCAATGGTCTCGTCCGACTATAAGTGCCGCTACAACAAGGACCGCCCTATGATCGTCGACACCCACGCCCATTACGCCCCGCAAAGCATGCTGGACGCACTCGCCTCTGGCGCCGCCTCATTTCCCAATGTCGAGCTGATGCATGACGGTGATACTTACAAGCTGGGTTTCGCGGGTGGTGCGCTGACGCGCCCGGTGAACCCAAAACTGCGCCGCGCCGAGCCACGCCAAGAGTGGATGGCCGAACAGGGCATCGACGCGCAGGTCAACGGTGGCTGGCTCGACAGTTTCGGCTATGAGCTACCGGTCGATGAAGGCCTCGCCTGGAGCCGCTTCCTAAACGAACACCTGATCGAGGGCGCGCGGGCGGCGAGCAACCTTACTCCCTTGGCGAGCGTCCCCCTGCAGGACGGCGAGAAGGCGGCGCGCCTGCTGGAGGAATTGATGGATGGGGGGCTCACCGGCGTGATGATCGGGACCCAACCCTTTGGTGACAGTGGCGTCCTCGACGGTCCGGCGCTCGACCCGTTCTGGTCGGTGGCCTCGGCCCGCGAAGCGGTTGTATTTATCCATCCGATGTATGGCTGCGGCGATATCCGGCTCAACGATTACGACATGATCAACGCGGTCGGGCGCGGCCTCGATACGACGACGGCGGTGGCGCGAATGCTGTTTGCCGGACATTTCACGAAATATCCCGGAATGTCCGTGGTGCTGCCCCATGGCGGCGGTGCGCTGCCTTGGATGTTGGGGCGGCTCATGCGCAATGTGGAAATCCATCCCGGCCAGTACGGCGATCCAATGGAAGGCTTTCGGCAGATATATTTCGACACCGTGGTTTTCGATCCGGACGCGCTCAACTTTCTGATCGCTAAGGCGGGCGCGGATAAGGTCATGTTGGGCTCCGACTACCCGTTCCCAATCGGCGATCACACACCGTGCGAAATCGTCGGTAAGGCAGGTTTGAGCGAAATCGACACCACGGCGATTCTCGGCGGTACCGCGGCCAAGCTTTTCCGGCTCGACGGCTCCTGCGGGGGCGCCCATGGTTAATTTCGCCGGGGATAAGTTCACAAACGAAAAACTCCAAGCGGCACTGGCGCGCTATCCGCGCATGGCGATGGCGCATTTACCCACGAAGATCGAGTGGATGGGTAATCTCGGTGCGGAACTGGGGATCGACCTCTGGGTCAAGCGCGACGATTGCACCGGTATCGGTTTCGGCGGCAATAAGGTGCGCCAGCTCGAATATTATTTCGGCGCGGCCCAGGTCGCGGCGGCGGATACGGTTTTGATCACTGGCGCCATTCAGTCGAATTTCACCCGCACGGCCGCGGCGATGGCGCGCCGCCTCGGCCTAGATATCCATATCCAGATGGAGGAGCGCGTGCCGGGCGTCTCCCAACTCTACCGTGACAACGGCAATGTCCTGCTCGACAAACTGCTGGGTGCCACACTGCACAACTACCCCCACGGTGAGAACGAAGTGGGCGCCGACGCGGCGGTAGGTGAAATAGCGGAAGGACTGCGGGCCGAGGGGCGGCGCCCCTTTATCATACCGCTCGGTGCGGACCACCCGCCCTTAGGCGCGCTCGGCTATATCGTGGCGGCGCAAGAATTACTGACGCAACTGAACGACGCCGATCCCTTCGACGAGATCATCATCGCGTCCGGCAGTGCGCTTACCCATATTGGCTTGCTCTACGGATTGCGAGCATTGGGCTCGCGGGTACCGGTGCTGGGGGTGTGTGTGCGCCGGGACGCGGCATCGCAGCGAAGACGTATACGCCAACGCCTCGAAGATCTGGGGGAGATGATGAACCTCCCCGTCCTGATCGACGCTCAGGACATCCGCCTCTACGACGGCACGCTGGCCCCCGGCTACGGTCGGGTGAGCGAGGTGGTATCCAACACCATACGCTGGACCGCGCATAGCGAAGGCCTGTTCCTCGACCCGGTCTATACGGGTAAGGCAATGGCCGGCCTGATCGAGCTGGCCGAAATGGGCGAGCTGGCTGGGCACCGGATCCTGTTCTGGCACACGGGTGGCCAACCGGCGCTGTTCGGATATGGGGACGTGTTTTAGGGGAAGGGGCGGTGACAAAATGTCTAATGGGTGATGCAGTCCGATCCGTTCTTTGATTTGTATACAGGCACAAACTTCTTACAGGGCAACGCTGAGTGTGAACCAGCGGTATCACAATACTGTGTATGGGGTTGTTTCGCGCTTTTTTGTGTATGGCCGCCGCGCGGGGCGCGAATTGACGCCGGCGTCCCTCCCTTTACGTCGTTGGAGAAGGACCGCATCGCGGAGGAGGAAGACATGAGCGTCGAAGTGCATTCATCGGGCGGTGATATTGGGGCGGAGATCGCCGGGATTGATATCTCGAAACCACTCTCGGCGAGTGAGATCGTCGCCGTCGAGGCGGCGTTTGTCGATCGCACCGTCTTGGTGTTCCGGGGACAGAAGTTGACCGATCGGCAATTTGCGGATTTCTCGGCGCAGTTCGGGCCGCTGCGGGTGCATATCCAAAAGGCCTTTCAGCATCCCGACATTCCAGAGATCGTCTACAATCGCAATGTTGATGCCGACGGTAAGTTCGATGAAGTGGGTGCGAGCAGGGGGGTCACCCGCGACCTTAAATACGGTTGGCATTCGGACACCTCCTACGAGATTGTGCCCGCCGTCGCGACCACGGTTCATGCGCTGGAAGTGCCGTCGTCCGGCGGCAATACCTGCTTCGCCAGCGGATACCGGTCCTATGAGAGCCTGCCGGACGGGTTCAAGGCGCGGCTTAAGGGGTTGATGGGAGAATACGCGCTCGGGCGTAACAGTAAGAATTCGCTGACCCAGACCCTGACCGGCAAACTGCCACCGGAGGCGCGGAGCCGTGCGACCGTCTTCCATCCCATCATCTGCCGCCATCCGGTGAGCCGTCGCCCGGCGATCTACGCCAATCCGCTGCAGACCGTGCGGGTCATGGATGTGTCCGAGGCCGAGAGCGAGGATATTCTGGAGACGCTGTTCGAGGCGATCCATCAGGCCGGGACCACCGGCGGGCATTGGGAGCACGAATGGCGGGTGGGCGATACGATCATGTGGGAAAATAGGGGCGGCGTCTTCCATTCGGGGCGCATGGATTATCCCCTCGACGAGCGCCGCATCATGATCCGCTG
Source organism: uncultured Rickettsiales bacterium (assembly GCA_913046825.1). The sequence goes on along the minus strand of CAJWTF010000022.1, from coordinate 9,290 downwards.
CACTGTCGGCAGCTGCCCGATTGAGGCTTATTCGGCGGCGGCGTAGGCGGTATCGGATAGCATCGCCAGTACGATCTCGGCGCATTCGTCGGGCCGCTCAAACGGCATGAGGTGGCCCGCACCGATCATCGTTGTGACCCGCGCATCCGGTAGATGGCGGGCGATATCGGATTGAACCTCGGCGATCCAATTGCTGTTGGGCACGGCTGGGTCGGCGGCGATCAAATGGGCCGGGACCGGGAAATCTTTCAAGCCCTCATAGGGAGCGGTGGTCGCGGCGACCGAGTTATACGTGGCGGCCTCGATGACCGGCGGGCAGGAAAGCTCGTAGCCCTCCGCGCCATCGCACCGCGGCCGGAGCGTGGCTTGGCAGAGGGCGTCCAACATCTCCTGCGCGAAATAGCCGAATGCCTTCGGGCGGGCCATGGCGGTGGCGTAATCGGCCGGGGTCTCGAAATACTGGCGCCGCCGCAAGGTCATCTCCGCCAGGGGCGTGCTGCGGGCCTTCGATATTTGCCTGAGGTCGTCGCGGTCGCAGGGGCGCAGTGTAGCATCGAAGGTGGTGACCGCGCGCCACGGCGCGAAGCCGAAGTTACCGCCAAGATGAAACATGGCGGCGGCGGAGAACGAGTGGCCGCCGTAATACAGCGGTGCCTCCGGTGCGCGCGCTTGCACCCGGTAGACGAGTGTTTCCAGATCGCGGGCGAAACGGTCGAAACAGATCGTGCTTGGATAAGGCTCCGGCGGGGCGCTCGAACCGCCTTGGCCACGCGCATCGTAGGCAAAGACCCGGAAGCGGGTCGCAAGCTGTTGCAGGAAGGGCAGATAGCTCCCGGCGCCGAAACCATTGGCGTGGCCCCAGATCAGGACCGGCATGTTTGCCGATCCTTCGCGGAGCTCATAGGCGGCGATGGTGACGCCATCCTCGACGGGCAAATCAAATCGCTCGGCCGCCGTGGCCGGGAGAGAAGAGAACGCGGTCGACATTACTTGCAGACGTGGTCCATCAGTTTGTCGAAAAACACGTGGGCGCGGTCGAGCTGCTCTAAGGCGAGGTATTCGTTCGGCTTGTGCGCCTGGTTAATACTGCCGGGGCCGCAGACCACGGTTGGGATGCCGACTTGTTGCTGGAACAAGCCCGCTTCGGTGCCAAACGCGACCTTGGCGTGGTCGTTGCGACCGGCCAGGGTTTTGGCCAGCGTGACCACTTCTTCGCCGGGGTCCATGTCCAACCCGTCGATGGCGCTCAGCTCCTCGAACTCGATACCGCTGGCAGGATCAATGGCCTGCATTTCCAGCTCTAATGTCTCACGCGCATAGCGTTCGATCTCGGCGAAATACACCTTGGGGTCGTCCGAGCCGATGCAGCGGAATTCGAACTCGAAGGTACAATCCTTCGGCACGATATTTAGGGCGGTCCCCCCATGCACGGTGCCCGTATGCACGGTCGAATGTTGAACGTCGTAGAGGTCGTCGAACGGCCCCTCCTTCTGGATGCGCCGCGCCATGCCCTTGAGATAGGCGATCATTTCCGCCGCGTACTCAACCGCATTGACGCCGGTGGGTGCCAAGCTCGAATGCGCCTCGAAGCCGCGCACCCGGCATTTATAGCTGAGTTTGCCCTTATGGCCGATGATGACCTGCATGCTGGTCGGCTCGCCGACGATGCCCATCATCGGGGTCGGTTTGATATCCGCGAACTTCTCGATCAGGCTGCGCACGCCGAGGCAGCCGACTTCCTCGTCGTGGCTGAAGGCGAAATGGATCGGGATGTCGAGGCCGCGCTCTAGAAACTTCGGCGCATAGGCGAGGCAGATGCCGATGAAGCTCTTCATGTCGCAGGTGCCGCGCGCAAACAGCTTGTCGTCTCTTTCGGTCAGGGTGAAAGGGTCGGTGTCCCATTCCTGGCCGTCGACGGGCACTGTGTCGGTATGGCCGGACAGCATAATACCTGGTTTATCCTTAGGCCCGAGCGTCGCGTAGAGATTAGCCTTTGTGCCGGTCTCGTCCTCGACCAATAAGGAGTCGACGCCGAGGGATTTTAAATAATCCCGGATGTAATGGATCAGCTCCATATTCGAGTTACGGCTCGTGGTGTCGAAGCTGATGAGCTTTCGGATAAACTCGACGCTGGCGTTGTCTGCTGTGCCCAAGATTGTCCCCCTTTCAGGTGTCTCGCTAACCGGGAGAATATGCGAGGGCGGCAATGATGGCCAGCCATGAAGCGTGCGGTTATGAGCGTGCGTGCTGGCCTTCCAGTAAATCCTTATCGCTCGGAAAGGACGCGGCCATTAAATCCGTGAAAGCTTTGATACGGGTGGTATTGCGGAGGTCCCGATGGGTCAGCAGCTAGAGTTCGTTCTCCATCTCGGGTATCGGGTCCGTGACGCGCACCAGCATCGGGTCGGGATCGTCGGAAAAGCAGGGGAGGGCAGCGATACCAATCCCCGCGCGGACCGCATATGAACGCCCGGCCATTGTATTGGCGCGGAGCACGATCCGATCACTGGCTTGCGATCCCATCCACTTGACGGAGTCAAAATGGGCGAGAGTGTCGTCGCCCTAGACAACGGGAGCGTCCGTTAGTGCAGTGGCCCAGGTAAAGGCGTCACTGCGGCAAAAGTATAGTTACCGTGACCGTGCACAGTCTTCGACCGATAAGGGTGTCGCCCGGATCGCGGCTCTGCCGGAAGGCGACATCGGCATCGCGGCGTGACAGGTTCAGAAATCGATAGGCGAAGATAATTTTCAATATTATGCCGGGATAAGTCCCGCGAAAGGCGGCCAGGCGCTCGGGCAGCGAGCGTTCCGAGATGTCGTCGGGTGCGGTCAGACGAACCGTGCCGATTAGGCGCACGTTCTCACCGAAGACCTGACACTCGAGGGTTGCCATTTCCGCCTCAACCCGCTCGGCGGAACCGCGCATCGTCTCGCCGGCGGCGGTGAGCGCATAGCTTTCACGGTGACGCTCAAACAATCGCGCATCGACGCGAGGAAATACCGGATGTTGTTCCAGTCGCGCATCTTTGCATTCATGCAATAATTAATGTGTAAGTTCGACGTCTATCTTGCATACATCATCGCTTAAATGAACTGGTCTAGGCCTACTCCAAAGCAAAGGTTAGAAAGAACTGATTGAACTCCGGTCGAGGTCTTGTAATGACGAATGTTGAATATATCAATCCGCGTAGCGGCGCGCGCTGGTCGAGCGATGTGCCGATTTGGTGTGCACCTGACGATGGCAGTTATGTCAATTTAACACAGGGCTCAGGATTGAAGCAGGAGGACATAGTCCACCGAGAAATTGGGTTATGGCGCTATCGGAAGGCCATTCGAATACCTAGCGCTGATACTTCGACGCTCGGCGAAGGTTGGACGCCTTTGATGGCATCGGATTGGGATGGCGCCAACATTCTAATTAAATGCGAGCACATGATGCCCTCGGGTTCCTTTAAGGACAGAGGCACGGCTGTTTTGTTCAACTATTTGAAGCAATGCGGAACCACCGAGATACTTGAAGACAGTTCCGGCAACGCGGGCGCGTCCTACGCGACGTATGCGGCGGCACTTGGATTAGATTGCCGGATCATGGTTCCTGTTTCGGCCCCAGCCGGGAAAAAGACGCAAATCGCCGCCATGGGCGCGCGGATCGAGCCGATTGAAGGATCGCGCGAGGATGTCGCGGCGGCGGCAATGAAGGCGGCGGAGGTGACATTCTATGCCAGCCACAATTGGCAACCCTTCTTTATCGAAGGCACAAAGACGCTGGCGTTTGAAATTTGGGAGCAATTGGGCTTTTCGGTTCCGGATAACGTGGTAGTCCCGCTCGGCTATGGCAGTAACGTGATCGGCCTTCATTTAGGTTTTTTGGAACTGCAAGCAGCTGGTGCAATCGATCGACTACCGCGCATATTTGGGGCGCAAGCAGCGAATTGTGCGGCGTTGTACGCAGTCTGGGAAGCTGGCGGCACGGCGGTGGATTTCCCTATCTCGGCGACACTAGCGGACGGTATCGCCAGTGAGAAGCCGGTCCGTGTCGCGGAAGTCATGACGGCGACGCGCCAAACGGGAGGCGCGATCGTTGCGGTCGACGAGGACGAAATCGCGGTGTCTTTCCGGCAATTGGCGGGTGCGGGATTCTTTGTCGAGCCGACGAGCGCTACTGCGCGGGCCGTGTTGAGCCGCTTAATCGCGGCTGGGATAATCGGGCGAGATGAAGTAACGGTTCTTGTGTTGACCGGGCACGGCCTAAAGGCGGTCGATAAGATTGCCCGGATGTCCGAAAGCTAACGCGCAGTTGAAATGCTGGCTCGGTTGCCTCATCTTTTGAAATTATTCGGTTTCGTCTCAACGGGTTTAGTCGGCGGCGGCGCGGAATTGTAGGTACAGAGAAACGATCCGTTGACTGGGTCCAAATTGAGGCGTCTTATATGAGCGAAACCATTCCCGGCGTATATAGGCTGGATACGCCAATGGGTGCCGACATTCCATTGGTCTTGGACTCGCCTCATAGCGGCTCGACCTATCCGGAAACATTTGACACGACAGTACCGATAAATGTCCTGCGTCGCGCTGAGGACATGTATGTCGACGACCTGTTCGCTGACGGTCCTAAATTGGGGGCCTCTCTCGTCTCCGCATTATATCCGCGCAGTTTTATCGATCCTAACCGTGCAGTCCGCGACCTCGACCGCGATCTTCTGGAAGAGCCTTGGCCGGAACCGGTTCAACCGACGGAGAAAGCCCGGCTCGGACACGGCTTGATTTGGCGGGTTTGTCCACCGGATTTTCCGATGTACGGTCGGCGGCTTTCGGTTGAGGAGGTCAGGGAACGGATCGATCAGTATTGGATGCCATATCATCAAACCCTACAACGGTGCATGGACGAGACCCAAGCGCTGTTTGGTATGGCATGGCATTTCAATTGTCATTCAATGCCGTCGTCGAGTTTGCCCAGAGAATCCCAATTCAACAGCATCCGTCGCGCGGATTTCGTTCTCGGAGACCGAGACGGCACGACGTGCGACCGGGAATTCCTTAACTTCGTAGGGGGCACGCTAAAGGGTTTCGGTTATCGAGTACGGATTAACGATCCTTATAAAGGAGTTGAAATTGTCCGTCGTCACGGCCGTCCGGATATTGGGCGAAACAGTTTGCAAATCGAGATCAACCGCGCGCTTTACATGAACGAGGAGACCTTCGAGCGGACGCCTTACTACGCAACTTTAAAAACGCATTTGTCCGAACTGATTGAGGTTGTTGGTGATTATGCGTTGGGGTGTGCCGGCGCGAAGGCGGCCGAATAACGTCTTTTTGTTTTCGGGTTCGAAATATTCTCTAGTATGCAAATTGGTGTAATGCCAAGATTCTTAATTATTAGGATTAATGGGGGAAGTTCTTGAGGTTTAAAGTTTTCAATCTCGAGGAGGAGATGGTGTTGGAATGAGCCGGTCGTTTGACGATTCGCGACAGAAAAAGCGTCGACTGCATTTCCCACGACATTGCCGAGACCGGTCATTCTCAAGTGGTGATAGATCTCAGTAAGCTGGATTATATCGACGCAGCGAGGCTGGGTATTGTTTTGTCGTTGCGCGAGGGTGCCGTGGGCGCGGCAAACGCATCGCCATTACGGGTGCTGTGGATTCTGTGCGTGAAACCCTGGATATTGCTTAGTTCGTATCGCTTTTCGATATTCGCTGAGGAATTCGGTTGGGGCTAAGGCGCGAACTGTTCTGACAAAATTCTTTCTTCCAAATCGTGTTCGGGATCGAACAACATGGTCAGGCGCAAAGTCTCGCTCAGTGAGACTTCGATACTCACGACATCGCGAACCTCGAACGCATCAGCGCATGCGCTCACCGGGCGTTTGCCGGATTCCAAGATTTCGAACTTCACCGTGGCGCTATTGGGCAAGATGGCGCCGCGCCAGCGCCTCGGTCGAAACGCGCTGATCGGGGTGAGGCACAATACGTCCGAACCGATTGGCACAATAGTGCCATAAGCAGATAGATTGTAGGCAGTGCTGCCGGCAGGGGTACATAATAGGACACCGTCGCAAATCAGTTCCTGCAGCCGGACGATTTCATCGACCGTAATTTTAATCTTGGCTGTTTGCTGGGTTTCCCGAAACAACGAAATGTCGTTGATGGCGATGGCATCCAACACCTCGCCCGAAATTGTAGTGGCTTGCATTTGCAAGGGACGGATGGAAACTGGTTCGGCGCGATTCAATCTGTCTGGTAAGTCGTCCGGCGTATACTCGTTCATGAGAAAGCCAATACTGCCGCGATTCATGCCATAAATCGGTTTCAGCTGCTCCTTGTAGTCATGCAGAATACTAAGCATAAAGCCATCGCCCCCGAGCGCGACGATGATATCTGCGTTTTCCGGTGGGACATTGGGATAGCGTTTCGACAGGTCGCTTAAAGCTTCCTGAGCATCGGATGAGTTTGATGCAACGAACGCTATTTTGTTGTTAATCATGTGGTATCCCCATGAGAATGGGCGACAATCGCTGCGTTAGTATAGTCGAGGGCGCTGGTAGTGCCAGCGACGCCGGCGAAACTGGAGGCGGAATATGTGGATACTTCGGGGTCTGATTCTCCTGACAATTATGTTCGCGGCGATGCCGGGCAAGGCTAATGACCGACATGCCGGGTATTACTACCCCAAACCCGTCACGAGTGAAGTCTATCGTCCGCGTGTCCGAAAAATGATAGGGGCCAATAAACAAGCCCGCATTGTATTCGTGACCAATATTACCAACAGCATGCTGAATAAGGCAGCCTATCCTCCGCAATATGCTATTTTCTCGAAGGGTGTGCGTCAGGAAAAATTGATTATCGTGGGAACCCGCGATGACGCCTATAACACCATCTTCAGAGCGCGGGCCTTACTGGCGCAATTGACGGCGGTTGCGCGGACGACGCGGATCATTCAAGAACAAATGAAGCCAGGCGACCTGACGTTCTTGGACCTATTGAACCTAATGGGTTTTGAGCAGATGACGATCAGCGACGGCAAGAGCTTTTCGCATCAGATTACAATTAGGTGATAGAGGAGGGAGCGATGTCAGATTGGGATGAGGTGATGTTCGCCAATGATGCGTTTTATATGTGTTTTGCGGCCGGCGATGCGGATGGCATGGATGATTTGTGGGCTGAATCCGCCTCGGTCAGCTGTATTCACCCGGGATGGGAGTCTTTGGTCGGCCGGACGGCGGTTGTTGACAGCTGGCGTAATATTATCGCCGCAGGCGCGCCGCAAATTCGATGTCGTGAGCCGGTAGTTTCCCTCTACGGAGATACCGCGAGCGTCATCTGTTTTGAGGAGGTCGAGGGTGGGTTTTTGATCGCAACCAATCTCTTCGTGCGCGAAGGGGAGGTGTGGAAAATGGTTCACCATCAGGCCGGACCAACACGGGGGCAGCCGTCAACGCAACAGCCCGCTAACGAAAATAGATCGATTAACTAATTGGCTGTGTTAGCCGCCGGTTACGCTCATATGGCGCCCGACGCCAGGGCGTTGGTGGCGACGGTCGATGATAAAGTCATGGCCTTTGGGTTTGCGCCCGATGGCCTCATCGATGGCGGCGGAGACAGCGGCATCGTCCGGGCTCGTTCTGAGGGCGGTCCGTAAGTCCGCGGCATCTTCCTGACCCAGGCACATGTAAAGCGTCCCAGTACACGTCAAACGAACCCGATTGCAGGATTCGCAGAAATTATGGGTCATCGGAGTGATAAATCCGATTCTACGGCCGGTCTCGACGCAATCGACGTAGCGTGCGGGGCCGCCGCTGGCGTGATCGCTCTCGTTCAGAGTCCACTGCTTTTGCAATTCTCCCCGGACCATCGAGAGCGGCCAATATTGATCGAGCCGAATTTCACCGCCAATATCACCCATCGGCATAACTTCGATGAATGTGAGGTCGTGACCTTCGTCGCCGCACCAACGGACCATGTCGTGGATTTCGTCATCATTCACGCCTTTAAGGGCGACACAGTTGATCTTTACGGATAATCCGGCCGCTTTAGCGGCAGCAATACCTTCGATGACCTTGTCGAACTTGCCCCAACGCGTAATCGCCTGGAATTTATCTGGATTGAGGGTATCGATGGAAACGTTGATACGCCGGACCCCGCAATCCGCGAGTGCTTGAGCGTATTTGGATAATTGGCTCCCATTGGTGGTGAGTGTTAGTTCATCGAGTGCACCGGACTGAAGGTGCCGTCCTAGGCGTTCAAACAGCCACATGATATTGCGGCGGACCAAGGGTTCCCCGCCGGTCATCCGCAATTTCCGGACGCCGCGCGCGACGAAGACCGAACACAACCGGTCCAGTTCCTCTAGTGTCAAAAGATCGGCTTTCGGCAGAAATGTCATGTCCTCCGACATGCAATAGACACAGCGAAAATCGCATCGATCGGTGACCGAGACACGTAAATAGTCGATTGTCCGATCATAAGGGTCGATCAATGCGGGCCCGTTCAGTAGGTTGTCTTGTCTTTGTTCCAGCAAACCCTGTTCCCCGATTTCCATTGGCGGTGGAAATCCTGCGTCGTTCGTTACGTGTGTTGCCTGATAGGGCATATATGATGATGGACCATACACCTTCGCAAGTCGTTAGATGTAATTAATAACCCAATGTAGATATCTGCCAAGATGGTTTGGCCTTTTGCTTCTGGCATTTACATAAGCCTCAAGATACGTTTTGCTGATTTTGAATTATATTTTAGAGGTTATAATTTTGAAATTGCCGGCGCATTTTAAAAGTCTTTTGATCGGACTAAGCGTGGTGCTGGTTGTTGGCGTAATGCTCATGATGGCGACGCAGGCGACGCACAGAAACAATTTGGAAAATCACGACGCTACGAGGCTACACAATGCGTGATGGTTGAAGAAGAGCTTATGATCGTCAAGAAGAAGACGAAAAAGATGAAATTCCTTGCTGCCTTTACTAAGAACAAATGCAGGCGGCCGATCCAGGCGCTTGCGTGCTTCCAAGTGATAAGCCCGACGATGAAACATCCAAGGACGGTTGGTATTGCAATTTCCAAGAGTATAAGTTGCGTTCGCGCACGATGATTTCGGATCCTGGAAAATATGGGCGCGTCATGAAATGGGCGGGTTGCAACAATGCGAATGGAGATTGCATCCGGATTATCAAGAATACTGAGGCGTCGGTGAACTCCAGCGGCCAGGACCCCGAAAAATCGCAAAAAGAATGCGCTATTAGAAATCGTTTGGCGGAAGAAACTTGTCGACCGGATCGACGGCGCGCATAGTCCTCG
>CAJWTF010000021.1 GCA_913046825.1 uncultured Rickettsiales bacterium | reverse complement strand
GACTCAGATAAGCGCTCAGGACGTTATGCGCGGTCTGTTCGTTGATGGTGACCTTGCAGGCGATGGCCAAGCGCTTCTGGAGGCGCATTAATGCGGCGATGTCACGGTCTCTGAAACCCGACTGCCGGTCTGTCAGCCAGAACGCGATCATTCCTCTAGCACTCGAATATGCGGTGGGTGTCTCTGAAAACGCGGACGCATTGATCAGTTAGTTGGTCCCTCCCTTGTGTCCTGCAATTTTTCCAGGAAGGCGAAGTCCACTAATGCGTTGTCGTCGGTGAGCCTGCGACGCAGGAAGGCAGTGTCGGACTCTAGAACAACTGCGATTGGACTTTTTTGAATTCCTCAGTGTTCAGCATCTCGCCATGCAGAAAGGCTTAAGTGACCAGTCCCTCGTCCGGTTTCCAGGTCAGGCTAATGCCCGCGAAAAGTGGGTGCAGAGTGCTTAATCCAATCGAGCCGCGCGAGATCGGAATACCGGCGGCGCGTAGTCGTTCACAACAGCTGCCGTAAAGCGTCTCGATATCCGCTCCGGCCAATGCGCGGGTGATTAGCCAATCAGCGACCTGGTCTATCGAGGTGTCACCGTAGCTCGAAGCCTGATGATCGAAATCGCTCATTCGTTATTTATCCGCCGCCGTAGAGTGCTTCGAGATCGTCGCCATAGCGGGCCTTGATGACGTGGCGTCGAATTTTCATGCTCGGTGTCAGCATTTCATTGTCGATGCTGAATGGTTCCGCCGTCACCTTAATGCGGCGGACTCGCTCGATGGTGCTGAGACGCGCGCTGACCCGGTCGACGGCTTCGCGGATTGCGGCGACGAAAGCATCGTTTTTTACTAATGCAGTAAGGTCATTTTCTTCATTGTTGGCCTTCGCCCAATCCGCCGCGAAATCCGTATCAGGTACCAGGAGTGCAACTAAATGCGGGCGCTTGTCGCCATAGACCATGGCTTGTTCGATTTCCGGCTCGACCGTCAGCATTCCTTCAACACGTTGTGGTGCCACGTTGTCTCCACCTGAATTGACAATAATGTCTTTTTTACGATCGGTGATCTGGATGTAACCGTCTTCGTCGATTTTGCCGATATCGCCGGTGTGCAGCCAACCGTCCTTGATGGTCTCGGCGGTCGCGTCCGCATTGTTCCAATAGCCCTGCATGACCAATTCGCCGCGAACGATGATCTCGCCGTCTTCCGCGATGCGCACGTCCACACCTTTCATCGGAGGGCCGACCGTATGCATCTTATTGGGATGCGGCGGATTGCAGCTGATGACTGGTGCGGATTCGGTCATGCCGTAGCCCTGTAGGATGGTCAGCCCGAGACCTGTGAAGAAGACACCGACGTCGTAATTGAGTGGGGCGCCACCAGAGACGAAAGCCTTGAGCCGCCCGCCAAAACGTTCGTTCACCTTGCTGCGGACCAGCTTATCCATTACCGGGTCCAGCATGGCATCGACGAGGCCTAGCGATCCCGGATTCTCGTATTTCCGCCGTCCGATATTGACGGCCTTCATGAACATTTTTTGTTTGATGCCGCCCGCTTGCTCGACCCCGCGCACGATCCGTCCGTGCATAGCCTCATATAGGCGCGGCACCGCGGTCAGGATGGTTGGGCGAACTTCGGAGATATTGCCGGTGAGTTTATCGACACCTTCGGCATAGTAAATCTGCGCGCCGATGGAAATCGGTAGGAATTGGCCCGCCGTATGTTCATAGGAATGGGAGAGTGGCAGGAAGGAGAGGAAGATTTCTTTCCCTTCCTCGAAGCCAGGCAGTTGGTGCAGGAAATCATGCGCGCCCATGCAATTGCAGATAATCGCGCCATGACTGAGCATCACGCCCTTCGGTTTACCCGATGTGCCCGAGGTATAGATCAGACAGCTGGTGGCGTCGCGTTTAATTTCAGACGCGTCCGGTAGCGGAGCGTCGGCGGTCTCCCCGCGCGCCAAGGCATCCGTCCAGCTCAGGGTTTCGAATGGATGGCTATTGTCTTCCAACTCTTCGATGGAGATGACGAAACTGAGATCGGGGCATTGCACTGCGGTGGCACAAACTCGCTCCGCCAAGGCTTTGCCGGAGACGATGACACCCTTGGCCCCGCTGTCGGAGAGCACATGCAGATGATCGTCGACCGTATTGGTGGTATAGGCGGGCACCGTGATGCCGCCGGTTGCCATGACGGCAATGTCGGCAATCAACCATTCTGGGCGGTTTTCCGAGACCAAACCGACCCGGTCGCCCGGCTCCACGCCCAGGGACTGTAATGCCCGCGCTAGATTGCCGACCGTATCGGCGGTCTCGCGCCAACTCATCGATTGCCATTCGCCGTCCCGCTTCGTCCATAGGAACGGCCCATCTCCATAGTGTATCGCTCGGTCGTGAAACATCGCGACCAGGTTGGGTGTTGCTTGATAGTCCATGCCTACGTTCCGCTTCCCTCTAACCGCCGGTTTATCGTCCTTTCTTATATCGGGGGGGCGTAGCGAAGAAAACCAATTCGGTGAGGGGGTTTCGTGATGATTCCTTGTGATGGATCGCTCGGGGACTTATATCGCGAGAAAGCATGGAGGTACGGTATGAACGACGCGGCACAGCTGGGCGAACTTCCCACATGGGATTTAGCGGATCTTTATTCGGGGCGTGAGTCACCTGAGTTAAAAGGCGACTTGTCGGCGGCGGTGGAGGATGCCGATGCCTTCGCAGGCGAATTCAAGGATCACGTTGCGGATTTAGCTGGAGCAGCGCTTGGTGCCGCGCTTGCCGAATACGAGCGCCAACAAGAACGCCTTGGCCGGATCATAAGCTACGCGCATCTGGTTTACGCGGGCAATGTCACCGATCCGGAGACGGGCCGGTTCTATCAAACCATGCAGGAGAAAGTAAACGAGATCGCGACCGTCACGTTGTTTTTTGAATTGGAGCTGCGCCGCATCGAGGAAGACGATCTTGAGCGGAAATGTGCCGCGCCCGAGTTGGCGAAGTACCGCCCATGGCTCAGAGATATGCGCGCTTATCGAAATTATCAATTATCGGATGAAATCGAAAAACTATTGTTGGAGAAATCCGTGGCCGGGCGGTCGTCTTGGGTGCGGTTATTCGATGAGACAATCGCCGATCTCCGATTTCCGTTTAAGGGGCATGAACTGACAGAGACGCAAATCCTCGATCGTTTGAGCGATCCTGACGGCGACAACCGGCGCGAGGCGGCACAGTCGGTCGGCAAAGTACTGGGTGATAACATTCGTCCCTTTGCGTTGATCACTAATACCTTGGCCAAGGACAAACAGATCGAGGACCGTTGGCGCGGATTTGCACGGCCGATTTCCGCGCGCAACCTGTCTAATTTCGTCGAGGACGATGTCGTCGATGCGCTGTTGTCGGCGGTGCAGGCGGCCTATCCGCGACTTTCTCATCGTTATTACGGTATCAAGGCCCGCTGGTTAGGGGTTGATCAGCTTGATTACTGGGACCGCAACGCGCCGCCACCGGACAGGGACGACCGCATCGTGCCTTGGAACGATGCGCGGGACACGGTGTTGACGGCCTACGGCGCCTTTTCCGCTGAGTTGTCGAATATCGGCGAGCGGTTTTTCGACAATGCCTGGATCGATGCGCCGGTGCGCGCGGGTAAAGCGTCCGGCGCGTTCGCGCACCCGACCGTGCCCTCGGCTCACCCTTACCTGCTGTTGAATTATCAGGGCAAGACAAGGGATGTCATGACTTTGGCCCATGAGCTGGGACATGGCGTACACCAAGTCTTGGCAGCCGATCAAGGGCATTTGATGGCGGATACGCCGTTGACCTTAGCAGAGACCGCGAGCGTCTTCGGCGAGATGCTGACCTTCCAATCGATGTTGAAGGCGACCGACGATCCGGTATCGCGCCGCGCCATGCTAGCGGGCAAGGTAGAGGATATGATCAACACGGTGGTCCGCCAGACCGCCTTCTGTATTTTCGAACGCGACATCCACGACGCCCGCCAAGAGAGCGAGTTGACCGCCGAAGATATCGGTAAAATTTGGATGAAGGTGCAGAAGGAGAGCTTAGGCCCGGTCTTCCGCTACCACGATGATTATCGCCACTACTGGGCGTACATTCCGCATTTCATTCATTCGCCGTTTTATGTCTACGCGTATGCCTTTGGGGATTGTTTGGTGAATGCGCTGTATTCTGTCTATCAGGATGCGGAAGCGGGATTTGCCGATAAATATCTGGAAATGCTGCGGGCGGGCGGTACCCTGCGTCATAAGGAATTGTTGGCGCCCTTTGGCTTGGATGCGACCGATCCTGTATTCTGGGATAAGGGCCTGACCGTTGTCGAAGATCTGATCGACGAACTTGAAACGACGATGTAACGAGGTCCAGTAACACTGATGGACGACCGCACCGAGACACTACCGAAATCGGCCATTGTTATTGGTGCGGGGATCGCCGGTGTATCCACCGCGCTTTATCTGCAACGCGACGGGCATGCAGTCACTATCTTGGACCCGGAGCCGCCGGGCTCTATGACGTCTTTCGGCAATGCAGGATTGATCGCGACCTACGCGACGATCCCCACGGCGACGCCCGATATCCTATTGAGGGTGCCGAAGATGCTGATGGACCCGGCGGGGGCCCTTAGTTTGCGCTGGTCTTACTTGCCGCAATTGACGCCGTGGCTTCTGTCCTTGGTGCGCAATAGTGCCCCAGACCGCATTCGCCGGAACGCGATTGTAAAATCGATTCTGTTGAACCGTGCTTGGGAAGATTTCCGGCCACTTATCGATCAGACCGGTGCGGAAGATCTGATCTATGCGGGTGGAATGCTGCGGGTCTTCCGAACGGACAGCGCATTTGAGCAGATGAAGGCTCGCGAGATCGACTTGATGGACCTGACGGGCCGATCATACGAACTGCTGAATACGGACGAGATTCGACAGATGGAGCCGGTGTTGGAGCCTCTGTTCCCGCACGCGATCTTCTCCACCGACAGCCGCAATATCCGTAATCCTGGCCGGTTGACTGAAGTCTTCGCTCAAGATTTTATCGCGAGGGGTGGAACATTGAAGCCTGAGGCGGTGACCGGTCTGGCGGGAACGCCGGAGGGAAAATGGCGTGTGACGACCGATGGCGGGGAAGCCATCGCCGATATCGTCGTCGTGGCGGCGGGAGCGTGGTCGCGGGGGATCGCGAAGATGGTCGGCGTCAAACTGTTACTGGATACCGAGCGCGGATATCACGTGATGCTGCCGAGCGTAGAGCCGGGTCTGAACCGATCCGTGCATTTTGGTGAAGAGGGTCTCATGATGTCGCCGATGGAAACTGGCTATCGGGTATCAACCGGGGTTGAGCTGGCAGGGATCGACGCCCCGCCCGATTATCGCCGCATACGAAGGGCGATCGGGCAAGTGAGCGGCTACGTCAAACGTTTGCAGGTGGACGAGCAATCGATCTGGATGGGCCGTCGCCCTTCGACGCCGGACACGGTTCCGATCCTGGGCGGTGTGCCCGGGCGGGATGGGCTCTATTTCGCGACCGGGGGTGCTCACATCGGCATGACGTTGGGCCCAACATTCGGGCGGATTATCGCCGACTTGGTCGCCGGCAGAGACTCTGGAGTGGATTTGACACCGTTCCGGCCAAACCGCTGGTAAGAAGGAAAGAACGAGAATGAGCGAGCAGCAAACATCGGAGCCGAAAGCCATTGTGGTTATCGGCGCGGGGATCGTCGGGATCGGCGCGGCGCTTTATCTGCAGCGGGACGGCCACAAGGTCACGGTACTCGATCCGCGCGGGGTCGGAGAAGCGGCGTCTTTTGGCAATGCGGGTACGATCGCACTGACATCCTGCGTGCCGACCGCGCGCCCGGATATTCTGAAGCGCGTACCGAAGATGCTGATGGATCCGACCGGCCCCTTGAGCATCCGCTGGTCTTACTTGCCGCAATTGACGCCATGGCTGATCGATCTGATCCGCAACAGCACGGCGGAGAAGATACGCGCGAATGCGCAGGCCAAGACCGATCTGCTGAATTTAGCGCTTGCGCCTTACAACGAATTGATAGCTGAGGCGGACGCTGAATCGATGGTCTCCCGCAACGGCATTCTCCAAGTCTATGAAAGTGATGTGAGTTTCAACAATAGTGCCCGCGAGCGGGAATTGATGCAGGCGTGTGGGCATAAGATCGACATTCTACCGGGTGAGGAAATTCGACAGATGGAGCCCGCTTTCGGTATCGATTTTAAACACGCGGTCTATATCGAAAATCACGCGATGATACGCCATCCTGGCGACCTCACAAAACGCTTTGCCGAATTGTTCGAGCAAAAGGGCGGAACCATCCTGCAAGAGCAAGTCACCGGGCTCGGTAAGGATGGCGCTACGTGGTCGGTATCCACAGACAAGGGCGCGCACGCTGCCGACCGGCTGATCGTCGCGGCGGGTGCATGGTCGCGCCAGATAGCGCGCATGCTGGGCAAACGGATGCTGCTGGATGCGGAGCGGGGATATCATGTCATGTTGCCGCAACCGGAGCCGACGCTGCGGCGGCCGGTATTGCTCGGGGATCATTCCGTATTCCTATTGCCGATGGAATATGGTTTGCGAGTGACGAGCGGTGTCGAACTCGGTGGTGTTGAGTTGCCGCCGGACTATCGCCGCATCCGCGCGATGATCCCGTTTGCCAAACGCGTTTTGCCGCAATTGGATCCCCGTGAGATGTCGAACTGGATGGGCTTTCGACCATCCACCCCGGATACGCGCCCGATCCTCGGTGAGATAGCCGGTGCGGAAGGGGTCTATTTTGCCTCCGGCGGATCGCATGTAGGCATGACGCTAGGGCCGGTAATGGGGCGGATCACCGCCGATCTGGTTGCGGGGCGGGACCCGGGTATTAATCTCGACCCTTATCGCCCGGACCGCTGGTAGGCATGGATACGGGGCGCTGCGCTTAATGTCGGATTCCGAAGACAATACGCTCGGACGGCGCGCCCGGCGCTATGCGCGGGTTGGTGGTGCGGTTGGCGGATTGGCGGCGCGGTTCGTGGGGTCACGTTATTTAGGTCTCGGTCTCGATAAGGAAAAGCATGCAGGGGAATTGACAGCGGCGCTTGGTGGTCTGAAAGGGCCGCTGATGAAAGTCGCGCAATTGATGGCTACGATCCCTGATGCTTTGCCTGATGAATACGTCCAAGAACTGAAACAGCTGCAGTCCGACGCGCCTTCGATGGGATGGCCCTTCGTGCGGCGGCGGATGGCGGCGGAGCTCGGTGGCGATTGGCGTCGCTGCTTCGCTGAATTCGAGCGCGAAGCCGCCCATGCGGCCTCACTCGGTCAGGTCCACCGTGCTACGGGACACGACGGCGCCCAACTCGCCTGCAAACTTCAATACCCCGATATGTCGGCTGCCGTCGAAGCCGATCTCACCCAACTCGATTTGGTATTTCGCGTTTACGCCCGGACGGACAAAGCTGTCGACACCAGCAACATCCACGCGGAAATTTCTGCCCGACTAAGAGAGGAGCTCGACTACGAACTCGAAGGCAAGCATATGGCGCTTTACCACGCGATGTTGGCGGCGACGTCGGGCGTGCATGTGCCGGAACGTGTCGCCGAGCTCTCGAGCGACCGGCTTCTGACCATGAGCTGGCTCGATGGGGTGCCTTTGATGTCGTTTGCCGAAGCGCCGCTGGAAGCCCGCAACGCGGTTGCGGCAAATATGTTCCGGGCCTGGTATGTCCCCTTCTACGAATACGCGGTGATCCATGGGGACCCGCATCTAGGCAATTACAGCGTGCGCGCTGACCATGCGATCAATTTGATGGATTTCGGTTGCGTGCGGGTCTTCGAGCCGTCCTTTGTGCGCGGTGTGATCGACCTCTATTACGCACTTCGCGACAATGACCGGGGCCGAGCCGCACATGCCTATGAGACTTGGGGATTTGCGGATATTTCAGATGAGTTGCTGGACGTGTTGAATATTTGGGCGGAGTTCGTCTATGCACCGCTGCTCAAGGACCAAGTCCAGAAAATTCAGGAAAGCGACAGCGGCCTTTACGGGGCCGGCATCGCGAACAAGGTCCATGCGGAACTGCGGAAACTTGGCGGCGTGAGGCCGCCCCGAGAATTTGTATTCATGGACCGCGCCGCCATCGGTTTGGGGTCTGTCTTCATGCATCTAAAGGCGGAGATCAATTGGCACGAAATGTTTCACGGTTTGATCGACGATTTCGACGAGAGGACACTCGCGGAACGGCAATCCACCGCGCTAAAAAGCGTCGAGCTTCGCTAACTTACAGAATTAAAAGCAGATGAAACCCATGCTCATCGAGTCGATGAACATTATGAGATAGGTATCCGCGATTTGCCGGAACAAGCCGAAGCCTGCTGCGCGGGCACCTTCCGAGAAGATCCCCGTCATTATGATCGCCAACAAGACGCCGATAACAGTAATTTCTGAGGTGCGAAAATTACGTCTAATCCATGTCATTCCGGAAGTGTCGCATTATTTCACCAAACCTTCAATTCTGCTGCCGTGACACCTCGCGAAGCTGCTGATAGGTTCGCCGCCGGAGGTTCCCAGATGCTTGAACGGCAGCTCGCTAAAGCGGAAGAAGAGTTCATTGCCGGCCGCTTGGATGCGGTCGCAGATATTTGCGGTGAAATGATTACTGCCGACCCGCAATGCCATCAGGCTTATTATATGCTAGGCCGGACTTGCGTCACATTGGGGAAAAGCGAACAGGCCTTAGAGTTGATCGCCCGCGCCGCCGAGATCGCGCCGGATGCAGCGCCCTATCACACCGAACTCGGCAATGTACTTGCCATGGAAGAGCAGTTCGAGGAAGCCGCCGACGCTTATAGACGCGCGACGGAACTGGCCCCGGATTTCATTGACCCGCATGTCAATTTAGGCGCGGTTCTGCAGTTGCTAGGCCGCTATGCGGAAGCGGTGGAGATTTATCGCAAGAGCGTCGAATTGGCGCCAGAGGCAGCGATGCTCGTCTTCAATATGGCGGAAGCGCAGCGCGCGATGGGCCAAGGAGAAGCATCGTTAGACGCATACCGGCAAGCGGTGACGCTGGAGCCCGGTTGGGCGGTGTTGCATGCCAAGCTTGGGGAGGCCTTGGCCGATCATGGCGATCCCGCTGAAGCGGTTGAATGTTGCCGCCGGGCGGTTGGGTTGGCGCCCGAGGAAGCGGATCATCATATTGCGCTTGCCCGCGCTCTGCTCTCCGCCGGCGAGGCGCGAAGTGCTCTCTCCACTTGCGATGCATATATGGCGTCGCACCCGTATCACAGTGGGCTTGTCGCCTGCCGCGCATTGCTGCTCAACGAGACGGGCTCGCGGCCCGCGGCGGAACGCTTGTTGGCGCTGGAGGGCCTCGTTCAGTGCGTTGATGTCGCCGTTCCCACCGCGTTTGGCACGATTGAAGCATTCAACGGCGCCCTATCGGAAGAAGTAGAACTACTTTTCGAGCCGGAATACGACCCTGATCGACAGGTGACCCGGAATGGAAAACAATCGACGTCGTTGTTCTTTCGACCGGGGCCAGGGGTCGCACTCTTGATGGAGCGTATCGATGAGGCTGTCCGCGCTTATATTGGCGATCTTCCAGACGATCCCAATCACCCGCTGATTGGACATCTTCCCGATCGATGGCGTCTTTCCGGATGGTCGGTAACGCTTGAGCCGCATGGATTTCAATTCGCTCACCTTGGTGTCGAAGGATGGCTCGGGGGCCTCTATGCCGTCAAAGCGGAAGACGGGATCGTTGAGCTTGGCGCGCCGCCGGAGAACTGGGCCTATAGCATCGCGCCGCCGTTCAAATCGTTTGAGCCAGTAAACGGCCAATTGATGCTATTCCCGTCATATGTATATCGCCGTCTCCCCGCCACTGGTGGGACGCGGTGCTATATTGCGTTCGAAATGGTAGCTGAGGGGTAGAATAATGAATGATGGAGCATTGGCGGCCGTTCCGACCGTACAATTGGATACGGACCGTGCGAAAGTAACCGAATGGCGATTTGCACCAGGTGCGGCGACCGGCTGGCACCGTCATGAGTACGACTATGTGGTGGTGCCAATGACGACCGGGAAATTGCTTTTGAAGGATTCAGACGGCGAGCATTACGCGGAACTCACGGCCGGGGTGTCTTACGGCCGCGGGGTCGGGGTGGAGCACAATGTTACCAATGCCAATGACTACGAATTCGTCTTCGTTGAAGTGGAAATGAAGCCGGCATCGAGCTAACTTGAGTTCTCTCGCGGTTGGTGCAAAACCGACGCGACCAATCAACGCACGTAAATTTGTACGGTGGGCGCTTGGCAAGCCCTTCGCTTGCTGGCAATTTGCCTCCGATACTGGAGCGCCAGGCCACGAAGGGGACTGAAGTATATGAAAATCGCCATCCTAAAGGAACGGCGGGCTCATGAAGCGCGTGTCGCGGCCTCTGCCGAGACCGTCAAGAAATTCGTCGATCTAGGCGTAGACGTCTCCGTTGAAAAAGGAGCAGGCCAAGGTTCCAGCATTCCGGATGCGGAATTCAAGGCCGCGGGCGCTTCTATCGCCGCTTCCGCCGGTGCTGCGTTGAATGGCGCGGATTTAGTGCTGAAAGTGCAGCGGCCGATGATCACCGGCGAACAGCAGGACGAATTGGCAGCCTT
Source organism: uncultured Rickettsiales bacterium (assembly GCA_913046825.1). The sequence goes on along the minus strand of CAJWTF010000021.1, from coordinate 24,824 downwards.
CAAAAGCGGACAGACTTTGATCTGTCAAATGAATGCGTTGAGCGACGCCGATTTCGTTGCCGCGATGGCGGGCGCTGGCGTGACGGGGTTCGCCATGGAATTGATGCCGCGGATCAGCCGCGCGCAATCCATGGACGTTCTATCCTCGCAATCGAATTTGTCCGGATATAAGGCGGTCCTGGACGCGGCCTCGGAATTTGGCCGCGCCTTTCCAATGATGATGACCGCCGCCGGAACGGTACCGCCGGCGCGGGTCCTGATCATGGGAGCGGGTGTTGCCGGTTTGCAGGCGATTGCGACGGCGCGGCGTCTGGGTGCAGTGGTGTCCGCCACCGATGTGCGCCCCGCGACGAAGGAACAAGTTGAATCCCTGGGTGCGACATTCGTTGCCGTACAAGATGAAGAATTCGAGCAAGCTCAGACGGGGGGTGGCTACGCCAAGGAAATGAGCAGCACCTATAAGGAAAAACAAGCGGCGTTGATTGCGGAAACGTTAGCGAAGCAAGACATCGTGATTTGCACCGCCCTTATTCCTGGGCGTCCGGCACCCGAGCTCATCAGCGCCGAGATGGTCGCATCCATGAAGCAGGGTTCGGTAATCGTTGATTTGGCAGTTGAATCTGGTGGCAACTGCGCATTGTCGCAGATCGACAAAGTGGTGCTGAAGAACGGCGTGAAGATCGTCGGTCACGCGAATACGCCAAGCCGCATCGCGACCGATACCAGCAGATTGTTCGCCAAGAACTTGTTGAATTTTCTAACGCCGCTGATCGACAAGGAAAGCGGTGGTTTCAATATAGACATGGAGGACGAGACGGTTGTGGGCACCCTGGTGACCCGTGACGGCGAGATCGTTCACCCATTGCTTACAGACCAATCAAAACCGGCGGCCGAAGCGCCGACTGCCGAAGAAGCGCCGGATGAGCCGGAGGCGGATGAAGTTGCGGCTTCCGCCGACTAACCTGAGGGATATCGATTGATGGAATCGGAAAAGCTGGTCGAGAGCGCGGAAGAGCTCGCCAATTCGGCTCGTGCACTCGCCCAACAGGCGGAAGGGGTCCTGAGCCAGGCGACCCAAGTCGTTGTCAATCAAGACCACGGTGGCGGCAACGAATTCATCTATCTATTCGCTGTCTTTGTGTTGGCGGTGTTTGTTGGTTATTACGTCGTTTGGAACGTCACACCGGCACTGCATTCGCCGCTGATGAGCGTTACCAACGCAATTTCATCAGTCATCATCGTCGGCGCGCTGATCGCCGTTGGACCCGCCGGTGTCAATCTCTCGCAAGTGTTGGGATTCGTCGCGGTTATCCTGGCCTCAATCAATATTTTTGGTGGGTTCATTGTGACCCAACGCATGCTCCGCATGTACCGGAAGAAGAAATAGGGGCGCTGATATGACCGAAAGTATGGCGTCCTTCGCCTATTTAATTTCCAGCGTTCTGTTCATCATGGCGCTACGGGGATTATCGTCACCGGAGACCGCGCGCTCGGGCAATGTATTTGGCATCGTCGGAATGATTATTGCCGTCGGCACGACCCTCGTGACGCCAGGTGTCGTCAGCTATTGGATGATCTTGCTCGGCGTCTTGATCGGTGGCGGGATCGGCACGTTCATCGCCTGGAAGATCGAAATGACATCGCTACCAGAATTGGTGGCGGCCTTCCATAGTCTTGTTGGTTTAGCGGCGGTTTGCGTTGCGGCTGCAGCATTCTTTCAGCCGGCGGCTTACGGCATTGGGACTCCCGGTAATATTGGCGTGGCCAGCCTCGTTGAGATGAGCATCGGCACTGCCATTGGTGCCGTCACTTTTACTGGATCGGTTATCGCCTTCGCCAAGCTTCAAGGCATCATGAGTGGCGCGCCCATAACGTTCCCGGGCCAACATGCGTTGAACGCCCTGCTTGGGTTGTTGCTGATTGCGTTAGTTGTCTGGTTCTGTGATGCGCAAACCGGCGCGTTGTTCTGGAGCATCGCGCTCTTGGCGTTCTTGATTGGTGTTCTGATCATCATTCCCATCGGTGGTGCCGATATGCCGGTCGTCATCTCCATGCTGAACAGCTATTCGGGCTGGGCGGCGTGTGGCATCGGTTTCACGCTCTCCAATATGGCGTTGATCATTACCGGCGCGCTGGTTGGATCTTCGGGTGCCATTCTCAGCTACATCATGTGCAAGGGCATGAACCGCTCGTTCTTTAACGTCATTTTAGGCGGCTTTGGCGGCGAGACGGCAGGTCTGGCCGCGGATATGGGCGATCGTACGGTTCGCTCCGGCAGCGCCGAGGATGCGGCCTTCATCTTGAAGAATGCTGGTAGTGTCATCATTGTACCCGGCTATGGCATGGCAGTGGCTCAGGCACAGCACGCGTTGCGCGAGATGGCCGACCTTCTGAAGAAAGAGGGAATTCGGGTGCGCTATGCCATTCACCCTGTCGCCGGACGGATGCCAGGCCATATGAACGTGTTATTGGCGGAGGCGAATGTCTCCTACGATGATGTTGAGGAATTAGACGAGATTAACCGCGACTTCGCTTCGACTGACGTCTCCTTTGTCATCGGTGCAAATGACGTGACAAACCCCTTAGCGAAGACCGACCCAACAAGCGCAATTTACGGCATGCCTGTCTTGAACGTGGAAGAAGCGGGCACGGTGCTGTTCGTAAAACGGTCGATGGGCTCGGGCTATGCGGGGGTCGACAACCCGTTATTCTTCCAGGACAACACCATGATGCTGTTCGCCGACGCGAAGGCGATGTGCGAAGATATCGTCAAAGCGCTGGAATAATTGCTCCCACGTGGTTTCCTAAAATAGTCTTTGTTACGGGGAGACCCGAGTTAATAAAGGATGCCTCTTTCCTGATTGGGATTATTGGATGTGTATCTTCCTGTCCAGGGGAAAAGACGCTATAGACAGAGGCGAAATTGGCGAAATAGGGAACATCGATCGGACCGTCGGCGCCGAATTTTGTTGCCGTGATATTGCCGGCATCCCGCCCTTTGGCGATTTCTGGCATGTAGAGCGCCGAGTTTTGCCCCGGCGTCCAATTCAGGGTCACGCCATTCGGCAATTTCAATTGCTTCTTCTCCCGCTGGAGCGCCATCGACCAGGCTTGCGTTTGACTCTTAAGCAAGACCACCCGCAGCATGGCAAGGATGCCTTTCGGCATTTCGACAGTCAGAAAATGCGGATAGGGGTCGGCTTGTGTGTCGTAACCGCCATACGGATTGCAGCAATAAGTCTCCATCGCGGCAAATGCGCCGGTCGGTGTGAGTACTTGGCCTTTCGGAAATCGCTTTTTGAAGTTTCGGCAGGATTCAAGGCGCACCGGCAGTGCCTTCAGTTTCATCCCCGTCATCGATCCGATGATGGCCTCGCCGAGGAACTGTTGCCGCCAGCTTTTAGTTTGCTGGTCCCACGTGACCAAATCAAGGTTCCGCAACTTGCCGTTATTACCGAAGTCCAAAACCTTATCGCCAACCCCGCGGTCTAACACCATCGCCGCATTGCATAGGGGGCAGAATGTCTGGCATGCCATCAAGCTCATCGTTGACGATCTCATGTCGCATCAGGATGCTCAGCGGATAGGCCTTCGCCTGGCCGTTGATCGACACGCCAATGACCGGCTCTGTCTCGCCCAGCTCATCAATCTCCGAGACCGGTTTAAACGTCGGGTCGTCAATTGGCGGAATGAATGCCGTCCTTGGGTGGGAGGGGGATCTATTGGTTGGTGAAGTCCGCCTTGGGCCGCTCGTGGCGCCAGTAATCCGGGTTGGCCGCCGCTTGGCTTGCCCAAAGACAGAGAAGTACGATTACGCTGACAATCTGCTTCATATTCAGACTGTCCGACATCCCGGGTTTCAAATACAATACAACCCTGTGTGAAAAGGGTGCCGCTAGAGCGGGATGTCGGGTACCGAGCAATCTAAACTCCGCACCTGCGCCGCGTCCGTCAATATTTGCGACGAAGCCCGCGTGCGGATGTTTCTCGTAAGTATGGTCGGCGTGCAGCATCCATTCCATGTCGCCGAGTCGAAGGACGACGAAAGTCCAGGTCGGAATAGACGCACTGCGCGCTGAAGACTGTCTCGGCAAAGGAGACGGAGGCTGGAATACTTGTGACAAATAGGTTGACGCCGAACCCACGCAAAGTGGCGGCGTATTTCGGCGCCGGCATCCAGGGATCGCCTGTACGCTTCTTCGCAATGCTATCGGTCCTTGCGTAAAGAGATAAGATCGCAAATGAAAAACGCCCGCTCTGCAAGGCCGCGGGCGCTTTCGGGGTACCTCAATCAGCCAGTGCCTAGAAGCCTTCGCGCTCCAACCGTTTGCGAAGCAACTTTCGATGCCGGCGAACCGCCTCGGCTTGTTCCCGCGCTTTACGCTCCGACGGCTTTTCGTAGGAACGGCGCAGCTTCATCTCACGGAAGACACCCTCGCGCTGCATTTTCTTCTTGAGCGCCTTCAGGGCCTGATCGACATTATTGTCGCGGACTGTGACGTGAACGATGGGACTTCTCCTGCCTGACAATCATCTTAACAATTGCTGAGTGATCGAGGCTTATATCATGGTGAATTCTGCTTGGGAAGGGGTGTTTACAACACTGTAACCTCTAATTTTGATATCATATACTAGTCTCATGGCGATATTGAAAATTGCAAAAATGGGGCATCCAGTGCTCCGCGATCCCGCATCCGAGGTGGCCGACCCGACCGCGCCGGAAATCCGCCGTCTGGTTGAGGATATGCTGGAGACCATGGCCGATGCCGATGGAGCAGGTTTGGCCGCCCCTCAGGTACACGTGCCGTTGCGGGTCGTCATTTTCCATGAGCCGGAAGGCCGAGATGAAGAGAACCCGAATCCGGTCCCGTTGAGCGTGCTGATCAATCCGGTTGTCGAACCCTTGACCGAAGACACCGAGGTTGATTGGGAGGGATGCTTGTCTGTCCCCGGTATGATCGGGGCTGTGCCGCGCTATAACAAAGTCCGATACCGCGCGGTATCGCTGGAAGGAAAGCCGATAGATCGGGTCGCCGAAGGGTTTCATGCCCGCGTCGCGCAGCACGAATGCGACCATCTGGAAGGCACCCTTTATCCGCAACGGATGGAGGATTTGTCGCTTTTGATGTTCCGGGATCAGATGCGCTATCACGCCGACGGAGCGTCTGAAGAAGCAGAGAAAGAAGAATGACCGAAGACCTCCGGAAAGAACTGCTGTGGGCTGTCCTCCCTCATGTGCCCTTTGACGGGTGGAGCGAGAGGTCCCTTAAGGCCGGTGCCTCGGATATCGCCATGTCCATTGCGACGATGCAGGCACTGGTTCCGGGTGGTGGCTTGGAATTGATTGAATTGCATAGCACGGCGATGGATGATGAAATGACCTGTCGCCTGTCGGAACAAGAAGGCGGCGTTATGCGTATCCGCGATCGCATTACATTTGCCCTACGAATACGTCTCGAATTGGGGGCTGGAGAGCGAGAGGCTGTGCGTCACGGCGTGGCTCACTTGGCGCTGCCGCAAAATGTACTTGTCGGTACACGGCTCTTATATCGGACCGTCGACGCCATTTGGCTCGCGGTCGGCGATGCTGCGACCGATTGGAACTTTTACTCCAAGCGTGGTCTGCTCGCGGGGGTATATGTGTCATCCGTCCTGTTTTGGCTTCAGGATGAATCGCTAGAGAGTGAGGAGACCTGGGCCTTTATCAACCGGCGCATCGCCGATGTTATGAAGGTGCCGCAAGCGGTGGCTCGTCTCCGCCGTCCCTTCAATCCTTTTCAGCACGCAGCCAAATCCCAAGCGCCGCGGCTTTAGCCGCGGGCTGGCATTACTGGTTTCAGGGCGTCTCCGGCACGTTCGCAGTCTGGCGTTCGCGCCAGTCGTCGAGCGCCTTCGCGATTTTCTCGTCGCTGAGCGCTAAAATTGCGGCAGCCAACAACCCCGCATTCGTGGCACCGGCATTGCCGATTGCTCGGGTGCCGACGGGAATACCGGTCGGCATCTGAACCATCGACAGCAGGCTGTCTTGTCCGCCGAGGTCGGAGGTTTTCATCGGTACGCCAAGGACTGGCAGCGGTGTCAACGCGGCGACAGCGCCCGGCAACGCGGCAGCTTTACCAGCGCCTGCGATAATGACCTTGAGGCCACGCTCGCGCGCCGTCGAGGTGTATTCGTGCATTCGGGCGGGGGTCCGATGGGCGGAAATCACTTTTGCCTCGTTCGGGATACCCAATTCGTCCAGTATTTCCGCGACCTTCTGCATGGTCGGCCAGTCCGACTGACTGCCCATCATAATTCCAACGACTGGATTTTCCGCCATATCAATCTCTCCTTGAAAAATGTCCCACTGCGGCGGTATCGAGACACCTGCCGACTAGTGCGTAAGATGTCCAATTGGTGGCCGTCGAGCCGTACTTCAAGTAAGATTCCTTCTGTTCGTTAACGATTTTGGCGAAAATCGCCGAGGTGGAGCCAAATTCTCATTCTGGAAAGGAAGCCTCGACATGAAATTAGACGAAATGAAACCGGTCGAGTGGTCATCACCGGTGGAACGAAAAACCCGACCGACATCCGATCCAACTCAGAAAATGCCTCCTCGCGACAGTCAAACTGAGAGCGAAGTTACGCAAAACCTCGAGGTAGAGGCGATTGATATTGAGCCCTTTCACGGACTCACGCCGGAAGATTTAACCCCGAATGCTCGGATCGAGATGATGCAGCTTATGGAAGAGATTGGGCAATTACGCCAGGAACTCAGCCGTAATCGAAAACGTATCGCTTATTTATCGAACCTCGTGGATCATGATGAACTATCGACTGCACTCAATCGCCGTGCGTTCTTGCGTGAGCTGGGGCATGCGCAAAATTTGGCGCGGGAATACGGCGCGCTGAACACCTTATTGTTCGTGACAGTTCGCAATCTCAAGGACATCAATGAGATTCATGGCCATGCCATCGGTGACGCGGTGGTAGAACATGTGGCCGAAACATTGGTGCATCATACCGATAAAGCCAATGTTATCGGCCGTCTAGGCGGTGACGCGTTTGCAGTGGTGCTGGTTGGTAGCAATGTCGATAAATCAGAGGAAATGGCTGTTTTGGTTAGAAAATTACTCTCCAACTAGCCTTTTATCGATGGTAACATGCGTATTCCGCTGGAAGCCGACGTCGCGGTTCATGCTCTGGAAGTGGATGAGGAAGCTGATGCGGCTCTAGCTGGCGACGACCGGGATCATCCGACTGTATAATGTTGGCTGGTCGCCTCAGGCGATGATGTCCGGCAAGAGTTGGTCTTCCAATCGGGAAATTTGGTCTTTCAAGACGAGTTTACGTTTCTTTAGTCGTTGGATGTGCAGTTGATCGAAGGGCGGTTCATCCCCAATATGAGCAATTGCCAAATCCAAGTCTCGATGCTCGGATTTCATTTCTTCAATTTGGCCTCTGATTTCGTCGTTTCGATCCATGCCGGAAATCATTCCCTATTCAGGATATCTTGAGTGTAACAAATTCGGTGCCTATTGGGCACCGGGGAATTAGCATGTTACGGGCCTGCGGGGAAACTGTGGGAATTGTCGTATGACGACGAAACAACGAATAGGACTTTTGACGAGCGGTGGTGACTATTCGGATTTGAATGCGGTGCTGCGTGCCGTCGTCCGTCGCGTCGTGATTGGCTATGATTGGGATATCATCGGTATTGAGAACGGAACGCTCGACCTGCTGCAGCGGCCGGTCGGAGCGAGGCCTATGACACCGGCTGATTTCAATGGCACCTTAATGCGTCAAAGCGGAACGTTTCTCGTTAGCACAAATACCGTTAATCCATTTACCTTTGAGATGCCCGATGGGTCGACCTGCGATCGCTCGTCCGAGGTTGCGGAAGGCATGCGTGAGCTTGGACTGGACGGGCTGATCGGAATTGGTGGAGACGGCACTTTGGCACTGTTGAAGCGATTGGCTGATTTGGCAAATATGCCGCTGATCTGTATCCCAAAAACCATCGATAACGACGTCGGCGTCACCGAAGTTGCGATCGGATATGACACCGGCGTGCACGTCGCGACCGAAGCCCTGGATCGCCTGCAGCCCACCGCGGCAAGACATGGGCGGGTGATTATCCTGGAAGTTATGGGGTGGGACGCTGGGCTTATCGCGTTTGTTTTGGGGATTGCCGGTGGGGCGGACGTGATACTGATACCGGAAATTTCATACGACTTAGACGTTGTGGCAGAGCGCTTGGAGAGCGCTGGGGAGCGCGGTTATAACATCGCGCTGATGATTGTCGCCGGGGCTGTTACGTCCCTGAATAGTGGCGCCGTGACGGTTGGTAACGCATCGGGGAGGACGACGTATGGCAGTGTCGGTGATGCCTTGGCGGCGCAATTATCGGAGATGGTTTCCGCGGAAATTCGGGTGACGGTGCTTGGCCATGTGCAGCGCGGAGGCTTACCGACAGCCCGCGATCGTCTGGTGGCCTGGCGAGACAGGCAAGTGATCGACGTACCCACAGGCGGAGCGATTTCCGCCTATCATGTGGTTAATATCGATGGCCCGGTCGTGGCGACCGCGCGCGGCTACGGTATTTCGTTGGGGGATACATGAGTAAGAATGCGGTGGATGAGTTCTGGTCATTTTCGCTTGCGATATACGCCCGACCAGGTGTTTCAGAATGTCTCATCGACCTGCAAGAAAGCTTTGGCGCGGATGCGAATGTGGTGCTGTTCTGCTGCTGGTGCGGTGTGAGTGGACGCCCATCCGTTGATGAACCGCTGCTGCGGGAAGCCATAGCCCAGACGGGTATTTGGCAAAGCGATGTTGTCCAATGTTTGCGGTCCTTGCGACGGCATATGAAAGCTGGAATTGACGGTGTTCCATTAAGTAATTCGGATTCAATCCGCGAGGAAATCAAACGACTGGAGATCGAATGCGAGCGAATCGAACAGATGCGGTTGGCGGGGTTAGCACCCGCGAAGCGGGAAGTTACGGATGTCGCATCGATTCGTATCGCTTTGGAAGCCTATTTGAGTTTGCTCGGTGTGGAGAATAGAACGGGCGCTCGTGAATCCATGGAACTATTGGTCACGGCCTGTGGACAATGGGACGAATAGGACAAATTGGTGATATTCTTTTCCGACGATTGGGTGACACGGACACCGGATCGCGCTAAAATTTAATCTAGCGCTGCGGATCGCCGGACGTCGAAAATGCGACAAGCAAACGATCGCTGAGTCTTCCGGAGGTCAACGGCGCCATGACCATTAGGGAGTCCGAATATGTCAGTGACAGACCATGTCCAAGCCCTGAAACAAAAGCATGCGAAACTGGAGACGGAACTTGGAAATCAAGAAAGCCGCCCGATGCCGGATACCGGGGTGATTGCGGATCTGAAACGACAGAAGCTCGCGATTAAGGACGAGATCGTCAAGCTTTTGCCGCACTAGTCACGACCTCCTGACCGGGCTGTCAAAGCTCGGCGGACGAACTATTTGCAGGTATGACGCCGCGTTCGCGCGCGGCGGAGAGAGAGCTCAACCCGAACTTTCCCTGTTTGAACAAAGTAAGATTGGAGTGGCGCATGCTGAGCGTCGATGAAGCCATTACGTCGCGCCGGTCGGTGCGAGCGTTTAAATCCGACCCAGTGCCGCACGATACGGTGGCTCATATCCTCGAAGTCGCTGCGCGCGCGCCGAGCGGCACCAATATGCAGCCTTGGCACGTTCACGTTTTGACGGATGATGCCTTGACGTCTCTGAGCGATGCAGTACTCGACGCGTTCTGGAACGAGCCCGAGAAACACGAGGCCAGTCGGCTCCATTATCTCGAAAAGAACCGCGATCCCTATCTGGCACGGCGCCGCAAGGTCGGCTGGGATATGTATGGTCTGCTCGGCATCGGCAAGGGCGAGCACGAAAAAACCCGCGAGTTTCACGCGCGGAATTTCAAGTTCTTCAACGCACCGGTCGGCATGATCTTTACCATCGATCGTGATATGGGATGGATGAGCTGGTTGGATTACGGAATGTTTATTCAGAACATCTGCGTGGCCGCGCGAGGGCAGGGATTGGATACCTGTCCGCAGGCAGCATGGGCCAGTTATCATACTTTGATTGAAAAGCATCTTGGTTTACCGGATGTGCAACTGGTGCATTGCGGCTTGAGCCTCGGCTATGAGGATGCGACAGCCGAAGTGAATAAACTGGAGACAGTGCGCGAGCCGCTTGAAGAGTTCGTGACGTTCCACGGAGGATAAGGCCATGGCGGGACCGCTTTCTGGCATAAAGATTCTGGACCTGACAACGGTCGCGTTCGGGCCGTATGCGACGCAAATATTAGCCGATTACGGCGCGGAGGTGATCAAGGTCGAATCACCCGAGGGCGACATCACCCGTGCCATCGCGCCGATGAAGAGCACAGGGATGGGCCATTTCTTTTTAATGTCGAACCGAAACAAACGCTGTATCACCCTCGATTTAAAAAGTGAAGCGGGCCGAAAGGCATATCTGAAATTGGCGGAAAGCGTCGACGCTATTGTGTGCTCGGTCCGCCCGGCCGCGATGGCGCGCCTCGGTCTGGGTTATGAAGACTGCAAGGTTGCCAATCCAAATGTCGTTTACATGGAACTGGTCGGCTTCGGCCAAGCGGGACCCTATGCGAAGCGCCCTGCCTATGACGATATTATTCAAGGGATGTCCGGCATGGCGGCGATGCAGGGCGGCCGCGAAGGACCGCCGAGTTTCGTCAAATCGTCGGTTTGCGACAAGATCGGCTCGCAATTCATCGTTCATGCGACGATGGCGGCGCTGTTCCATAAGGAACGCACCGGCGAGGGACAATTGGTCGAGGTGCCGATGCTTGAATCGATGGTGGGCTTTAACATGGTCGAGCATCAATCCGGGCAATGCTGGGACCCTGCGCTGGGAGAGGCCGGCTACGAGCGGTCGATGGTCGAGTACCGCCGTCCTTATGCGACGGCGGATGGTCATGTTTGCGTACTGCCCTATAACACGAAGCAGTGGCGGGCGTTTTTCGAGCTTATGCAACGGCCCGAATTGGTCGAGGACCCCAGGGTGAATGACGCCAAGGCGCGGAGCGAGAGTATTGGCGATCTCTATGTGATCGTAGCTGAATGTGTGGCAGAATGGTCGACTGAGAACCTGTTGCAGGCGCTCGATCAGGCTGATATCCCGAACGGTTCCACGACGCCTCTTGGCGAGTTGGCGGACGATCCGCATTTGCAGGCGGTCGGTCTGTTTCAAACTTTCGACCATCCGACCGAGGGGCGCATTCGATTGGTCGGGCCGGCGGCCACATTTTCCAAAACGCAGCCAGAAATTCGTACGCTTCCTGCAGCGCAAGGTGCGCATAGCGTTGAAGTCTTGCGTGAAGCAGGCTATGGCGACGCGGAGATCGAGGCGATGCTTGATGCGGGTGTCACCCTCGACGGTAGTCCGGCAGTGGTGAAGTCGGCGGCGGAATAGCCGGGCTCTATCCTCGTTCCTTTTTCGCCAGCTCGCTATATGGAAGGCCCTTATCGACCCGGATGTCTTGCGGCAGTCCCAGAACTCGCTCGGCAATAATGTTGCGCAGAATTTCATCCGTCCCGCCCGCGATGCGCCCGCTTGGAGCGTCCAGCATTGCGTCTTGGAACATGCCCCGCATTGGAGCGTAGTCAGGGCCGGAGACCATTCCGGCAGCGTCCATCAAGTCCATGCCGAAAGTTGCAATGTCCTGGCGCATTTTTCCCGTTAACGCTTTCCCGATGGAGTTTTCGGGGCCCGGGTCTTGACCACGCGAGAGCGCGGTTAAACTGCGGAAGCGGGTTAGCGTGACGCCGCGTCCGTTGACGTACCAGTCGGCGAGTTTGTCGCGGACGCCGCCGTCTTCGATGGCAGGTCCATCTTCCAGTTCGATCTCTTTTGCCAACTCAAGCGCTTCTTCGAAGCCCGGTGCCGGTCGCTCACCGATGGCAAGACGTTCGTTCATCAACGTGGTCAAAGATACACGCCAACCGTCACCTACTTCGCCTAAGCGCTGGCTATCCGGCACAAGGACGTCGGTGAAAAAGACCTCGTTAAAGTTTGATATGCCGGAAATCTGGTCAATTCGCCGACACTCGATGCCCGGCGATTTCATGTCGATGAAGAAGTATGTGAGGCCCTTATGCTTGGCTTGACTCGGATCGCTTCGGGTCACAATGACGCCATAATCGCAGAAATGTGCACCGGACGTCCAAATTTTTTGGCCATTTAGGATCCAATCGTCTCCGTCGCGCTCCGACTTGAGACGTAAATTGGCGAGGTCTGAACCCGCCTGCGGCTCCGAGAATAATTGACACCAGATTTCCTCCCCGCGAAGGGCCGGCGGGGCATACCGTTGTTTTTGCTCTTCGGTTGCGTACGCCAACATAGTTGGAATGCACATGCCGAGACCAATTTCATAGACACCTCTAGGCGTCAGGTAATTGGCCTCCTCTTGATCGTAAATGACCCGCTGCATTGCCGTGCCGCCACGTCCGCCATACGCGTCCGGTGTCGTAATACCGGCAAAACCGGCGGCAGCTTTCTTGGCCTGCCATTCCTTCGCGACCTCGACCAAGCCATCTCCGCCATAGGGGACTTTGAAGCTTTCGCCGGGTTTCTTAAGTTCCGCGTTGGTGGACAGAAACGCTTTTACTTCGGCCCGGAACGCGGCTTCTTCATTCGTGTCGTCGAAATCCATAATCGTTTCTCCTCAGACCGTCCGGTTAGGCTGCGACATTGCGGGTCTCGAGCCTTGAGACCAATTTGTGTTTCCAGCGCCGTTCCCCGCCGAGCGCCAGATTAAGCAGTTTGGCGCGGCGGTAATAAAGGTGGCAGTCGAGCTCCCATGTGAAACCCATGCCGCCGTGGGTCTGGATGTTTTCCGAGGACGCCAGATAGAATGCCCGGCTTGCCGCAACACGTGCCGCCGCTGCCGCTACCGGCAGGTCCGGTGCATCCGTGGAGAGCGCCCAGGCGCCGTAATAGGCGTGACTGCGGGCTAATTCTGTGGCGATAAACACATCGGCTAGCTTGTGTTTGATCGCTTGGAATGAGCCGATGGGCCGACCAAAGGCGAAGCGGTTTTTGGCGTAATCCACCGCCATCTCAAGACATCGTTGAGCGCCGCCGACTTGCTCGAATGCAAGAAGCACGGCCGCCCGGTCGAGCAAACGCTCAGCCAGCACCCAACCGTCACCGATATTCCCGAGGATGCCGGCCGGTGTGCTGTTAAACAGCAATTTGCCATGCGAGCGGCTGGGATCCACCGTGTCCATGGGCTCGCATGTGACGTCATCCAATAGGGCAATCGTCAACACCGGCTCACCTTCCGGAGTGCGCGCGAGCACGATGGCGAAATCGGCCACGTCACCATCCGCGACTGGATGTTTTCCACCGGTCAGCTTGCCGTCCGCGAAGACGGTTTCGATGCTCTCGGGACTAGATTTTTTGATACCTTCCGTGACAGCGAAACAACCGATGACATCGCCTGAAGCGATCCGTGGGAAGAAATAGGTTTTTTGTTCCTCCGAACCCGCCATTAGGAGTGCTTCCGTTGCGAGATATACGGATGATGAAAACGGCGTTGGGGCCAGATTGCGGCCAATTTCTTCCGCCAACACGCATAAATCTTCGTGGGTGAGGCCGATACCGCCGTATTGTTCTGGGATGACCGTTCCAATCCAACCAAGTTCCGCCATGCCACGCCACAAGTCACGGTCGAACGGGTCGTCGCCTTCAAGGATGCTTCTCGCCTTACCTTCGGCGTTTTCAGATAAGAACCGCCGCGCTTGTTCGCGCAATAGATTTTGCTCTTCCGAGAAATCAAAGTTCATGATGTGGCGGCCTTACTTCTTGATGTAGCTTTTAATTTTATCTCTGAAGCCTGAATACGCCAAGGCAGACCGACGGCCCCGTGACACATAAAGAATAGCATTTGAAGTCTTACATCTGAAGCTAACTGATCTTCGACGCGAATAATGTTAATGTTCTTTCGCCTTATCCCGCAGCACGAATTTTTGCACTTTTCCAGTCGATGTCTTTGGTAATTCTCCAAAAATAACGTTCTTCGGTACCTTGAAGCGGGCCATGTTGTCGCGGCAGAAGGCGATTATTCCGTCCTCCGTTGCTTCCGCGCCATCCTTTAAGACGACGAAGGCGCATGGTGTTTCACCCCAATGGTCATCCGGCTTGCCGACAACAGCGGCTTCCAGGATGGCCGGGTGTTTGTAGAGTGTCTCCTCGAGCTCAATAGTTGAGATATTCTCGCCGCCGGAAATGATAATGTCCTTCGAGCGATCCTTCAGCGAAATATAGCCGTCGGGATGCCAAACACCGAGGTCACCGGTATGGAACCAGCCGTAGGCGAAGGCTTCCGTCGAAGCCGGAGCATTTTTTAAGTATCCCTTCATGACGATATTGCCGCGCATCATGACCTCACCCATGGTCTCGGCGTCTTTCGGCACCGGCTGCATGGTGACAGGGTCGGCGATCATCAGATCGTCGAGCACGTGATAGGGGACCCCTTGGCGTGCTTTCTTTTGGGCGCGCGCTTCGTCCGGCAGATCGTTCCATTCGTCGTGCCAGGCGCACATGACAGCGGGGCCGTAACTCTCGGTTAGGCCATAGACATGTGTGATCTTGAAGCCGTCTTCCTCCATTTTCTGGAGCACGGCGGGCGGCGGCGGTGCTGCGGCAGTCATTACCTGCACTTCGCGTGGCAAGGAACGGCGTTCCTCTGGCTTGGCGTTGATCAGCATATTGAGGACGACCGGCGCGCCGCAGAAATTGGTGACACCTTCTTCGTCGATGGCGCGAAAGATTTCGGCGGTCTCAACCTGGCGCAGGCAGACGCTGGTCCCTGCTTGGGCCGCTAGCGTCCACGGAAAGCACCAGCCGTTGCAGTGGAACATCGGCAGGGTCCACAGATATTTCGGATGCATGCCCATGTTCCAGGCGAGAATATTGCCGAGCGCCAGTAGATATGCACCTCGGTGATGATAGACGACACCCTTTGGATTACCGGTCGTGCCGGACGTGTAATTGAGCGAAATGGCTTCCCATTCGTCATCCGGCAGTTTCCAGTCGTATTCCGGGTCGCCGCCGGCGATGAAATCTTCGTATTCGGCAATGCCCAGCCGTTCGCCACCGGGCCCGCTGGCATCGTCCACATCGATGACGATTGGCTTGTCCTTACATAAGGTCAGCGCTTCCTTCATCACCGGTGAAAGTTCGGTGTCGGTAATCACGGCTTTCGAGTCCCCGTGGTCGAGGATGAAAGCGATGGTCGCGGCGTCGAGGCGGGTATTGATCGTGTTGAGGACCGCGCCCGCCATCGGCACACCAAAATGCGCATCGTAGATGGCCGGGACATTGGTTGCGAGAACCGCGACCGTATCGTTCTTCCCGATGCCCTTTGATGCCAATGCACTGCCGAGCTTTCGGGCGCGGTCGTAAACCTCGCTATAGGTATGGCTGATATTGCCGTGTACCACGGCTTGGTGGTTTGGGTAGACGGTGGCGCTACGGCGCAGGAAGGTCAGCGGGCTCAATATCACGTAATTGGCCGCATTCTTACCCAAATCTTGTTCGTACTTGTCGGCCATGTCCCGCCTCCTGATATACGAGCGAATTTGTAGGTGAGCGTAGCCCAAGTCTCAATACCGCGTTGTCGAATACTGTGACACCTTGGTGATTGCTCCGGCCCCGCGACCTCCTATAATTGGCTCAACAATAAGAACCGATGTGACGATTGTCTGCGTCGCCGAAATTCAGGGAGGACGCCATGGGCCGTTTTGATGAAGTCTACAACCGCTCGCTTTCGGATCCAGAAGGGTTTTGGACGGAGGCCGCTGAAGCCATTTATTGGGAGAAGAAGTGGGATCAATTGTTGGACGCCAGCAATCTGCCCTTCTATCGCTGGTTCGTGGGAGCGGAGTGTAACACCTGTTTCAACGCCGTCGACCGGCATGTGGAGGAGGGACGCGCCGACCAGTTGGCGCTGATTTACGACAGTCCGATCACCGGTAATAAGCGAAATTACACCTATAGAGAACTGCGCGATGCGGTTGCGAAATGCGCTGGCGTTTTGAAGAGACACGGTGTCGAGAAGGGCGACAGGGTCATCATCTATATGCCGATGGTACCGGAAGCCGCGATTTCCATGCTCGCATGCGCGCGTTTGGGCGCGATCCATTCGGTCGTATTCGGCGGGTTCGCTGCCAACGAGTTGGCGACACGGATTGACGATTGTGCGCCGAAGGTGATTCTTTGTTCGTCTTGTGGGATCGAACCGGGGCGGGTCATTGCATACAAGCCGCTGCTGGACGAAGCGCAAAGACTAGCGAGCCATAAGGTTGCGGCCTGCGTGATTTTGCAGCGTGAAGAACAGATCTGCGATCTGGCGGATGGCTATGATTTCAATTGGGCGGATGAGATGGCATCGGTAGAACCGGCCGATTGCGTCACCGTCGCGGCAACGGACCCGCTTTATATTCTCTATACATCAGGTACGACAGGACAGCCGAAAGGCGTAGTACGCGATAATGGCGGCCATATGGTGGCGCTTAAATGGAGTATGAAGAATATCTACAATGTGGAGCCCGGTGATGTGTATTGGGCGGCGTCGGATGTTGGTTGGGTGGTCGGCCACTCTTACATCGTCTATGCGCCACTGCTGAACGGCAACACGACGGTGCTGTTCGAGGGTAAACCCGTGGGCACACCCGACGCAGGACAGTTTTGGCGGGTGATCGCGGAGCATGGTGTCTCGGTATTGTTCACCGCACCGACCGCCTTTCGTGCGATCAAGAAAGAGGATCCGAAGGCGAAGTTGCTCGGTCAATACGATATGTCAAAGCTCCACACCTTGTTCCTGGCGGGCGAACGCACGGACCCGGACACGCTGCATTGGGCGGAAGACAAACTGAAAGTCCCCGTCATCGATCACTGGTGGCAGACAGAAACGGGTTGGCCTATCGGGTCTAATTGCATGGGGATTGAACAATTACCGGTCAAGCCGGGCTCGCCGACGCGTGCGGTGCCAGGCTATGACGTGCGGACACTTGATCCGGAATCAGGCGAAGAAGTACCGCGCGGCGAATTGGGGGCGATCTGCATCAAGCTACCGATGCCGCCGTCCTGCTTCCCCACCCTCTGGAACGCGCCGGAGCGGTACAAGGAAGCATATATGGAGGAGTTTCCGGGCTACTATCAGAGCGGGGATGCCGGTTATATCGACGAGGACGGCTATATCTTCGTGATGGCCCGCACCGACGACATCATCAATGTCGCCGGACACCGACTCTCTACTGGTGCCATGGAGGAAATTTTGGCCGACCATCCGGATGTCGCTGAATGTGCGGTCATCGGCGTGGCAGATCAGCTCAAGGGGCAAGTACCGCTTGGCTTCATCGTTCTCTCCGCCGGAGTGGACCGGGAGTATGATGAGATTGTCGGCGAAGTAGTGAAATTGGTGCGCCAACGCATCGGACCCGTCGCCGCCTTCAAGACCGCTACCGTTGTTGGCAGATTACCAAAGACCCGTTCCGGCAAAATTCTGCGTGGAACCATGCAAAAGATCGCCGATAGCGAGGAATACCGAATGCCGGCGACGATCGACGATCCAACCATATTGGACGAGATCGAGACGGCATTGAAGGGCGTCGGTTACGCCGGAAAGTAAACGTCAGTCTTCGTTTCCAGTCTAGCGATTGTCTCGTTAAGGAGTTTCCATATAGGCTGCTGCCCAAACACTTTTAGATGGTGCATCACGAGTGTTTGCTTGTGTCCCAACTTAGCAGAGAGGCGCGCGCGAAAATGGTTCAGATCCGTTGAGCATCTCTGCGAATAACATACTACCCAGAAACGGAAACCTGCACAGGCAGGGAATATGATCGGTCGATCGCTCGGCATTCCAGCGTTTTTAGTGGTGTTCGCGTTGGCGGCATCCGCTCAAGCGCAAAGCAACTTAAGATAGGCACCGGCCATATCGGCGGGACCTATTATTTATCCGATCGGACGAATAGTTGCTCACATTATCCCCGCACCGCCTGGAGAGAGGCGGTGCGAGGAAAAATCCCGTGCGGTGTTCCCAGTTTGACGGCGTCGGCTTTAACCTCTTTCGGATCAGTGGAGAATGTAGAGGGCGTTTCGGCGGGTCGGCTCGATGCGGGATTTATGCAATCCAATGTGGCCTACTGGGCGTAAACCAGGGAAGGGCTTTTCAAAAATCGCAAGCCACATCCAAAAATCCGGGCAGTGGCGAGTGTCTATCCAAAAAGCATGCATAGGATATTCCGTTTCAGCCTTACCCTTCTCTTGATCATTGGGCCCCCCGTGTAGCGGTATTCAATAGAAAGGCCGATACGTAAGCCTAGTTCAGGAGTCCTCAAACAGATTGCCCATCGACGAAACGGGCTCTTCCCGCATTGCTTCGATGATCCTTGGTTGTCGTCCGGCCTTTAGGCCCTTCTCAATAGCTTGCGCCAAGTCGTCATGACTGCAGAGCCCGAGTTCGACAGGACTCCGGGGGCGTAAGTTCGGCATATTCCGATGCGTACGGTCGCGTACGGCATTGATCGTCGGCTTGGTTGTCCCGATGAGGCGGCCGACCTGGGGGTCGGAAAGCTCCGGGTGATGGCGCAAAATCCAGGCTATAGCGTCCGGTTTTTCCTGGCGGCGGGACAGCGGTGTGTAGCGCGGACCCTTGGGTCGGGCCTCCGGTTGCGGGATGTCGGATTTTGCCATCTCCAACCGCGCGGCACCGTCACCCTCACAGCGTGTGATTTCCTCGCGCGTCAACTGACCATTGATGATCGGGTCGATCCCTTGCATGCCAATCGCGACTTCTTCGTTCGCGATTGCCTGCACTTCCAATTCATGGAGATTGCAAAAGGCTGCAATTTGCAGAAATGAAAGGCCGGTGTTTTCGACCAACCAAACGGCCGTTGCCTGCGGCATTAGCGGTCTTGCCATAATAATCCTCGATTCTTCCGCTCCCGTGCGTCGGTGACGGAACAGTTTTAAATATTTGTTCCCAATTAGCGCATTTATACCGCACGTTGTCGGCGGCGCAATGGTTCCTGTCAGATTAGTGATCCGCTACCGTCAAGATAATCTTGCCGATATGGCCGCTCGATTCCATGCGCTGATGTGCTTGAGCGGCATCCGTGAGCGGAAATTTAGAGTCGATAATCGGTTTAATCTGACCGGCGGCGAACATCGGCCAGACCTTTTCCTTCAGTTCGAAGGCAATGGCCGCCTTCGACGCATCCGATTGGGCGCGTAGGGTGGACGCGGTCATGGTCTGACGTTTGACCATGAACCGGCTCAATGTCAGGTTAGCTGTCGCGCCCGTGAGAAACGCGATGATCGACAAGCGTCCGTCGATGGCCAGACTATCGATGTTCTTTTGAATGTAATCGCCGCCAACCATGTCTAGGATGACGTCCACACCGCGTAATTCAGTTTTTTCCCGCAGCACCAAAGCCCAATCCTCGTCCCGGTAATTGATCGCGATATCCGCGCCGAGATCCCGGCAGGCAGCGCATTTCACGTCCGAGCCGGCGGTTGTGTAGACGGCGGCCCCCATGGCCTTCGCCAGTTGGATCGCTGTCGTCCCGATGCCGCTTGACCCGCCGTGGACGAGAAAACTCTCACCCCCGCGCAAGTAGGCGCGTTGGAACACATTGTGCCAGACCGTAAAACTGGTCTCGGGGATGCCCGCGGCGTCTGAAATTGAAACACCGTCCGGAACCGGTAAACAATGAGCGGCCGGTGCAATGCAATATTCCGCGTATCCGCCACCAGGCGTTAGCGCGCACACGTGATCGCCGATGGAAACGCCTTCGACGCCATCTCCAAGTGCTACTATTTCGCCGGAGACTTCCAGGCCCGGAAGATCTGATTGACCGGGCGGCGGCGGGTAATGGCCGGCACGTTGAATAGCGTCTGGCCGATTTACACCAGCGGCCGCAACGCGAATCAAAACGTCATTCGCGGAGGGTTTCGGAACGGGGCGGGTCGCCAGTTTCAGTACTTCCGGGCCGCCAAATTCGGAAATTTCAATTGCGGTCATTGTCTCGGGTAAAGACATGTTTCTCGCTCCCATCGTATGGGTTAATTGTCTGGGATAGGGTTGCAGGCATAGCCTGCGGTGAGCACACTTGCAAGCGGTCGCAATCGAACCGAGGAGACGATAAACATGGCCGAAGAAGATGATGATCTTCCACGCGCTCTGCGCCTGAAACCGACGGATCTGGACGTCATGTCAATTGACGAGCTGTCCGAATATATAGGTGAGCTTGAGACAGAAATAGAACGCATCCGCATGGCCGTTATTCGCAAGGAAGAACAAAAACTTGCCGCGGATGCCGTCTTCAAAAGATAAGATCACAGATAAAAATTAACTATTCTCGTTAAACTATTGTTGGCAATTTTCTGCTAATTTTATAGATGACGCGGTTGTCCCAAGCGCGTCCGGATGGGTTTGCTACCCCGAATCCCATCTATTTTCCTACCTTTAGACTACGGTCGCTATTGAATTAGCGACCCTTTTTCTGCCGTGCGGTTCATCCGTTCAGGATGCTTTGAACCGGGAAATGATTCGGTTAATGTGCCGCACGTTTATTACTGCGGAGTCAATTTGCGATGGTTAAACCCGATCACCTTAAACCGGCGACTCTGGCGCTTCATGCAGGCCAGCAGCCTGATTCGGCCACCGGAGCACGGGCCGTGCCGATCTACCAGACCACGTCTTTCGTCTTCGAGGATGCGGATCATGCGGCGTCTCTCTTCAATCTTGAAACCTCCGGACACATTTATTCGCGTATCTCGAACCCAACCGTCGCAGTCTTGGAAGAACGCATCGCCGCACTTGAAGACGGCGTGGGGGCATTGTGTACGGCCAGCGGACAGGCAGCGTTACACATGGGCATCGTGACACTGATGGGAGCTGGCGGTCATATCGTCGCCTCCTCCTCGCTCTATGGTGGCTCGACCAATATGTTCCAATATACTCTGCCGCGGTTTGGAATTACGGCGACGCTTGTCGATCCACGCGACCATGAGGCCATTCAGGCAGCCATTCGCCCCGAAACTCGGTTGGTGTTCGGCGAGGTTCTAGGAAATCCCGGCCTGGAAGTCTTCGATATCGAGCCGATTGCCGAAATCGCCCATGATGCGGGCTTGCCGTTGATGTTGGATGCGACTTTCGCGACACCGTACCTTTGCCGTTCCTTCGATTATGGCGCGGATATCGTCATGCATTCGGCGACGAAATGGCTTGGTGGACATGGCGTCGCCATTGGCGGCGCACTTGTCGATTCCGGCAAATTCGACTGGGCGGCAAGCGGCAAATTTCCGACCCTGACCGAACCCTACGATGGCTATCACGGGATCAATTTCTGGGAGGAATACGGCCCGGCGGCATTCATCATGCGTGCGCGTCTTGAAGGGATGCGAGATTTCGGGCCCTGTATGAGCCCGACAAGTGCGTTTCATATCTTGCAGGGTGTTGAAACACTACCGATGCGTATGGAACGGCATGTCGCGAATGCGGGTAAAATGGCGGCTTTCTTGGCTGCCCACGATGCCGTCGCCTGGGCCAATTATCCGAGTTTGCCGAACCATCCCGATACGGCGTTGACGAAGAAGTATTTCCCGAAGGGTGCGGGATCAATCGTTTGCTTTGGTGTGAAGGGCGGGCGCAAGGCCGGCGAAAAAACCATCGAACGGGTCGAGTTGTTCTCGCATCTCGCTAATGTTGGCGACGCGAAATCATTAATTCTGCACCCGGCCAGCACGACCCATCAGCAACTGACCGCGGCACAACTCGATAAAGCCGGTATCGGAGAAGATATGATTCGTTTGTCAATCGGTCTCGAGGATACGGATGATCTGATGGCCGATTTGGGTCAGGCGCTGCGTGCATCGCAAAGGGGATAAGCCGTGTGGATTGAAATGGATGACGCAAAAATATTCGCCCAAACCGGCGGCAAGGCATTTGATGCAGAAAAACCGTCGGTCGTGCTTCTCCACGGTGCTGGAATGGATCAAACCGTCTGGCAACAGCAATCTCGCTATCTGGCGCATCACGGCTGGAACGTCTATGCCGTTGATCTGCCGGGGCATGGGTTAAGCACCGGGCAACCACCCGAAAGCGTGCCTGCCGGAGCGGATTGGCTCATCTCGTTCCTGGATGCCGCCAGGCTTGAGAAGGCGGCATTGGTCGGTCATTCGCTCGGCGCGTTGATATCGCTGGAGACGGCAGGGCGCTATAGCGACCGGGTTTCGCAACTGGCGCTGTTGGGCGTGACGCCAAAGATGCCGGTGCATCAGGATCTGTTGGATGCAGCGACGGCGAACGAGCCCGTGGCGGGGCAACTGATTGTCGGGTGGGGATTTGGCAAGCAGGCTCATCGTGGCGGTAACATTGCGCCGGGCATGTGGATGATGGGCGGTGGTGGCCGATTGATCGAGCATGCGCGGCCGGGGGTGCTTGGCGCCGATCTCAACGCCGCCAATGCTTATCAAGGTGGACAGGAGGCGGCAGGGGCCGTGCAATGCGATACGTTGCTGTTGTTGGGTGCCGCGGACCGGATGACGCCTGTGAAGGGTGCCAGGGCGCTGCAGGAAGCGATCGCCAATTGCCGAACTGAGGTCCTACCCGGCGCGGGTCATATGATGATGACCGAATCTCCGAGAGAGACCTTAAAAGTACTTGCGGCATTTCTCGAGTCGAATGCATGAGCGCCGGCGGGCAGTTCAGTAGGTCCGATTTCAAATGGTTCATCGACTTACAATCACGATGGATGGATAACGACGCCTACGGGCATATCAATAACGTCATTTATTACGCGTGGTTCGATTCGGCGGTGAACCGCTTTTTGGTCGACAACGAGCTGCTCGATTATCAAAACGATACGGTTCATGGCATCGTGATCGAATCGAAATGCACGTATCTGAAGGAATTCACCTATCCCGATGTCGCCCAGGCGGGCCTCAAGCTCCAACGTCTCGGTAACACGTCGGTGGCCTATGAAATCGGGTTGTTCCATGTCGGCGACGACGATGCCGCCGCGCTTGGATATCTTGTGCATGTCTATGTCGACACGCAAACCCGGCAGCCCGTGCGGGTGCCGGATACCGTTCGCGCCGGTATCGAAGCCTTGGCATAGTTACAGAAAAAGGCGCGCACCTTTCGATGCACGCCCATTTTTGAGAAGAGCTTAGACGCCTTAGGCGGCTTTGCGTTCAAGTGCTTTCGGGTCTCCGCCCGCGATCGCAATCTTGCGGGGCTTTTTCTCTTCGGGAACCTCACGCACGAGATCTATATGCAGCAAACCGTTCTCGAGACGCGCGTCTTTCACGACAACATGCTCGGCTAAATTAAAGCGACGCTCGAACGCGCGCTCGGCGATCCCGCGATGCAGGAAAGTGCGGTTATCTTCCGCCTCGTTGCGGTTGAGACGACCGTTTACAAGCAATTGTGCGTCTTGTGCGGTGATCTCGATGTCATCCTCGCCAAATCCGGCGACGGCCATCGTGATCCGGTAGTTGTCCTCGTCGGTCGCTTCGATGTTATAGGGCGGGAAACTATTCGTGGGCTCATTCGCGAGTGAGTCCATTAAGTGTGCCATACGGTCGAAGCCGACAGTGGTCCGGAATAGGGGGGAGAAATCTAAAGTTCGCATTTTCATATCCTTTTCTAAGCGACATGTTCGATTGGGTCGCCATATGGCCGACCCGGTTCCACACAATCCGAGCCCATTATGGGCGCTCGGAATAGTATATAGGTTGGAATGCGACGGAGAGATTCAAGAGGTTTCTGTGAACCAAATAGTGAGCAATTTTAGGCGCAACCTGTCTAGAATCCTGTTATAGTTAACGGGGGATGAGACATTAGGATTATGTGAAACAGACAAAAAAGTTTCGATAAATTGACGGCGCTCTATCTCTCGCGAACTTATCACGAAGCTTACGATCTCCTGATCGAAGCGTGTGGTTTTGCTGAGCACGAATACCGAAATAAACGTCGAAGAAAATTCTATGATCGTATGATTCAGAATCGTGAAAGCTTCCGTCTCACATCCCGATTGGCACAAATTGTGGCTTGGTTACTTGTCCAGAAGGCGTATAAAGCAGGCGAACTCAGCACCCGGAATTTGATGGATGAGGCCTATCGTCGAAGGTGAACGGGTTGTCTTGATGGGGAATCGGCGAGCGAAGCCGAGTTGCCGCGACAATTGCTGAGTTTGTTGGGGCGGAGTTACGATCTGTATTGCCGCGTACAACGGTTGGATTGACAATTCACTGCCAACTGAACGAAAAAGGGCGCCATCGGGCGCCCTAAATCAATCTCAACGGAAATTTTTAGATTAGACTTTGAGGCCGAAACTTTCGAATTTCTTGTTGAATTTGGCAAGTTGGCCACCGGTATCGATCAGGCGGTGCACACCGGTCCAAGCCGGATGGGAGCTCGGGTCGATATCGAGCTTGAGGGTGTCTCCCTCTTTGCCGTAGGTCGAATAGGTCTTGTAGCTTGTCCCGTCCGTCATCTGGACGGTTATCTCGTGATAATCGGGATGAGTTTCTGCTTTCATCTCTCGACTCCTGAAGTTCAAGCGCGGCTATATAGCCGAGCCTGCTTGGGGATGCAAGCCTTCGGCCCGTTGTTTCGAGGCATATTACCTGTACCTTGTGTTTTAGGCGATACTTGCGAAGCAAAGGAATTCTGCGATCCAAGATTTCGTAATACGCGGTGGGACGATGTTTGATGGCCTCGGCGCTCCGGGCGTGCCGGCGGAG
>CAJWTF010000020.1 GCA_913046825.1 uncultured Rickettsiales bacterium | reverse complement strand
AATGCTCGATCAAACGTTCCTCTTTGTCATGACTGAGACGGCTCTTGCGCATGATTCCCATGACAACTCCAAAATCTTTTGCTGAATGTCTTCCAGATGACCCACCGCAATGTCGCTTGCAACCTCGCACGACGTCTCGTCAGGGGCCGACAGCGATAGCAGCTCTTGAACGCGTCCGATAGGAAATCCCAGCTCGCGGGCACGACATATGAAATAGAGCTGCTTGAAATGGGCCTCGTCATTCACCCTATAGCCACTGCTCGTGCGCGCTAGAGCCAGCATCATAGCAATCCATTAGTAATAACGGACGGTTCCAACTTTCGTGTCGCATCTCCGTGCGAGGGCGCAGATGGATAGTGTCGACATGTATGCCGCCTAAATTTACTTGAACCTATAGTGGCTCCAGGTTCCATACTGTTCTGAATTTACCGACTTGGATAAACGGAATCGCGGTCATGCTAGGCAATAAGCTTCTCCAGGCAGGTCTTATTGGCACAATCCTGACCGCGCTTTGCTGCTTCACAACCACCCTGGTTATAGGCCTTGGTACTGTTGGCCTGGCGGCTGCCACGGCCTGGCTGGATGTGATTCTGTTGCCTTTGCTGGGGGTATTCCTTTGTCTGACCCATATGCGGTGTACTGGCGACGGAGATTGTCATGAGGGGCCGCCGCTCGACCCTCACTTGTCCCGAGTGCGGGCCGCAAGGCGAACGAGGAAATGCCGACGGATTCGTGCCAGTATTTCTACAATTACACGGGACGTGGTGTTGTCCTAAAACCATTAAGCGGAGATTGTTGTGTTTACTGTTCCTATGGGACGGGTCCGTGAGGCCGGTGCACTGAAACGAAAAAAGGGCGGTGTCTCGGATTGAGACGCCGCCCTTTTCGATAGCGTATATGAAAAAAGCGTTATCCTTCCTTCTTGATCCGTAAAGCGACAAATCGAAGGTCGCCGCCCTGATCGATAAGCAGGAGGACTGTGCGCCGTCCGGCCTCACTGGCTTCCTCGACTTTGGCCATAATTTCGGCAGGTGAGGAGACTTTTTCCTGATTGATCTCAACCACTAGCGTGCCGGGGCGAAGGCCCTTCTCGCGGGCATTGCTCTCGCGCTCGACATCCACGATCACCACACCTTCGGAGGCTTCGTCCAGCTCGAACTGTTTGGCCAAAGCGTTGCTAAAGGGAGCGAGTTTCAGGCCAAGTTCGGTTACCGTCTCGGTGCGTCCAGATTTACTGTCGGATTTACCACCCGGCGAGAACGACGCCACGTTAACCTTTTCTAATTCGCCGAGTGTAACTTGAAGAGTGATATTCTTGCCTTCGCGCCAGACATTGACGTCGACCTCCTTACCGACGCCGGTATCGGCGACGATACGGGGTAGGCGGCGGGATTCTGAGACTTCAGTCATGTTAAAGGACAAGATAACATCGCCCGACTTGAAGCCTGCCGCAGCGGCTGGGCTGTCATCGACGACGCCGGCGACAAGCGCTCCTTTCGCTTCCGTCAGACCCAAGCTCTCGGCGATTTCTTCCGTAACCGTTTGAATCTGCACGCCGAGCCAACCGCGTTTGGTTGTGCCGAATTCTTTCAATTGTAGGATCACGCCCTGTGCCAAGGAGGAAGGGATGGCGAATCCGATGCCGATACTGCCGCCGGAAGGCGACAGAATGGCCGTGTTGATGCCGATGACCTTACCGTCGATATCAAACAACGGTCCGCCCGAGTTACCGCGATTGATCGGCGCGTCCGTCTGGATGTAATCGTCATAAGGGCCCGAGCGAAGATTCCGACCGCGCGCGGAAATAATCCCGGCGGTGACTGTGCCGCCAAGGCCCATTGGATTACCAATGGCCAAGACCCAATCGCCGATACGGGCGGCCTTCGAATCACCCCAAACGACCGGTATCAAGTCTTCTTTTGGCTCTACCTTAATTAGCGCTAGATCGGTCTTTGGATCCTTACCGATAATCGTACCTTTCAAGCGTTGATCGTCGTTTAAGACGACCTCGACCGAATCAGCGTTTTCAACGACATGGTTATTGGTCACCACATAGCCGTCATTGCTGATGATAAAGCCCGACCCGACGGCTGCTCCGCGGCGCGGTGCGTCACGACGGCGCTTGTTGAATTCCTCAAAAAACTCGCGGAACGGCGACCCCTGAGGAAAATCGAACTGCTGGGGAGACTTGCCGCCGTGTGCTTCCTGTGCCTTTTGTGACGTCTCAATCGTCACGACCGAGGGCAATAAGCGTTCGGCAAGATCGGCGAACCCATTCGGAACGCCGCGTGCGTCGGCCGTTGTCGGCGCCCATGCGAGAAGCGCCAGTATCGGCAATACGAATAGCGCCTTCGCCCACGTGTTGCTGGCGTTGGCCTGGTAGGATGATGCTAGTAGCGTCACCGTTAATCTCCATCAATAATCAAACAATGTGCGGGGTCGCGGCCACCGTGACCACCTTGTTCCGAAATGTGACCGCAGAAGTTCGAAATGCAATGCAGTTCCCAAAAATTCCGCGAAATCTCCATATTTTGGACTACTATACGCCTAATTGTGACTGATTTACGGCAAAAATCTCGCTAATTAAGGCGATTTTCCTCAACCCCGCACGAACCACACAATCGAAAAACCGATAACCGCGAAGGCCAATCCACCCAACCGCAAGGCCGAGGGAGGTAACGTCAGGGCCTGCATCATCATCCGCTGCATGCCACTGGGAAAGAGGGTGTAAACCGCACCCTCAATCACCAGTAGCAAACCGACTGCTGTGATAAAGTCTTCTATTTGCCGCTGCTCGAGCCAAGCGACTCACCTTTAAAGAATCGATAGAACTCGCCCTGCGGCGGTCCGACGTAACTTGTGGTATCCCCGATGAGGCCCGTCCGCATTGCTTGCAGCGAACGGTAGAAGTCAAAGAAATCGCGGTCTCGGCCGAATGCGTCGTTGTAGAGTTTGGTGGCAACCGCATCGCCTTCACCACGTAAGATCTCCGATGTCTTCTTTGCCTCGGCGACGATAACCCGTTGCTGTTTGTCGGCGTCAGCCCGAATTTCTCGAGCTTTCCTATCGCCTTCCGCCCGAATACGCCGCGCTTCCTGCTCCCGTTGCGTCTGCATGCGCCGGAAAATCGCCTGACTATTTTCTTCCGGTAAGTCGACGCGTTTGATGCGGACATCGATAACTTCAATGCCGAGACTGCGCATGGCGGTGTCGACCTTCTTCGAAATCTCCGCCATCAGTCTTGCACGGGTTTCCGTCATCAATTTAGTGAACAGCTGTTTTCCGAATGAGTCGCGTAAATTTGAGTTGATGATATTATTCAACTGGCTCTCGGCGATCGATTCGGTCGCAACCGTTTGATAGAATTTCAATGGATCAATAATCTTGTATCGTGCGAAAGCGTCGACCACGAGCTGCTTCTGATCCAGCGTTGGAATCTCAGCTGCCGACGCGTCATAATCAAGAATCCGTTTGTCGAAGTAGATCACGTCCTGAATGAACGGTGTTTTAAAATTCAGACCGGCATCGTCGACTTGTTTTTGAGGATTACCGAACTGGAGTATTAATGCCTGTTCATTTTCCCGGATCACGAAGAGAGACGAAAATGCCGTGATACCGATGACGATGGCCAGGATGCCGCCGAAGATTGCTGTTTTGCTCATCGTTGTCCTCCCGTCGGCTCAGATTCATCGGCCGCGCCGCGGTCCTTTCTTAGCTTATCGAGTGGCAAATAAGGCAATACGCCCGTGCCGCCCTTGCCGTCTTCGATCAAGACCTTCTCCATTGGCTGCAGCACTTCTTCCATCGTCTGCAGGTAAAGCCGCCGCCGTGTGACGACCTTGTCTTGCTCGTACTCCTTAAAGACAGAGAGAAAACGTTGTGTCTCACCACTTGCCTTGGCGATTTCTTCCTGTTTATAGGCTTGCGAGGCTGCAACAATCTGCGCCGCCTCACCTTGAGCACGTTGTGTAATTTCGTTGCGGTAGGCGTCGGCCTCGTTTCCGGCCCGCTCTGCATCTTGTTTGGCAGCCGCAACATCCTTGAAGGCATCGATGACGGCTTCCGGAGGCTCAATGCCTTGAATCTCGATCTGCGTGACGAGAATACCAGCGCCAAAATCATCCAAGATCGTCTGAATCAGGGCTTGGGTTTCCGCCGTTACTTTTCCGCGGCCCGTAGTTCGCGCAAATTCGAACTCCGATTTGCCGACAACTTCGCGCATTGCGGACTCGGCGGCGGCCTTCACCGTCGCTTCCGGATTACGAACATTGAAGAGGAATTTGAACGCATCCTTGATTTGCCAAAACACCACGAATTGCGTATCGATGATGTTCTCGTCACCAGTCAGCATCAAGCTTTCTCGGGTGACGGCACGGGCAGCGCCCCGCCGTGATCCCGCTGATGAGCGAAATCCGAGCTCGACCCGGTTCACGCGTGTGACCTTCGGTGTCATCACCTCGCCGATGGGCGATGGGACATTATAGTGCAGGCCCGGCGTAGTGCGGTCCCAGAGCTTACCGAAGATGAGAGCTACACCTTGTTCGCCCGCATCGACCCGGTAGAAGCCGGTCAGCAGCCAACCGATAACAACGACCGCCGCAATCAGCGCGATGCCCTTGCCTGATCCGCCGCTTGGCAGGAAGCGTCTCACCTTATCTTGGCTGCGGCGCAGCATTTCCTCGATATCGGGTGGGGGATTTCCTTGTCCGCCACCGCTTCCGCCGCCCTGATTACCGCCGCCGCCCCAGGGACCTTGGCCACCGCCGCCGCCCCATGGACCGCCGCCGCCGCCACCTTGTGATTGCCATGGCATGTGAATTCTACCCCGTCCTGTGAATTTGCGATTACGTTTATGAACCCGGCTGGTGTTGGCAACCGGACCCGTGCTTTATATATCAGAGCGTACCGAGACACATCTGCAAAATTAAATGCGCGCGCAATAAACACTGGATTTGCATATTGGCAGTATCAGGGAGTTTTCAAGCATGGCGGCGGTTACCGAGAATGAAGTCCTCGAAGCGCTGAAAGGGGTCGCCGACCCCGATAAGGGGTCGGACATCGTTTCCCTCGGCATGGTATCGGGACTTGTCGTCAAGGACGGCAATGTCGGATTTTCGATTGAGGTCGAGCCCGAAAGGGGGCCGAAACTGGAACCGCTGCGCAAAGTGGCGGAAGCAGCGGTAGGCGGTGTGCCCGGGGTTTTGTCGGTCACAGCGGTTTTGACGGCGGAGCGGGCGCAAGGTGCCGAGCCGGCTCAAGGTGGCGGTGGGCATTCCCGCGATCATGGTCACGATCACGGGAACGACCAATCACATGGCGGAGGCGCGCCGCAGGAAGCCGCCCCACTGGCACCGGGCGTGAAGAACATTGTTGCGGTCGCCAGCGGCAAGGGTGGCGTCGGCAAATCCACGACGGCGATCAACCTGGCTCTGGGCCTGGCTGCCACGGGACTGCGCGTCGGCATGCTCGATGCCGATATCTATGGTCCCTCGCAGCCGCGCATGATGGGTGTCTCTGGCCGTCCCGATAGTCCCGACGGAGATAAATTGGAGCCGATGATCGGTCATGGCATCAAAGTCATGTCGATGGGATTTCTCGTCGCCGAGGACACACCGATGATTTGGCGCGGCCCTATGGTGATGAGCGCCCTGCAACAGATGTTGCGGGACGTAAATTGGGGGGAACTCGATATAATGATCGTCGACATGCCCCCTGGTACCGGGGATGCGCAACTGACCATGGCCCAACAAGTACCCTTGGCCGGTGCGGTCATCGTCTCGACGCCCCAGGACATCGCTTTGCTCGATGCCCGAAAAGGCTTGAACATGTTCCGTAAGGTTGATGTGCCGGTTTTGGGGATCATCGAGAATATGAGTTATTTCACGTGTCCGAATTGCGGCCACGAATCGCACATCTTCAGCCACGGCGGCGCGCATGATGAAGCGGATCACCTTGGTGTGGAGTTTCTCGGCGAGATACCGTTGGATATCGACATCCGTACAACTTCGGACAGTGGGCAGCCCATCGTCGTAAGTCAGCCCGAAAGTGATCATGCGAAAGTGTATCGCGGTATAGCGGAACGGGTCTGGTCGAAGCTGTCGGCGTCATCGCGGGCGATGCCCGAAATCGTTATCGACTAAGGCCAAAGAATGGGACGCTTCGCACATATATTGAGTTTATGCGGAGTGATCTCTCTGGCGGGTATCGGTGGGCCTGACGAAGTCCGGGCCGATGCCAGTTTGGCGATCCTGGATGAGATAAACGCGCTCCGTCGCCTGCACGGTTTGGCGCCAGTTCGCTTGGAGCCGCGCTTGACCGTCGAAGCGCGCGCCCATGCGCGAGACATGGCGCGGCACGACTATCTCGACACCCGTCTGCCAAACGGCGACAAATTCGAGACCCGCCTCAACCGTGCCGGATATACCTATAAACGGATGTTCGTCCAATTGGTGGCTGGGTTTTCCACCCCGCTTGGCGTCGTGGCGCGATGGGTCTCTCAAAAAGCCACCAGGCGGCAGCTATTGGACAAGCGGTTCGCCGATGTAGGGCTTGGTTATGCGGCCAAACAGGTGTCGCGGAATACCCAGCGCCTCGATCATTTTTGGGTGCTGACGCTGGCTGAGCCCTCGACCGCTTTTCGTGGCGATTGGCGACGGGAAATTTTGCGCCGGGTCAACGCGTTCCGGTCCGGTTATGGATTGGGGCCGTTGCGTATCGACAGGCGTTTGAGCGTTGCTGCGCAACATCACGCGGACGACATGGCGTTCCGCGACTATTTCGGCCACGTCTCACCGGATGGCGGCACCCATGGAGAGCGCGCCAGCCGCGCCGGATACAGGTGGCGGATGGTTTTGGAAAATCTCGCGGCGGGCCAGCCGACTCCGGCCGAAGCAGTGGAGGGCTGGAAAGATTCCCCCGGCCACCGTCGCGCCATGCTAAACCCGGAAATCCGGGAAATGGGCATAGGCTACGCCTACTTGCCGCAAGATCGCGGCCAGGTGAAGGCTGTCCACTATTGGGCGATGTCGATGGGGCATCGTTAGCTAGCCCGCCGCCAGCGCACCCAGGCGTTCACAACCTTACCGTCCGGCCAGGCGCGCGAAAGAGTCAATTTCAGTCCATCATCCGGCAGCATTTCCATGCCGCGAACCTGTACGCCGCCAACCCAGCTCGGGTTGAGGGCGAAGTCGACTTGTGTTGTGAAGGTGTCGTTCTCAAGCGTCCATCTGCCGCCATAGGAGATATACGTATCATAAGCGCGCAGACGATCTTCGTTCGGCGCGTCCGTGTGCCAGGCGGGATCGCCGGTCAGGCCGGGGCGATTGCTCCAGCTGATGGCGGCGTTCATCCAGCCTTCGGCGGAGATGATCAGCAATCCCTGCGGGTCGGGGCCGTACCGCGAGAGAGATGCGGCCTCGTCCGATGGATCGTCGGTCCCCCGGTCGACCATGAGCCACGTTCCGATGATGTCTTCCCTGCTGACCATCTCGTCATTCCCTTTATTCATCTATCCGATTAGTAACCATGGGCGGGCGATCCGGCGGGTCAAATTGAAGCTTCACCTTGAAAATTGCCGTCGGCTTTGCGAGGGTTTGCGCAATTAACGAAGAACGGTCTTACGGGGAGGAATTCCATGCAAACACGCGCCGCTGTCGCCCATAAAGCGGGTGAGCCGCTTTCCATTGAAACCGTCGAGCTAGACGGACCACGGGAAGGTGAGGTCCTGGTGGAAATGAAAGCCACTGGTATCTGTCACACGGACGAATTCACGCTGTCGGGCGCCGACCCGGAAGGCATCTTCCCAGCGATCTTGGGACATGAGGGCGCGGGCATCGTTGTTGATGTCGGGAAGAACGTGACCAGCGTCAAAAAGGGTGATCATGTTATCCCCCTCTACACGCCGGAATGCCGCCAATGCGATTATTGCACCAGCGGCAAGACCAATCTGTGCCAAGCCATTCGTGAGACCCAGGGCCAGGGCGTCATGCCCGACGGCACCAGCCGGTTCTCTATCGGCAAGGATAAGATTTTTCATTACATGGGCACTTCGACCTTTGCCCATCACAGCGTGATGCCGGAGATCGCGGTCGCGAAAATCCGCGAGGACGCGCCTTTCGATAAGGTCTGCTATATCGGTTGCGGTGTCACGACGGGTCTCGGCGCGGTCATGAACACGGCCAAAGTGGAGCCGGGCTCGAACTGCGTCGTTTTCGGCCTTGGCGGCATCGGCCTGAACGTCCTCCAAGGGCTGCGGATCGCGGGTGCTGATATGATCGTTGGTGTCGATCTCAACCCGGGCCGCAAGCCCATGGCCGAGAAATTTGGCATGACCCATTTCGTCAACCCGACCGAGGTCGAAGGCGATCTGGTGCCTTATCTTGTCGATCTCACGAAGGGCGGGGCTGATTACAGTTTCGAATGCATCGGCAATGTTGAGGTCATGCGCACGGCGCTCGAATGTGCGCATAAAGGATGGGGCGAGAGCATCATCATTGGCGTGGCGCCGGCAGGCGCCGAGATTTCCACCCGCCCATTCCAGCTGGTGACTGGCCGCTCCTGGCGCGGTACGGCTTTCGGTGGGGCCAAGGGCCGGACCGACGTGCCGAAGATCGTCGACTGGTACATGGACGGCAAGATTAACATCGACGATCTGATCACGCACACGATGCCGCTCGACGAGATCAATAAGGCGTTCGATCTGATGCATGCGGGCGAGAGTATCCGCAGCGTCGTTACCTACTAGATTATCCGTCAATAGCATTGGCGGCGCGTCATTCCGGCGCGCCGTTGCCGTTGACCGAAAGGAATCGAAAATGACCGATCCATATTCGCTGAACAAGTTCTGGGCCGACGGCAAAAGCTCCGTAAACGCCTGGCTCGCGATCAACTCGCCCGTCAGCGCCGAAGCCATGGCCAGGGCCGATTGGGATACCGTGACCATCGATTGTCAGCACGGCATGGTCGACCTTGGCCAAGCCATGACGATGATACAGGCCGTGGCCAGTACCGGTAGGATCACGCTGTGCCGGGTGCCGTGGAACGATCCGGTTTGGATCATGAAATTCCTGGATGCGGGCGCCACTGGCATCGTCTGCCCAATGATCAATAACCGCGCGGAGGCGGAAGCTTTTGTCGGTGCTTGCCGATACGCGCCGGAGGGCAATCGTAGTTGGGGCCCCGTGCGCATCCCGTTCGATAATCCGCCGGAATACCTGGATTGGGCCAATAAGAATATCGCGACCTTGGCGATGATCGAAACGCAGGAAGCGCTTGATAATCTCGACGAGATTCTCACCACGCCGGGGCTCGATGCGATCTATGTCGGCCCATCCGATCTGGCCATTGGCCTGGGCGAATCGCCGGATGGTATGGCGCGGGCGCCAAAAGTGATCGCGGCTATCGACGCGATCTACGCCGCCGCCGTGAAGCACGATGTCATTCCGTGCATTCACACCGGCAGTGGCGGCATGGCAAAGGAGTATCTCGCCAAGGGCTGGCGTCTGACTACGATTCAGAACGATATGCGCTTGATGTTGGCTGGTGCCGCCGACGCCTTGAAGGCCGCGCGTAGCTAAGAAGCTGCGTTAAAATCGAATTGTGCGGCGGTACGGCGCAGCGTAGCCTTCGATCATGTGCCGATGGATTGCCTATTCTGGACCGCCGATTTATCCCGAGACGCTCCTGCTGACGCCAGAGAACTCGCTGATCAATCAAAGCTTGAGCGCTCGGTATTCAATCACGCCAACCAATGCGGATGGCTGCGGGCTCGGCTGGTATGGCGAGCGTCCGGAGCCAGGCGTCTTTCGTGACGTGTTGCCCGCCTGGAACGACCAAAACCTGATCAGCATTGCCCGGCAAGTAAAGACGCCGCTGTTCTTCGCCCACGTACGGGCGGCGACATTCGGCCCCATCCAGCGCAGTAACTGCCATCCCTTTTCGTTCGGCAATTGGATGTTCATGCATAACGGCCAGATCGGCGGTTTCGAATCCATCCGGCGGGAATTGGAAGGATTGGTGTCGACGGAATTTTATAACGTACGTATGGGCACTACCGATAGTGAGACGATCTTCCAATTATTGCTGGGCGATGGATTAAGGGACGATCCGATCGGCGCTTTCCGCCGCACCGTGGGACGGGTCGAGGCGGTGATGAAGGCAAATGATATTACTGATCCCCTGCGGATGGCTGCGGCGGCGACGGACGGTGAGTCTATTCACGCAGTCCGATATGCGAGCGCCAATCGCGCGCCGACCCTTTATATCGGCCACAGCACCGTGAACGGGCAGCCGAACGAAACCGGACCTGGCGTGATGGTTCTCTCCGAGTCGTTGGTTTCCGACACCGCCGACTGGCGGGAAATTGGCATGTCGCGGTTCGTCACCGCCTGCGCGGGTGCTTTCAACGAAGAGGATTTCCTGCCGTCGGATTGAGGCGCGCGTCTTAACAAGTCACAGTGTTCCGCTATGTCTATAACGTGATTGAGGGGAATTGCGGTTTAGGACAAGCGCGATGGCGGCGGATTTTTCCGAATGGACGGATACAGAGCTGCTGCAGAAGACGGGGCTGTCCTTCACGCCGCTGTCCCAAAACATCGGCGTTGAAGTTAGCGGAATCGATCTCTCAACAAGGCTCGCGAAACCAAGCTTCGAGTTGATCCGTCGAGCGTGGTTGAAGCATGGGGTTTTGGTGTTTCGCGGACAAAAACTTGGCCCAGACGAAATTATCGCCTTCAGTGCCCGTTTCGGTGACTTACACAGGGCACCGGTGATGGATAATGGGCGCACCTTCGTCGAGGAATATCCGGAACTGTTCGTGATCTCCAATGTCATGGAGAAGGGCGAGCGGATCGGCTCGCTCGGCGCCCGTGAGCTCGCCTGGCATACGGACATGTCCTATCTGCCGTCGCCGCCGAAAGCGAGTTGCCTCTACGCCGTCGAAGTGCCGAAGGGCGAAGGCCGGACGGGCTTTCTGAACATGTACCGGGCTTACACGAGATTGCGTTCGGAGTTGAAGGCGCAGATCAAAGATATCTCCATCAAGCACGACACCGCCTATACGTTGGATGGCTATTTGCGCGAAGGTTGCGGCTTGACATTGGACCGGGTGAAGGCGAGAGGGACCTTCGATGTGCGGAAACTGCCGGGCCCTTGGCATCCGGCCGTACTGATTCATCCGGAGACCGCGCGAAAGGCACTCTATGTGGGGCGTCGGCAAAATACCTGCGTTCAGGGTATGTGGCTGGAAGAATCGGAAGCCCTGCTCGACACGATCTGGAAATACATCAACCGTATTGGCAAGCGTTCCTATCACCATGAATGGCGGGTCGGCGATCTGGTCATTTGGGACAATCGCAGCGTTATGATACGCCGCGACGCGTTTCCCGGCTCAAGCCGCCGGATTCTTTACCGGACGCAAATCCAGGACAGTGGGCTGGAGTGAAATTCGTTCCCCGGACGCGTAGCGAGCCGGAGCCCAGCGCTCTCGGTATTCCCTGCCCGCTGGATCACGGATAACGCTGACGCCTTTCCGGGAAGCGAAGGGCTCTACCCCGCGTTTAAATCTTCTCCGGCCAAGGCGCGGCGGATCAGGTCCCGGGTCTCGTCCAATCCGAACAGCGCCACGAACGAGCCCATCCGCGGGCCCTGCTCCTGACCGAGCAGAATTTCGTACAGCGCCTTGAACCAATCGCGGAGGTTCTCGAATTCATGCGCCTTGCCGATCGCATAGACCTCGTTTTGGATGTCTTCAGCTGTGGCGTCGCCCGGCAGTTTCTCGAACGCGGCGAGGAGGTCGGCCATCGCCGCCTGTTCCGTCGGCGTTGGTGTGCGGTAATTCTTCGATGGCTTCACGAAATCCCGGTAGTAATTGATCGCGTGTCCGACAAGCTCATCCAGGATGCGGTCCTTCTCTGGCGTCGCTTCCGGCGCGTATCGCGTGATGAAGCCCCACAAAACCGATTTATCTTCCGTGTTGCACACACTCGCAAGATTGAGAAGCAGGCCGAAACTTACTGGCACATCTTCCAATGGCGGCGCGCCGCCATGAATATGCCAGGTGGGGTTGACCAGCTGCTTGGCTTCCTCTTCGCCGTCATATTTCCGCAGGAAGGTAAGATACTCGTCGACCGTCTTCGGAATGACATCGAAATGCAGTCGCTTCGCCGCATGAGGCTTTTGGAACATGAACAACGAGAGACTGTCGTTCGGTGCATAGGTCAGCCATTCATCGATGGTCAGCCCATTGCCGCGCGACTTCGAAATCTTCTCGCCGTTCTCGTCGAGGAACAATTCGTATGTATAGCTTTCCGGTGGACGGCCACCGAGGGCGCGGCAAATGCGGCCGGAGAGGCGGACCGAATCGATCAAATCCTTACCTGACATTTCGTAATCAACACCGAGCGCATACCAGCGCATGGCCCAGTCCGGCTTCCATTGAATCTTACAGTGCCCGCCGGTGACCGGTGTTTCCATCTTTTCGCCGTCCTCGTCCTGATAGACGATGGTGCCGGCTTCCGCATCGGTTTCGAGCACCGGAACTTGCAGCACGCGGCCGGTCTTTGGGCAGAGCGGTAGAAACGGGCTATAGGTTTTTTGCCGTTCTTCGCCGAGAGAGGGCAACATGATCCCCATGACGTCGTCGTAATGCCGCAACAATTGCATCAACGCGTCGTCGAACCGGCCCGACTTATAGCAATCAGTGGCGCTGACGAATTCATAGCCGAACCCGAATTCATCCAGGAAAGCCTGAAGACGCGCATTGTTGTGTTCGCCGAAACTGTTATGCGTGCCGAACGGATCCGGGACGGAGGTCAGCGGCTTACCCAGATTCTCGGTCATCATTTTCTGTTCGGGAATATTCACCGGGACGCTGCGAAATCCATCCATGTCATCGGAAAAGGCAAACAATTTAGTGGGGATTTCCGAC
This sequence comes from uncultured Rickettsiales bacterium, assembly GCA_913046825.1. The sequence continues at coordinate 24,351 of CAJWTF010000020.1, read as the reverse complement.
ATTTCGTGGAAGGCGCGCCGGACCATGCTGGTGCGCAGGACTTCGCCGAAAGTGCCGATATGCGGCAGGCCGGACGGGCCGTAACCCGTCTGGAACAGGACGTAGCCCTTCTCGGGTGTCTTGCCGCCGATGCGCTTCAACACCTTACGGGCTTCCTCGAAGGGCCAAGCCTTGGCCTGCATCGCGAGATCGTTTCCGTTCGCCATTTTTGTGTTCTTTGGTTGCCGTTTGACTGCGGGCCGGGACACTATGTCGCGCGCTGCGGCCCGTCAACCGAGACGACACCGCTTCGAGAGGCTAGTATAGACGGAATATGACGATGCCCCCCCGGATAATTCTCCCCGAAACACCTGCTCTCGCCACCGGTCTTTCCGGGGCGGCCTGGCTCGACCCGACGGGAGAGATTGAGGAGCTTTCGCTCGCGGCGGCGGCCAAGCGCATCAATGAAGGTGTGCGTCCGTTGCTGTGTCATGGCCGGGCGACGGCGGGGCGGCTCTCTCTCAAACGGTTCGCGGCATTCGATGTCTTGGAATTATTCGCCTTCGTCCGGCCGCTGGATTTTTGCGTGCCGACACCGCGCGGCCTTGGCGAGGCTCTGGGGCTGGAAGTCGGCCACCGCCCGGCGGATGCGGCCTTTGCCCTTGTCCGGGCCGCGCAAACGCTTTTGCAAATGTTGGCTGAAGTCGACGAGCGCGACGCTCGGCCTGTCGCCTGGGCAATGGCGCAAGGCGGTTGGGCGTGGGGGTCGTCGGTACTGGCGGCGCTTGGCGAAGAGGGTGAGCCGGACCCCGCCCGGTCTCCAGCCGCCGGTCTCGACGTATGGCGGCGCTTGCCGGAATGGTCTGAACACGCGCCGCCGCCGCCGCCCGCCTCTTACCCAGTCGATCCGGAAGAAGCGCGGCATCGCCTCGCGCAACTATTGGACGAGACGTCCGAGCCGCGGCCGAGCCAGGCGGATTATGCATCGGCGACGTCGGGGGCTTTTCGACCGAGGAATATCGAGGGCGAGCCGAATTTCGTGTTGGCGGAAGCTGGCACCGGCGTCGGCAAGACGCTCGGCTATATTGCGCCTGCGAGTGTGTGGGCGGAGAAGAACGAAGCACCGGTCTTGCTCTCGACTTATACACGGAACTTGCAACATCAGATCGACCAGGAACTGGACCGCCTATATCCGGACCCGTCGCTGAAGGCGCGGCGCGTCGTCGTCCGCAAGGGGCGGGAGAACTACCTCTGCCTGCTGAATATGGAGGAGGCTCTGCGTGGGGTCGGCACGAACCGACACGACGCCATTGCGCTTGGCCTGATGGCGCGCTGGGCGGCGCGGACGCGGGACGGTGATTTGACCGGCGGTGATTTTCCGTCCTGGCTCGTCGATCTGCTCGGCGCACGCCGGACTCTCGATCTCAGTGATCATCACGGGGAATGCATCTACTCCGCCTGCCAGCATTACCAGAAATGCTATATCGAGCGCGGTGTGCGCCGGGCGCGGCGGGCCGATCTCGTGATCGCCAATCATGCCTTGGTGATGGTGCAGGCGGCGCGCGGATCGCTCGACAACCAATCCCGGCCGACGCATTTCGTTTTTGATGAGGGGCACCACGTCTTCGAAGCGGCGGATAGTGCGTTTTCCGCTTTATTGAGCGGTCGCGAAGCGGCGGAGTTACGGCGCTGGTTGCGCGGTGCGGAGACCCGGGGGGCGGGGCGAGCCCGAGGGCTGAAACGTCGGATCGAGGATTTGCTGACGGGTGACGATGACCTGGCTGCACTCGACGAAGTGTTGCGATCGGCGGGGATATTGCCGGGCGAAGGTTGGCGTCAACGCATCGGCGAGGGAGAGCCGCGTGGTGTTGCGGAATCGTTTCTCGGCGCAGTCCGCGGCCAGGTTTATGCGCGCGCAAACGGTACAGACGGACCCTATGATCTCGAATGCGATATTGGCGAATTGGTGCCGGGATTGTTGGAGGCGGCGGCGAACCTGGCTCAAGGCCTCGGAAGCCTGTCGCAGCCGATCAAGGTATTGCGAGAATCGCTGATCGCCCGTCTCGATGACGAAGCGGATGAAATGGAGACCGCGACGCGGCAGCGGATAGAATCGATGATCCGGTCTCTGCAGAACCGAGGCGAAGACGTCGTCGCCGCGTGGCGCAGCATGCTCGAATCTTTGGCTAGTGAGACGCCAGAGCGGTTCATCGATTGGTTCAGTGTTCAGCGGTATGGCGGCCGCGATATCGATGTCGGTATGCATCGCCATTGGCTTGATCCGAGCCTACCGTTCGTCGAATACGTTGTCGGATCGGCGCAGGGCGTCGTCATCACCTCCGCGACGCTCAGAGACGGGACCGGTGATCTGGATGCGGATTGGGCTGCCGCCGAGACCCGGACCGGGGCCATTCATTTACCGAGCCCGGCAGTGCGCGCGGCGGTGCCGTCGCCTTTCGATTATGCGGAAATGACCCGCGTGTTGGTCGTCAACGATGTGCGCAAGGACGATCTAGGACAGGTCGCCTCGGCCTACCGCGAATTATTTCTAGCGTCCGGCGGCGGTGCGCTCGGTCTATTCACGGCGATTTCCAGATTGCGGGCGGTTCATGGCCGTTTGATCGAACCGCTTGACCGCGCGGGTTTGCCGCTGTTCGCCCAACATGTCGATGGTTTGAACCTGCCAACTTTAATTGACATCTTCCGGGCTGAAGAGGATGCCTGTCTGTTGGGCACGGACGCGGTGCGCGACGGTGTTGATGTACCGGGTTCCAGCTTGCGTCTCATCGTCTTCGATCGGGTGCCTTGGCCGCGCCCCACCATTCTGCATCGGGCCCGACGCAAGGGCTTTGGCGCGCGGGCTTATGATGATATGTTGACACGGCTCCGTTTAAAACAGGCATACGGACGTATGATCCGGCGCGCCGGAGATCGCGGTATATTCGTGATGCTGGACCCAATGATGCCATCGCGGCTTGGTGGTGCGTTCCCCGAAGGTGTGGAAATTGAGCGAGTCGGGCTGGCGGAAGCGGTCGCCAACGCCAAAACCTTCTTTGATCAAAACTAGGCAGTTCGCGAGCTGGCCTGAACTCGTTGGCGCGGGCGTTCGCCGCCCAGTACCTGGAGCGCATTGGCGAAGGCCGGAACATCCGAACCCAGAGCCGCAAAAAATTTTTCCTCAACGGCACGCACTGCGGCTTCGCTCAGGCTTTGCAGGGCGCGGCCTTCTGCCGTAAGGCGCACTGCGAAGGCACGTCTATCGACCTTGTCCCGCATTCTTTCAACCAGTCCCATTTGCGCGAGATTTCGCACAACTTGGGACGTCATCATCGGGTCCGTTCGGCAACGTCCCGCAAGAGCAATTTGCGACACGGTCTCGCCGGCACCCGAGACCGCCAGCCCGGACAAGAGCAGGAACTGCACCGTCGTGACGCCAAATGGGTCGAGCGCCCGCCGTTGTTCGCGTTGCCAGAGGTTTTCCAAGTGCCAGAGTAAGAACCCCGGAGATTGCTTGACCACCCAGACTTCGTCCTCGCTGTTATCGGTATATCCGTCGCTCATGGCCGTCTCGCATGTATGGAGTTGAATCTTTATATTATGAGCGCGCTTGTTAAGTGTCGAGGGAACTCTATCCGTGGAAATCGATGCGTAATGCATGAGTGTTTCTTGCCATTGGCACCTTCGTGGGGGCGAGAGGCCAAATTTGCCTAGCACTGGGGTAAAATTGCCGATTTGACCCTTTTCGGCATCTCAGAGGGGGAACAAATTGCCTAGTTTGGGCGCTAACCGTATGATGAATAACGACTAAAAATCGGCACGGAACATGCATTGTTGACAGGCGAAAATCACTACTATGGATTTTGAGCCATGAAAATAGAGTTGCTGAGGAATTCGTTCCGCGGTGTTACCCGTCAGGAAGAGGCCACTCTAGCAGCGTTGGTGATAGTGCCGCGCAAACGCCGTGAACTACCGGTCGCGGGCGGACATTTTGATTCGGTCAACGAGCCTAAACTGGCAACGAAAAGCGCATTGTTGTCGCTGGCCGCAGCGACCTTTGATCCGCGTCGATTGAGCCGAAGTACTGCCGAGGCCTTGATCGAGTTTCTGCAAGACGGAGATGTTTTGTCCTCGGATGATGCGCAATTCCTGCTGCTGCATTTGCGCCTTGGAATGGAAAAGCACGCGGCGCTCGATCTTTATTCCTTCTTTCAAATGAATCTGCCGGCTGCGCCGGCGAAAGATAACGGCCTGTCCGCCTTGGACGATATCATTGGCCTCCGCTATCGCGCGGCAAGCTAGCCGTCATTCGGTTTGCGTTGCTCTTCGGAGTGACGCTAAAGGGGTCGGGGCGCACTAGGGTCGCACACATGCGGCCCGGCCCCTCTAATTTATTCACCACTCACAAATCTAAGCCATTCAACGATTGTAAGAAGCCGTTTTCGAATGCTTATAATGCTCTGTTATTGTTGATTTTTATTGCTTCAAAAATATGATTTCCACAGACGCTGGTTCTTAGTTGGACAATAGCAGGGAGCATGGTGGAACGATGAACGATCTAGCACTGTAATTGGAAGGTTATCGGCTGACCACCGCAGAGATTTTGTATTACTTGCCAGATCATCCGGTCTTGATCCAAAGTTTTGCGTGGCAGTTCAATGACCTCACCCCTCAATATCCCAAACTGCACGAATTCTTGGATTACTGGCGCGGTAATATCGACGCGGCAATCCATTCGGTCGCTGTCATGAGCCGCGAAGAAATCGGTCCTGTGAAGACCCGACCGGTGCGCTAGGAACATGAATTGCACTAACACCAGTTATCTTTTCAGAGCGGTGGGACGGTATCGTGGCAGATATTCGACATGTTTTGCCGATCTTTATGGCGTCCATGAATTGATTACGTTAGTTTTCGCCCCAACTGCGTTACTAAATTAAGTACCATGGAGGAACGCCCGGATGACCGTGCGTGTTGCAATTGTCGGTTCCGGACCCAGCGGGTTTTATACGGCGGATGCGTTGATTAAATCTGGGGTGGACTGCGAAATCGATGTCATAGACCGACTGCCGACACCGTTTGGCCTGATCAGAGCCGGCGTCGCCCCCGACCATCAAAAGACGAAGAATGTGTCGCGCGCCTACGAGAAGACCGCGCTGAACGATAGCGTTGCCTATTTTGGCAATGTCGATGTTGGAAAAGACGTCGGTATCGAAGACCTAAAAGGTCTCTATGATGCCGTTGTCTTGGCCATCGGCTCATCCTATGACCGCAAGCTCGGTGTGCCAGGTGAGGATAAAAAGGGCGTGTTCGGCTCCGCCGATTTCGTCGGCTGGTATAACGGCCACCCTGATTTTCGCGACCTGGAGCCGGATCTAAATACCAAGGCGGTGGTCGTGATTGGTAACGGTAATGTGGCAATCGATTGCGCCCGCGTTTTGGTCAAGACGCCGGACGAGATGTCGACAACCGATATCGCGACACATGCCGCTGACGCCATCCATGCCGCGCCATTGGAGGACGTCTATATGGTCGGCCGTCGCGGGCCAGTGGAAGCGAAGTTCACTAATGTCGAATTGCGCGAGATGGGCGAACTGCAAGAGTGCACACCGATCATCGACGCGGCGAAAATTCCGGGGGAAGTGCCAGCGGAAGAGGAGATGAGCGACCGGGATCGTCGTCTCAAGGATAAAAATTTGGGAACACTTCGAAGTTTCGTCGACGCGGAGCCGGCCGGCCGCAAGCGCCGCGTGCATTTCCAATTTTACGCCTCTCCCGTTGAAATCTTGGGCGAGGATATGGTTAAAGGTATCCGGTTGGAGAAGACGGAAGTACGCGACGGTCGCGCCGTCGGCACAGGAGAGACTTACGATATCCCGTGCGGCATCGTGATCCCGGCCATCGGCTACCAGGGGCAGCCGCTGGACGGCGTCCCCTTCGACGAACGCAATGGGGTGATCCAGAACGATGAAGGACGGGTTTCGGAAGGCGTCTATGCGGTCGGTTGGATTAGGCGCGGACCGACTGGCGTCATCGGCACCAACAAACACGACGGAGATGCCGCGTCTCGGCAAATTCAGGAAGATTGCACCGATGGCGGCAAAGCCGGCCGGGCAGGACTGAAAGATTTACTCACTGAGAAGAGTGTTCGTTGGGTTGATTATTCGGATTGGCAGAAAATCGACGAGGCTGAGAAATCAACGGCGTCGGAGGGTGCGCCAAGGCGAAAATTGACGCGTATTCCCGAAATGCTGGCGGCGCTTGACGGATAAGCTTGACGGAATCTCTGTAGATTGTATGTACAAGTGCAAATTTCCGGCCACCTAAACTAAGGGTTTGGTATTATCGATCGCAATGTTATCAACGCAGCCCTAAGTGTGAGTAGCGGTCTCCGCCGAACGCGGAGCTGTGAAGTCGATTGATCGGACAATCATGCTAGTTTGCATTCCAAACATCAGGCGTTTCTAGGAGACGAAGGCATCATGTCAGCGGTTACTGCGGAAGCTCGCGAGTCGAAGCCTCGCCAGGCACTCGACTCGGTCGTCATTCGCTTTGCGGGTGATTCGGGCGATGGCGTTCAGATTACCGGCAGCCAATTCACCGATACGACGGCGCTGGCAGGCAACGACCTTGCTACTTTTCCTGATTTTCCCGCCGAAATTAGAGCGCCAGTTGGTACGACCTTTGGTGTCTCTGCGTTTCAGATTAACTTCGGCGCGCGGGCGATTGAGACTTCCGGTGATGCACCGGATGTTTTGGTGGTACTCAATCCCGCCGCGTTGAAGGTTAATATCGGCGATTTGAAGAACGGCGGCCTCGTCATTCTTGATATCGGTGCCTTTACCGCGCGGAACTATGAAAAAGCCGGTTGGACCACCGACCCGTTGGCAGATGACACGCTAGCGAAGTTCCGCGTCGTCAAAATCGACATCTCGAAATTGACCCTCGAATCCGTCAAGGAATTCGAGGTGACTTCAAAAGAGGGCCTGCGCTGTAAGAACTTTTGGACCTTGGGTCTCATTTATTGGCTTTATGGTCGTGAACGCGCAGCGACCGTTAAATGGCTGAACGAGAAATTCGCGAAGCTGCCGAAGATCGCCCAAGCGAATATCAGCGCATTGAACGCCGGACACGCCTTTGGCGAAACGGCGGAGATGGGCGAGATTGGCAGTTATGTCGTGCCGTCGGCTGAGCTGCCAGCGGGCGAGTATCGTAATGTGACCGGTACCGATGCCATGGCATGGGGTCTGACGGCGGGTAGTAAATTGGCCGAAACCAATCTTGTTTTCTGTTCATATCCGATTACGCCGGCCTCGGGTCTCTTGCATTCCCTGGCGGGCCTGAAGAATTTTGATGTCGTGACATTCCAGGCAGAAGACGAAATTGCCGCTGTCGGCGCCGCGCTTGGCGCGTCTTATGCGGGGTCACTCGGCATTACATCGAGTTCAGGTCCCGGTATTGCCCTTAAAGGCGAAACCATCGGTCTCGCGGTGATGACCGAACTGCCAATGATCATTGTGAACTCGCAACGCGCGGGACCCTCGACCGGCATGCCGACGAAGACCGAACAATCCGATCTCTATCAGTCGATTTATGGTCGCAACGGCGACAGCCCGCTGGTGGTTATTTCTGCCCGTTCACCCGCCGATTGTTTCGAGGTCGGTATCGAGGCGGTACGCTTGGCGACAAAGTACATGACGCCGGTCATGGTCCTCAGCGATACCTATATCGTCAATGCGGCCGAGCCGTGGATGATCCCTGATTTCTCGACCTTTGAAGCCTTCCCGGTGGGGTATCACGAAGAAACCGAGGGGTTCCATCCCTATATGCGGGACGACGGGACTTTGGCGCGCCCGTGGGTCAAGCCCGGCACGCCGGGATTGGAGCACCGTATCGGTGGTCTCGAGAAAGCATACAATAGCGGTCATATCTCCTACGATCCCGACAACCATCATCAGATGACGATGGTGCGTAAGAATAAGATTGAAAACATCGCAAACGATATCCCACTGCAAGAGATCGCACAGGGTGGCGATTCTGGGCAGCTCGTGGTTGTCGGCTGGGGCTCTACATATGGTCCGATTAGCCGGGCGGTGGCGAACACCCGTGAGCGCGGCCTTGCGGTCTCGCACATTCATTTGCGCCATCTCTGGCCATTGCCGCGCAACCTGGGCGACTTGCTCAGCCGGTTCGACAAAGTGTTGGTGCCGGAAATGAACACGGGTCAACTCAAGACCGTCCTTCGGGATCAGTATTTGGTGCCGGCAGAAGGGTTTAACCTAATCACAGGTAAGCCGTTCAAGATTTCCGAAATCGAAACCGCCATCAACGATGTATTGGGAAGCTGATATGAATGATATCGCAACAACCGAAAAGCTGACGGCGAAAGATTTCACGTCCGATCAAGAAGTTCGCTGGTGCCCTGGATGTGGTGATTACGCCATCGTCAAAGGGGTTCGCTCGTCGCTGGCGCAAATGGGCGTCTCCCGCGAGAACACGGTGTTTGTCTCCGGTATTGGATGCGCCGCGCGCTTTCCGTATTACCTTTCGACATATGGCTTCCATACGATCCACGGCCGTGCCGCCGCGATTGCGACCGGTGTGAAGCTGGCCAATCCTGAGCTCGACATTTGGGTCGTCTCCGGCGACGGTGACGGCCTGTCTATTGGTGGCAATCACATGTTGCACTTGTTAAGGCGCAACGTCGATTTGCAGGTCCTATTGTTCAACAACGAAATCTACGGTCTGACGAAGGGGCAATACTCACCGACGTCTAGGGCCGGCACCCGGTCGCCGTCGACGCCGATGGGCTCGGTCGACACGCCGCTGAATGCGGGTAGCTTTGCGCTTGGCAGTGGCGCTCGGTTCGTGGCACGTACCGTCGATACATTGCAAAAGCATATGCCCGGCGTCTTGTCGCGCGCGCATGAGCACAAGGGCGCATCCTTCGTCGAGATCTTTCAGAATTGCATCGTCTATAACGACGGCGTCTTCAAGCACTTTACGGACAAGTCGGTGGCTGCCGATATGCAGGTCCATGTTGAGCACGGCAAGCCGTTGATCTTTGGTAAGGACAGCGAGAAAGGCCTTCGCATGAAGGCGGGCCTGGCCGAACTTGAAGTCGTCATCATCGGCGAGAATGGCATTACCGAAGACGATATCCTCGTCCACGATGAGACCAACAAGATGCTGGCGATGATGCTCTGCAGTATGGACCCGCCCAGCTTCCCGGTCGCCCTCGGCGTTGTCTATTGTAACCCGTCGACCAGCTATGATACGGCAGTCTATGCTCAGATCGATGCGGCCAAGGCGAAGTCGGCGGACGCTGACTTGAACACATTGCTGCGCCAAGGACATACTTGGAAGGTCTAAGTCCGGATTTCCGGAATCGAGATTAGCGACGCCCATCGGGCGCCGCTTCGTGTTGGATTTTCAGATCGGATAACTCGCGGCCGCACCGCGACGGTACATGGCGACAGTCGGCCGGCTGTCGCTGGCGGGTTGATAGTAGATGTCGATCTCCGCGACGGCGTCTTGCCAGACACGATTGTCCGCTTCCTTTGTGACCTCCAGCGCATCGATACCGCAGCTTCGCATGAAATTGAACCGATCTCGCAGGATGTTACCTCTCGTCCTCAGTTTACAGCGATATTCGTATCGTTCGCGCAGCAAACGCGCCTGTGAGTAAGGACGGCCGTCGGTAAAACTGTCGAATTGAAGACAAATCACCGAGAAACGGTGCGGGTCGTCAGCCACGTCCCCTGGCTCCGCCCCCGCATCGAGCTGGAGCCGAAGCGGCATTTAGCGAGCGATCAGCGATGCTCGGTCATGTTGCCAACGAGTGACACTTGAGATGATGGGTCCGGAGGGCAGCGCGTCATCGTCATTCAGATGTTGCCATGTGTCAGCTGACGTTTGCCCGTCTTTAAGCAGTACCACAAAGAGCCTCCTTGAAGGGTGCCTCGTCACCGGCCAGCACTGTCTCGGCGATTGAGGAGGAAAAGAACTCCTTCCAGAAATGGCGGCGCGCCTCGATCCGTGTAAATACAGAGGAGACGGATTTGCGAAACCCGGCGGCGAAATGGGCTAATTGTCCTAGATTGGTGGGCAGCAGAATTTCGATTTGAGCACGAATGCGACGGGCGAGGAGCGGGGCGGTTTCGTCAGATTAAATTCTGACCAAGATGGGCGATCGTTCAATCAAAGCCGGAAGATTGAAGCTTGAGAGTTCCGGTTTGTCCGGAACGTTGACGGGTATATTGCGTATCTGTGCGGCTGTCGCGACCTCTCTGTCGATATCGTCGCGGCCAGTGGTAGCTAATATAATACCGACGCCGTCAAGGTCGTCCGACCGATACTAACTTAGGGCCAGCGTTACCGCCCCACTCGCCGCCAAAGCATGAACTTTGGGCCTTACAGTGGGCGCGACGACGATCAGCTTCACGGTGGTCTTGAGAATGAATCGAGCCGAGTTCACCACCCCCAACAATCATAGCGTTCTGGCCGGTGAGGTTCAAACCGATGAGAAAAGTGTTCATGCGTCGTCGTTCCGATTAGGGTGCGTCGAAATTCGTAAATGTAGAATAGGCATCAATTGCTAAGCGCGGCAAAAAAAACGCCAAAAAAATGGTATATTAAAAAAGACACTAAAAAATTGTATTAAATGCGATAATTTGGCTAGTGGCGTCCTGGGCAGTACCGATCTAATATCGCGGAATGTCGGAAGAAAAAATTCCAGTAACCGGAAATTCGCGCGCATTGATAATCTGGCTGGTGTCTTGTGCTGCGATGGTTGCTGTCATGATGCTCATCGGTGCAATCACGCGGTTGACTGAATCCGGTCTATCAATGGTAGAATGGCGGCCGCTGATCGGCGCGCTGCCGCCACTTTCGACGCCGGAATGGGAACGCGTATTCGACCTTTATCGGAAAACCTCCGAATACCGGTTGGAAAATGCTGGCATGTCTCTGTCAGACTTTAAAACCATATTCTGGTGGGAATTCATTCATCGGCTTTGGGGCCGTCTGATCGGCGTGGTATTCGGTGTGCCGCTAATTTGGTACTGGTGGCGTGGATATATTCCACCCCGGTTACGGCCGCATTTGTTTGCATTGTTCGTGCTGGGCGCTGTGCAAGGGATTATCGGCTGGTGGATGGTCAAAAGCGGGTTTGTTGACCGTCACGACGTAAGCCAGTACCGATTAACCGTCCACCTCTCCATGGCGTTTCTAATTCTGGGATACATTCTGTGGCTCGTTGCTGACCTTGCGACTGGTGTGAATGCCGTAAGCCGCACGGCTGATTGGCTGCGCCATTTTTTGAGTGCGACCTTGATAGTGGTTTTCGTGACCGTGATGTCGGGCGGCCTCGTGGCGGGTCTTGGCGCCGGGTTCGACTATAATACTTGGCCCTTGATCGCGGGGGCTTGGGTCCCGAGTGATTTGTTCGGCACGGTTCCCTTCTGGAATGCCGCGTTCGACGATATTTTGACCGTTCAATTCGATCATCGAATGCTCGCCTATGTGACCGTCGCCAGCGTGTTGTGCGTCAGTGGTTTTGGTTATCGCTTGGCACAATCAAGGTGGCAGAAGCTGATATTGTTGTTATTCGCGGGCATGGCCGTGATGCAAATTGCATTGGGAATTGCGACCTTGTTAAGTGTCGTTGCCATTCCCCTCGCGGTTTTGCACCAGGCTGGGGCGATCTTATTGTTTTCGGCTGCGATCCTGGCCCGTCAAGCATTCGGCCGCGGTGGATAACGATTGCCGCTCCTTGAACCAATCCAACTATCCGGATCACGCAATAATATTTCAAAGATTATTGGTCAAGGGTCGATTGTTTTAAAGGATCGGCTCGAAGAAATATAAAATTATAAAATTCTGCAGCGCAAAATTATTCATAGTGCCAAATGTGATATTAAGCAGCACAAATCAGCGGATTAATCATTGAATTTGGGAAAGCGGCAACTTATATTGTGCAGTGCAGCATATGGTTTGCCCAAGTATGCTGCTGCAACGGTCGGCTTTGCCACCCAAGCATTCTATTGGGTATTTCCTCCCTAGACTTGGGCCGCGCATGTCGCGGCCCCTTTTTTTGTCCAAAGGAATTAAGTTTTAACCGTTTGCCATACGCCGCTCTCAAGACGGCAGGCTACTTCCTCGATTCTCTGCGCTTCATCTTCAATATTAATCGTGGCGACGTAGGAGCGGCAGTTCTTTCCATCATTACTGATATAGTCACGGACAGGCGTAAAAGTTCCCCAGGCACCCTTTCCTTTTTTGCCCCATGCAAACGACTGCCCTTGCTCGGCCTCGTCGAGTGCCTTGAAGGCCGTGCTATCGAGTTTCTCGCGGTCGTGCGGTAACAGTCGATCGGAAAGGTAGTAGCCGACCGCGGCGCCACCTGCGCCCGCCAAACTCGAGGCAATGAACTTGTCGGTAAAATCTCCACCGACGCCATAATATGCCAATACGCTACCGGCACCCATTCCCAACAAGGTGGCAAGAGCACGTTTATTCTCTCGATCGCCCATTTCACAGCTAGCTATGCCGAGCGCTAAGATAAGGATCGCAATACGTTTCATCGTCCACACTCCATTTACGCTTATTCAGCACACTATATATTTTAGCCAATTTCGCGTTTGGACGGGTCGCACAAGCGGAAATTAGTATAATATGTGGTTAATGCAAAGAATTTCCTTGAAAAGGTTGATTGGAAAAAATGCGCCACTCGTCTTGCTATGGATGGTCGTGGCTACATTGTGCGTTGTCGGCTATGCGGATACGGCAAGGTGGGAGAACCGAAATATTGATTGATCCCGATGGCCACGGGATCAATCTCACTGCCGTCGGGATTCAGAAAAACGTGCCGGTGTCGAACAAGAAAGAGAATTAGGCCGGTCCGGGACAGTAGGCCGCAAGGGCAGCTATCGGAATGAAATGATACGCTATGTTCGTCGCAATATGCGCTGCAACTTTATGAAGCGTGTTTGCGCCTACGAGGCTACAAAAACGTTGAAGGGGATCGTCGGTAATACCATCCCGGTCGAAACTGGCGAGCGGAGAAGCGGCGTGATATACGTCCGGCAACATCGGAGATTTTAAGAATTGTGACCGACGGAAGCGTTACTGTTAAGCGGCATACATCGACAACGGGGCTATCGCAGCGTCTCTTCCGAGATTACCTCCGAGGACAATTGAAATCGATTGCCGTCGCGGTTGTTTGCATGATCATTACGGCTGCTGCGACAGCGGCAATGGCCAAGTTGGTCGAGCCCGCGTTGAATAAATTATTGGTCAAACCGGACGAAAATCTCCTTTGGCTGTTACCGTTAGGTTTCCTTTTGGCCGCGATCGTAAAGGGTTCTGCAAACTTTGTTCAAACCGTCTTGATGCAGAAAGTCGGTTTGCGAATGATCGCCATGATGCAAGACCAAATGTTCAATAGCATCATGTCCGCCGATCTTGCTTATATTCAAAGTGATTCGACGGGTCGGCAAATGACCCGTTTCACGAATGACGTCCAGTTTCTTCGCGACGCGACGGTTAAGGCTTTTACCGGCATCGGACGCGACCTGATGATGGTCGTCTTTCTAGCGGCCGTAATGATTCAATTAAACTGGGAAATGTCGCTCATCGCTCTTGTTTTTATGCCGATCAGCATTTTTCCGATAGTCTATATCGGGCGTCGGCTTCGTCGAATTTCTAGAGATACGCAAGAATCAATTGGAACGGTCGCCAGTTATCTGGATGACGTGTTTAAGGCGGCTCGTGAAGTCAAAGCGTATGCCACAGAAGATTACGAACGCTCTCGTGCCCATGAATTTTTCGAAAGCATCTATAACCATTTTCTGAAAGCCGGGAGAACTCGTGCCCGAATGTCTCCGATCCTGGAGACGATGATCGGTCTCGCCTTGGCGAGTGTCTTGGCCTGGGGGGGGCACAAAACGCTTGCGAACGAGATAGACGTAGGCCAATTCATGGCGTTTTTCACTGCGGCGTTATTGGCGTATCAACCTATAAGAAGCTTGGCCAACCTGAACGCAAGTTTGCAACTAGGGCTCGCGGCCGCCGACCGCATCTTTCATCTTCTTGATTATGAGCCGAAAGTCATCGACGCACCTGATGCTATACAGTTGCAGCCGCGAGACGGGGGTGTCTCTTTTGACAACGTCAGTTTCTCATATGACGAGGAAAAATCGGCATTGATAGATACCACGATCACATTCGCTGCCGGTAAAACAACTGCGCTAGTTGGGCCGTCGGGAGCTGGAAAATCGACAATTCTAAACTTAATTCCAAGATTTTATGATGCTCAAAGCGGCCGAGTCCTGATCGATGGGCAAGACATCGGTAAGGTAACAATTGGATCGCTGCGGAAATCTATAGCTTTGGTAAGTCAAGAAGTGACGATGTTCAATGACACCGTTCGGGCAAACATTGCATATGCGGGGGACGGAGCGAGCGACACGGATGTAATTGATGCGGCAAAGGCTGCGGCGGCGCATGAGTTTATCATGGAGCTTCCTCTCGGGTATGACACGATGGTCGGAGAGCGCGGACTCCGCCTGTCGGGTGGTCAACGCCAACGAATATCGATTGCCCGCGCAATGTTGAAGAATGCGCCAATTTTACTGCTCGATGAGGCAACGTCGTCATTAGATAGTGAATCCGAACACCAAGTTCATACCGCGTTGACCCGTCTCATGCAGGGACGGACTACCATTGTTATTGCGCATCGGTTGTCGACTGTGTCGGACGCCGATTGCATCTACGTGTTGGAGAAGGGACGCGTGGTCGAATCCGGAACACATTCGGAGTTGTATTCACAGGATGGGCTGTATGCCCATTATTGCCGTATGCAATTGGACGACGGACAATCACTAAAGGCACCGTTGGAGGTAGCAAAGGCATGAGGCAGTTCGATTGATTAAGCGTTTACTTTCTTCAGGTGTCGTTCGCAATACACTTACATGGATCGCGGCGCAATATATCAAGTTTGTCTGGGTTTCTGGCCGCTGGCGTATTATCGGCGAAGAAGTACCGGACGGATTGTTGAACGACGGTCAACCGTTCGTCGTTGCGTTTTGGCACGGTCGATTGATCATGATGGCGTTTTCCTGGAAGCGCTGCGATCTCGTGAATATGTTGATCTCCGGACATCGTGATGGCCAGCTGGTGTCAGGTATGATGTCTCATTTTGGCTCGAAGACAGTATTCGGCTCCTCGACGCGGGGCGGTGCCGCGGCTTTCATTCAATTGGCTCGTCTGTTGAGAAGCGGTGAGATCGTCGGGATCACGCCGGACGGGCCGAAAGGGCCGTGCATGCGAGCCAATGACGGCGTCATAGCGTTGGCAAAAGTGAGTGGAGCGCCGATATTACCGCTTACGTTTTCCGCGTCATTGCGTTATGTACTTGAGAGTTGGGACAAATTCGTCCTCCCGTTTCCCTTCGGACGGGGGGTATTCCTGTGGGGGGACCCCATATACGTCTCGAAGAACGCGGATGATATGGAAATGAGTGAAAAACGTGTTGAACTCGAGCACGCTTTGCTGGCGCTGACGCAAAGGGCGGATTGGCTTATGAACCGCCCTGATGTCGAGCCCGCTCCGCTGACCACGGAAGCCGGTTGATTGCCCGATGAGCCCGCTCTGGATCTACCGCCTATTTACCAATGTCGGCGGACCCTTGGTCTACGGGTTGTTGCGCCGCCGCTTGTCACAAGGGAAGGAAGATGCGGCTCGGATTTCCGAACGCCGTGGCGTCGCCAGCCGGCTTCGGCCCGCCGGTAAACTGATTTGGATTCATGCCGCCAGTGTCGGTGAATCGCAATCGTCTTTGGCGCTCATCGTGAAATTACTTGAGGCCGAACCTGAAACTCATGTCCTGCAGACGACTGGAACGCTGACCTCCGCCCACCTCATGCAGGAACGATTACCGCCGAGAAGTTTCCATCAATTTGCGCCTGTTGACCGGTTGCCGTGGGTCAGAACTTTCCTCGATCATTGGCAGCCCGATATTGCGCTGTGGATGGAATCGGAACTGTGGCCTAACCTGGTGCAGGAGACGGCGCGCCGAGACATTCCCAGCGTATTGGTCAATGCACGCATGTCTCGGCGCAGTTTCGGCCGCTGGCGGCGGTTTTCGGGCACAGCGCGCCGTCTCCTAGGTACTTTTTCCCTTTGCCTGGCGCAAACCGAAGAGCAAGCGGACTTCTTGCGTTGTCTCGGTGCTTCGCCAGTAAAATATCTCGGTAATCTGAAATTTTCGGCGGCGACTCTGCCGGTGGACTTGTCCGCCTTGGACGCTGTTAAGGCCGAACTTGGCGAGCGTACCTTGTGGCTGGCTGCGAGCACGCATCCCGGTGAAGAGGAAACGGCGGCGGAAGTACACGACCACCTATCGGCGGAGTGGCCGGATATTCTGACCGTTATCGTTCCCCGTCATCCGATCCGTGGCCATGAGATCGCGAAGGCACTGCGCGCGCGGGGCCTCTCCGTGTCGTTAAAATCATCGGGAGACGGTTTGACCGGCGATATTTACGTGGCTGACACGCTTGGCGAATTGGGGTTCTTCTACCGATTGTCGACCATTGCTTTCATTGGCGGCAGCATGGCGTCCCATGGCGGACATAATCCGCTTGAGGCGGCACAGCTCGACTGTGCGGTTGTTCTAGGGCCGGATATGGGCAATTTCACGACGGTGGCGCGCGAATTGTTGGATGCTGGAGGGGCGCAACAAGTAAATGATGCGGGAGCGGTCGCAGCCGCTGTCGCCAAACTGCTGCGCAATCCAGCGGCCCGACAGGAACAAGCCGGGGCCGCGGCGCGGGTCGCCTCCGAAAATGCGGATGCGGTCATACGCATACATGAAGAGATCGCCGGTTTGATGAACGGTGAATAGAAGATGCAAGCTCCGGATTTTTGGGCAAATGACGGCATTATGTCCCGGTTACTCGCGCCCATTGGCTGGATCTATGGTCTCGCGGCGACGTTGCGATGGCGGTACGGGACGCCATATCGTGCCGAACGGCCCATTGTGTGTGTTGGGAACCTTATCACGGGCGGCGCGGGAAAGACCCCTGTCGCTTTGGCGATCGCGGATTTATATCTCGCTAAAGGGCTCTTGCCGCATTTCCTGACACGCGGATACGGCGGCCGTTTAGCGGGTCCAATTCAGGTAAATTTGCAAACGCATGGTGCGGCGGATGTTGGAGACGAAGCCTTGCTGCTTGCTCGTAGGGCACCGACCTGGGTCTCGCGCAAGCGCACCGTTGGGGCAAAGGCGGCGATCGCGGCCGGCGCGGATATCGTCGTCATGGATGATGGTTTTCAGAATCCTGGCTTGCATAAGGATTTATCAGTAGTCGTTGTCGACGGGGATTACGGCGTCGGCAATGGGCGGGTCATGCCGGCAGGTCCGTTGCGGGAATTTTTGAAAGACGGGTTATCGCGCACGGACGCTATGGTCACACTTGGGCAAAACCGAGCCTTTAAGCTGACCACGAACATGCCGACATTAGACGCCTCCTTGGTGCCTAAAGCTAATTCCTTACTGCCGGATTCCCGTCCCGTCGTCGCCTTCGCGGGAATTGGACGGCCGCAAAAATTCTTCGACACGCTCTTGGAGATGGGGTTTGAAATCGCTGTAGCGAAGCCGTTCACCGACCATCACTCTTATAGCAATGGAGAGGTATCGGCGTTAAAGTCGCTGGCATCGGAAAATGGTGCACGGTTAGTCACGACCGAGAAAGACTTTGTACGCCTCGACCCCGCGAATGCAGAAGGTATTGAGGTTGTTAAGGTCACTGTCGAATGGGGCGATAGCGCGGGTATCGACCGCATTTTGTCCGCGGTCATCTCCAATGGCTGATCGTGGGCCCATTGCCCGCTTCTGTATGCGGCGATTCTTGTATCCGCTACAGGCGCTGTTGATCGGCTCGCTCTATTATTCTGTCCGGGCTTTACCGTTGGCGGTGGGGACTGCTATCACCAGTCTGATGTTTCGTAAAATCGGCCGGCGCATGCCAGTGGCGCGTGTGGCGGAGCAAAATGTCCGCCGGGTGTTTCCGGAACTCGACGACGTCGAAGTCGAAGCCTTGTTAGACAAAATTTGGGGTAATCTCGGGCAAGGTGCGGCCGAATTTTCACATCTCGATCGATTTACCGTCAACGAGCCGGGTTCGAGAGTTGAGTTAGTGGGCGCGGAACATCTCGCCACCATGCAGGAAAGCAGCAAGGCTGGGATTGTCTTTTCTGCGCATATGGGAAACTGGGAACTGGGTGCTCGTGTCGTCGGGCAGACCGGTCTGCCGCTGGGCCAAATTTATCGCGGTGCAGACAATCCGTTTATCGACCGGTTGTTCAAGAACGCGCGCAGCAGCGAAAATACGACACTAATCCCCAAGGGGCGCGAGGGGGCGGCTAAGATGTTGCGTTTGATGCGCGATGGGTTGCATTTCGGCGCGATGATGGATCAAAAATTGAACGAGGGCGTGCCTATTCCGTTTTTTGGTCATGATGCGATGACGGCGACCGCACCGGTGGAAATCGCTTTGCGGACCGGGGGGGCAATCGTGCCGGTCCGTTGCATCCGCTATCCGGGATCGCGCTTTCGGATTGAAATCTCGCCGCCGTTGGAGATTGAGCGTACTGACGACCGCAAAGCCGATGCGATTAAGGTGCTGGGGCAGATCAACGGCATTATAGAGGATTGGATTCGCGAGTATCCGGAGCAATGGTTCTGGCTACACCGGCGTTGGCCGAAGGAATAGATAATTATCCTATTTCGATGGGGGCATTGGAGGCACTAAGAAGGCCGGGTCAAGGCGCGCCTTGAAGAGATTGATCCGCCAATCGAGGTGGGGCCCCGTGGCGCGGCCGGTCTTGCCGATAGTTCCGATGCGCTGCCCTTTGCGCACAAAATCTCCGACCTCAACCTCGACGGTGTTCAAATGCAGCATGGCGGAGGTCAATCCATGACCATGGTCCAGAATTATGGTGCCACCGGTGTAATACATGTCCCCATGCGCGAGTGCCACGACGGCGTCTGCCGGAGAGACCACGGGCGTTCCGACGGGTGCGGCTACATCTAAGCCGAAATGTGGGCGGCGCGGCTTGCCGTTTAAAATTCGCTGGCTGCCGTAGACGCCGGAAATGCGCCCCTGCGCGGGCCATATCCAGCCGCTCTCGAAATGGTCGTCGGCCGTATCTTTCGCGCGGGCCTTCGCGATGGCGGTATTTTCCGCGCGAATGCGGTCGTAGACAGCTTTTGGTGGGGTCACCATTTTCCGCGGCAGGCCGTCGATACGTTGGATCTGATACTTCCGGTTTTCAATTTTCAGCGGCTTGTTGATCTGCTGCCCGTCCGGCATGCGCATCGCGAGTGACGATGTAGGCCCCGCATCGCGGGAGAAGCCGATCAGAAACCGGCCCTTCGCAGAGACCCGTATAGGCCGTCCTTCGAAGGTGACTTTGGCGCCCGCCGGCACCGTCCCTTGTACGAGCCCGCCCTGCACGAATTTGCCTTCCAGGCGTAAGTTATCCGCGCGGACTTCGCCCACAAACAGGATCGCCAACACGAGAATGAGGCACGCCTTCAAAGCAGGCTGCCTTGTCGTTTGTCCGATGGGCCCGGCTTGGTCTTCTTCGGCTTCGCGGAGGCAGCTGTTTCGGACGTGATAATCGCATTCTTGCTGCCATCGGCGAACTTTATTTCCACGGCGTCTTTCGGGTTGAGTGCCGACACTGCGGTGATGGGGCTTGCGCTCTCATCGAGGATGACCGTATAGCCGCGCTCGAGGACGCGCTCGAAGGAATAGCTCTCGAGCAGATCCGCAAAACGACCCCAGCGACCTTTTGCTTCCTTGACGTGTTGCGAGACGGCCGCACTACCGCGCCGGTCGAGTTCCGCCAGTACCGCGCCGCCGTCGCGAATTTGCCGTTCCAGGTAAAGCGGTGAGAGGCGTTCCCCGGCGCGGGTGCTGCGATCTTGCACGTGACGGCTGAAATGCGACCAGGCTACGTGCAGGGTTTTCGCTTCTCGGGCCAAACGGTCCTTCGCGTCGTTCACTGATTGTTGTGGGCTGCGAAGGCGTGCCGCAAGGTTGCTGACTTTCTGCCGCCTCAATTGGTCTTCATTGCGTAAGCTTAATGCCAAACGGTCCGTTAAATCGTCAAGCCGCTGCTCGTGGCCGCGCAGGATTGAGATAGGATCCGGCAGCCCACGCCCTAGCCCTTCGAGGCGCATCCGCCTCTCGCCGATATATCGCCCGAATCCACTCACCATGCGGCGCGAATCATCCAGGACTTGAGCTAAAAGGTCGGAGCGGACCGGTACTGCCATTTCAGCCGCTGCTGTCGGCGTCGGCGCGCGCCTGTCCGACGCATGATCGATCAACGTCCAATCCGTCTCATGCCCGACGGCGGAGATCAGTGGAATCTGGGACTCAGCCGCCGCCCGCACCACATTCTCTTCGTTGAAGGACCAGAGATCCTCCAGGCTGCCGCCGCCACGCGCGACGATCAGCAGATCCGGGCGCGGAATGTCGCCGCCTTCCCGCAGGCTGTTGAAACCGCGAATAGCGGTACTGATCTGGTCGGCGGCTTTGTCGCCCTGCACCAGGACCGGCCAAAGCAACACATGGCGGGGAAATCGGTCGGCCAGGCGGTGCAGGATGTCACGGATGACGGCACCGGTCGGCGAAGTGACGACGCCAATCACGTCGGGCAGGAAAGGTAGCTCTCGTTTACGGTCTTCGTCGAAGAGGCCATCGGCGGCGAGCTTCTTGCGCCGCTCCTCAAGTAATTTGAGGAGTGCGCCTTCACCGGCCAGTTCCATCGATTCGATGACCAGCTGATATTTAGAGCGCGCCGGATAGGTCGTGAGCTTGCCGGTCGCGATGATTTCCAACCCGTCTTCCGGCTGAATCGAGAGCCGTCCCGCAACACCGCGCCAGCAGACGCCGTCGATCACCGCCGAGTCGTCCTTCAGTGTCATATAGAGATGGCCGGAGGCAGCACGTTTAAAGCCGGAAACTTCGCCCCGGACCCGCACATAGGAGAAAGAATCCTCAACCGTGCGCTTGAGCGCGCCGGATAACTCCGAGACGGAGTATTCCGGTAAATTCTGGGTTGCTGTCGTCGGGTTTTCAGGCATCTTGGCTATGGGTCCATGATAATTAGGCTTGGTCGCGTATGCAAAAGTATTGCGGATAGTTGAGTGAGGAAAAGATGAAAATTTTAGTGGTCGGATCAGGCGGACGGGAACATGCGCTGTGCTGGTCGATTGCGGCCTCGCCGCTGTGCGATAAACTTTTATGCGCGCCGGGAAATGCGGGCATCGCCGCCGAGGCCGAATGCGTGCCGATCAACGCAGACGACGTTCCGGCTTTGGTCGACTTCGCGCGCGATGAAGGCATTGATTTCGTCGTCGTCGGCCCGGAAGGACCGCTCTGCGCCGGTTTGGTTGACCGGCTCGATGAGATCGGCATAAAGGCGTTCGGCCCCAGCGCTGCAGCGGCACAACTGGAAGGCTCGAAAGGTTTCATGAAGGACCTGTGCGCCAAATACAATATTCCGACTGCTGCCTATGGTCGCTTTTCGGATGCGGAGGCGGCGAAAGCCTATATTCGCGAACAGGGGGCGCCCATCGTGGTTAAGGCGGACGGTCTCGCGGCGGGAAAAGGTGTCACGGTCGCACAGAGCGTCGACGAAGCGCTGGCGGCGGTTGACGATGCGCTGCTCGGCGGTCGCTTCGGCGCGGCGGGTGCCGAGGTCGTCATAGAGGAGTTCATGGCGGGCGAAGAAGTCAGCGTCTTTGCGATTTGCGACGGCTCTCATGTGCTGATGCTCGACTCGGCGCAAGATCACAAGGCGGTTTTCGATGGCGATAAGGGCCCGAATACCGGCGGCATGGGGGCTTACAGCCCGGCTCCAATCATGGACGATGCGCTGGCGGAGGCGGCACTGAAGACGATCATCGAGCCGACCGTTGCCGCGATGCAGGCAGAAGGGTGCGCCTATAAAGGCGTGCTTTATGCCGGATTGATGGTGATGGATTCAGGCCCCAAACTGCTTGAATACAATGTCCGTTTCGGCGACCCCGAATGTCAGGTGCTGCTGACGCGACTCATGTCCGACGTCCTGCCGGCGCTAATCGCCTCCGCTGATGGTGTTCTCGATAGTTTCGATCTTCGCTGGTACGACGAAGCCGCGCTGACTGTGGTGATGGCGTCCGAGGGTTATCCCGGCGACTATGAGAAAGGCACCGAAATTAAGGGTATCGACACCGCGATGGACGCGGACGACGCAGTAACGGTGTTCCATGCGGGCACCGGCCGCGACGAGATCGGAAAACTCCTGGCCACCGGCGGCCGCGTCCTGAACGTCACTGCGCGCGGTGTCTCGGTCAAGGAAGCGCAAACCCGCGCTTATGCCGCTATCGACCGTATCGACTGGCCAAAAGGCTTCTGCCGCCGCGACATCGGCTGGCGTGCCGTGGCGAGGGAAGAACAATAGTAGAGTTGATATGCCGATAGGCCTTATAGATAGGGTATGGCGATGAGCGAATTTTCACCCAAAGACCCGGCGCAGTTGCCGTCGGAGCGGTGGGCCCGGATGGGGTTGTCCGTGTCCGAGTATCACGAAGGTAGGGCCTAGAAATTGGCAGGGGAAGCGCCGGCACCGTCGGTGGGCGATGTGGCGCTGAACTTTGAGGTGGAACGATTGTCGCCAGACCGCTCGCATAACGGGGAGTTGTTTAGATTGTCGGCGACCCGGGACAGGCCGGTTGGACTGATCTTTGGGTCCTAAACGTGACCGCCATTTTGGGAAAACGCCGTGCGCGTGAACGAAATTTACAGGGAATTCAGGGATCGGATGGATTTCTATCTGATCTACATTCAAGAAATTCACCCTACTGACGGTTGGCAGGTGCCGGCGAATGAACGGGATGAGGTTTTAGTGACCCAACCGACGACCGCTGACGAACGGGCCGAGGTCGCCGGTGTGTGCATGATCAATCTCAAGTTCGAGATGCCGATGTTGCTCGACAACATGGACAATGAGTTGGACGGGACTTAGGCCGCGATGCCCGAACGGCTTTATGTCATCGATCCCGAGGGTAAGATCGCCTATCGCAGCGAGATGGGTCCGTGGGGTTTTGATGCGGAAGCCTGGCGGGACGTAATCGGGGAATTGGTTTCGGCCTGAGACCCGGAGACTTTCTGCCGTCTCGAATCGAGACATATCATAATCGGTCGCTGTGAATCGTCAGGCGATTGATTATGAAGGCGAATATTCCATGGATCAGATTACCGTCCGAGGCGTGACACTCGACCTCGAAGTGCAGGGCTCGGGCCCACCTTTGCTGTATCTCCACGCGGAGCACTACCACCACCTACAACGGCCCTTTATCGACCGAATGGCGGAAAGCTGGACCGTCCATGCACCTCGCCATCCGGGGTTTGACGGTCGCACGCCGCCGGAAGACTTTCGTCGGATTGACGATTTGGCCTATCTCTATCTTGATCTGTTGGCACAATTGGACCTCGAGGGCGTCACCTTGGCCGGGGCTTCCTTCGGCGGCTGGATCGCGCTTGAAATGGCGGTTCGGAATGTGTCGCGCCTGTCGGCATTGGCTTTGATGACACCACTGGGCGCACGGCTTGGCGCGCGGGACGAGCGGGATTTTGCCGATCTCTTCGCGCTGCCCGAGGCCGAGAGCGCGAGCGCGTTGTTTGCGGGAACGCCGCCTGACTTCGCGTCGTTCAATGAGGATCAGCTGACCGCGACCGCGCGCGACCGACAATACGTCGCCTATTACGCCTGGAAGCCCTATTTGCACAATCCGGCGCTGGCCCGCTGGCTGCATCGCGCTAGCGTCCCGACACATCTGATTTGGGGTGCGGAAGACGGGTTTGTGTCGCCCGAATACAGTCGAAAACTGGCGGCTCGTATGCCGGGGGCAAAGCTCGATGTGATTTCGGGCGCCGGGCATTACCCACAAATTGAATGCTTGGATGACACGATGGCCGCGCTCCGCGCCGGCCCGTGCGCCCCATAAGGAGGTCGGATCAATGCAAGTATGGCATTTCAGTGAGATGGCCTATCACCCGGGGTGGGAAGAACTTGGAGATTCACTGCGCAACGTGATTCCGAGCAAAGTCTACGATCCCAAGCTCGGGGCCGACCTTTATCACCGGTACCTGGATGAGTGGGCGCTTTGTGACGAACTCGGCATCAACATTATGGTGAACGAGCACCACACGACGGCGACTTGCACGACCTCGGTCTGCACCATTCCGCTGGCAATCTTGGCGCGTGAGACGAAGAAGGTTCGTTTGCTTTGCCTCGGCATGCCGATCGCCAATCGGATGG
>CAJWTF010000019.1 GCA_913046825.1 uncultured Rickettsiales bacterium | reverse complement strand
CGCGCCAGAAGCTTGCGACGTCGCAGAGACGGAACTGCCGGGTGATTGGACTGGCGCGAAGAGGGCCTTCAGCTGCCGCAACGGCAAAGAAAGCGCCAACGGCTCTATCACAAGGAAAAGTCGATCATCAGGCTGCGCCCGACCCATCCCAATCACGTTTGGGCCATCGACTGTTCATCATGCGCAGCGTGCCTGCTTTCATCCGATCGGACAACTGACCTGAGTTCGTTGCTAAGGCGATCCAGGCATGGATCAACGCAGTCAGATCAAAGACCGCCGATATCGTATCAGGCTCGCCATGGGAGAACGGATATTGTGAAAGCTTCAACGCCCGTTTCAGGTACGAATTACTGACCGGTGACATCTTCTACACCCTGAAGGAGCCGCGTATCTTCATCTTAAAGGGCTTGTCCTCCGTCCACCGCGATAGCCTGTCCGGTCACCCAGCGTCCGGCATCCGAGCCGAGGAAGACTGCAACGGCGGCAATCTCTTCTGGTGTACCGTATCTCCCTGACGGGATGCTTGCTTGAATACTGTCGTAAAGTGCCGGGTTGTTCTTTTTCGCATCGTCCCACACGCCGCCCTCGAAATAGATCGAGCCAGGGCAGATGGCATTTACGCGAATCCCCTTCGGCGCAAACGACTTCGCCTGCGTCACCGTATAATGGTTTACCGCTGCTTTGATGGCGCCGTAGGGCGGCGTGCGCATGCTCTCGGTCAGGGCGGAGATGGTAGAGATATGAATGACGGCCCCGCCGCCGGATTTCTCGATCATCGGAATGGCCTGCCAACTACCCCGCAGCGTGGCCATGAGATCCACATCAATGGATTTCCGCCAGCCATCCTCGTCGTCGGTGCGCCCGAAACCGGATGGATTGTTGACTAAGACGCCAAGTCCACCGAGGGCCGCCTCAGCCGTATTAATATAGGATTCGAGCGAGGCAGCATCGCCGACATCGCAGATAGCGGCATGCACGGTACTGCCATGGGCCACGAGTTTTTCTTTCGCAGCATCGAGGGAACTTTGTGTGCGCCCGCAAATCGATACATTGGCGCCCTCCGCCGCGAACGCCTCCGCGATGGCGAAGCCGATGCCCCGGCTGCCGCCGGTCACGACGACGCCTTTACCCTTTAATCCGAATTCCATGCGTGATGTTCCTTATGCGTTGTCGGCTAAAGCCGCGTGATTCGTTCTGGCGTTTCTCCAAGTACATGCTGGCAGTAATGCAGCCCTTCCTGTTCCGCCTCGTCCCGCGTCCGCAAGCGCTGGCCATAGTGCACCTGCTTGCCGTTCTTCCAGATGGACCAGGGGTACAATACGCCCCCGGTTGGGGCTGACCATTGTTCTATGAATAGTTCGATGGGCATGAGGACCTCTGGCGAATTAACTTTTGATCATATCGAGAATAACTCTGTAATTGGTATTGGCGAGGGTCGTTACAAAATTATCCAAGCCGGATTACTTGCTCTCGTAGCCTTATCGCACGAATATCCGGATTGGACATACATTGGAGGGTCAAATGACCGACGCCAAACCGATCACCATTCGATTGAACGCGGCCGACAACGTCGTGGTGGCGCGAACGGACATTCTGCCGGGCACGGAGATACTGGGCGAGGGCATCTCGGCACTCACGCAAATTCCGGCAGGGCACAAAATCGCGACTGCGCCGATTGCTGTGGGAGAGGCCATCCGCAAATACAATCAGATCATCGGGTTCGCGCTTCAAGACGTCGCACCCGGCGGCCATCTGCACGTCCAGAACATGGAAATGCAAATCTTTGAGCGCGACTACGCACATTCGACGGAAGCGCGGGCGACGAAATTCGTGCCACTTGGCAATCAGGCGACATTCCAAGGTTACCGGCGGCATAACGGCAAAGTCGCAACGCGGAACTATATCGGAGTGCTGACGAGCGTGAACTGCTCGGCGACGGTTGCGCGCTATATCGCTGAGTCCGTCAATCGGGACGTATTGGGGGATTATCCCAATGTCGACGGTGTGGTGGCTTGCGTCCATGGTACTGGATGCGGCATGGCGGATTCTGGCGGAGGGTACGAGAACCTGCAACGCACGTTGTGGGGCTTTGCGCGGCATCCCAATTTTGGCGGTATTTTGATGGTCGGGCTCGGCTGCGAAGTCAATCAGATCGACTTCCTACTAGAGGCCTACGGGATCGAACGGGGACCAAAATTCCGCACCATGACCATCCAGGATACCGGCGGCACGCGGAAGACGGTCGCGCGCGGTGTCGAACTCATCAAGGAAATGCTGCCGGAAGCGAACAAGATATCGCGGGAGGCGGTCCCCGCGAGCGAGTTGACCTTGGCGCTGCAATGCGGTGGCTCCGACGCCTATTCAGGCATTACCGCCAATCCGTCCCTTGGGGCGGCGGTCGATATATTGGTGCAGAATGGGGGTACCGGTATCCTCAGTGAGACACCGGAGATATACGGCGCTGAACACCTGCTGACGCGCAGGGCGGTAACCCCCGAGGTCGGCGCGAAGCTGATTGAACGCATCCGCTGGTGGGAAGACTATACCGAGCGCAACAATGGCGAGATGAACAACAACCCGAGTCCCGGCAACAAGGAGGGCGGCCTCACCACGATCCTGGAGAAATCCCTGGGTGCGGCGGCCAAGGGTGGTACGACAAACCTAACTGGCGTCTACAAATACGCCGAGGAAATCCGCGAGAAGGGATTCGTGTTCATGGACTCGCCGGGCTACGACCCATGCTCTATTACGGGCCAGGTGGCGGCCGGTGCTACCATCGTCTGCTTCACCACGGGCCGGGGTTCCGTCTACGGCTGCAAACCCTCACCGAGCTTAAAGCTCGCGACCAACTCCACCATGTACACCCGCATGGAGGAGGACATGGACATCAATTGTGGCGTGGTCGTCGACGAAGGAATCTCGATCCAGGAAATGGGCAGTCGCATCTTTGACCGCTTGTTGGAGGTCGCCTCCGGCAGCCCGACCAAAAGCGAAGCCCAAGGCTTCGGCGACGACGAGTTCGTCCCTTGGCAAATCGGAGCGGTGATGTAGGAGCCATTTGGGTGACAGTCATTTATATCGCGATATAAGTGACTGTCACGAATGCGCTATTTCTTCGCCGCCGCCCGTTTCGGTGGTGCTTTTTTCTTGGTGGGCGCGCGTTTCGCGGCCGGCTTTTTCTTCGCTTTCGAGGAAATCCGCGCCACTAGATCGTCGACCCGCTCGCGATGGTCGTCGGTGTGTTGCAGCATGGCGTTGTAGACCGCCGAGAGTTCAAGCAGCTGGTTCATCGTGGAGTTCGAGCTCTCCCGTAGCAGCTTCTTGGATAAGCGCAATGCGTGTGGTGGGTTGGCGGCGATGCGGTCCGCCATGGCTTTTGCGGCGTTCATTAATTCATCCGGTTCCACGACTTGCGAGACCAGGCCCGTTTCCAGAGCTTTGGCAGCATCGATCAGCTCTCCGGTGAAGACCATTTCGGCGGCGTTCGACATCGAGATGACGCGGGGTAAGAAATAGGCACCGCCGTCGCCCGGTGAAATGCCGATCTTCACGAAGGTTTCGGCGAAGCGCGCGTAAGTCGAAGCGATGCGGATATCCGCCATGCAAGTCAGGTCGCAGCCGGCTCCTGTCGCAGCACCGTTGACGGCGGCGATGGTCGGGACTTCCAGATTATAGAACGCCATCGGGATGCGCTGGATACCGTTCTTGTACCAATCACGGATCACGACCGAAGGGGGTTGGCCCTTATTGTTACGATCTTGCATGTCTTTGACGTTGCCGCCCGCACTAAAGGCGCGGCCGTTGCCGGTTAGAATGACGCATCGCACGTCATAGTCCTGGTTGATCTTGGCGCAGTACTTTTCAAAGTCACCATATTGATCCGGGCCCGACAAAGCGTTCATGGATTCAGGTGCGTTCATTGTCAGTGTGACAATGTGGCCGGTCTTTTTGTATCGCAGGAATTTCGACATCGGTGTTCCTTTGCTCTCCCAAGGTCTGACATTCGCCCTAGTTAATTGTTGGGCGGGCGTCGGGCGGCATACCCGCGAAATGATATGTGGGAATAAGAGACGAGGACAATGACAGCTTTGCATTTCGAACCCGGCGAACTACCGACCGAAGCGGAAGAGCTCCGCTTGGAAGTTCGCGATTTTCTGGCCGAGGCCATGGCGACGGTCTCAGTGGATCTACGCGCGCGCAACTGGACCGCGTGGAATTCGGAGTTTAGCCGCAAGCTCGGCGAGCGTGGCTGGATCGGCATGACTTGGCCGAAGGAATACGGCGGCAGCGAGCGCAGTTTTCTTGAGCGCTATGTCCTCCTCGAGGAATTGTTAGCGGCAGGCGCACCTGTCGGCTTCCATTGGATTGCCGACCGGCAGTCGGGACCGTTGATCCTGCGCTTCGGCACGGAAGAGCAACGCAAGACCATCCTGCCTGGCATTACGCGAGGAGAGACCGCCTTCGGGATCGGCATGAGTGAACCGAACTCCGGCTCCGATCTGGCGTCAGTACGCACCAAGGCGACGAAGATTGACGGCGGTTATCTCATTAACGGCAGCAAGATCTGGACGTCGGGCGCACATATGGCAAACTACCTCGTTGCCCTGTTCCGGACCTCTTCGTCGGACGAAGACCGGCATAACGGTCTCACGCAATTCCTCATCGATATGAAGAATACCGACGGCATCGATGTGCGGCCGATCCATAACATGACCGGTGATCACGATTTCAATCAGGTGTTTTTTGAGAATGCTTTCATTCCGGATACCATGCGGGTTGGAAACGAAGGTGACGGTTGGAAACAGGTAACGACTGAGTTGGCCTTCGAGCGGAGTGGGCCGGAACGCTACCTCAGCAGTTTCCCACTGGTGAAGGAAGTTGTCGGTGAAGCGGGGCAGGACCCGAGCGAGCGGGAAGCCATCGGTATTGGTCGCATGATTGCCCGCGCCGCGACCTTCCGCGAGATGTCGCTTTCTGTCTCCGGTATGTTGGATGCGGGCAAGAACCCGAATATCGAAGCGGCTGTAATGAAGGAGCTGGGAGTCGGGTTCGAGCAGAAGATTCCAGGCACGGCACACGACTTGTTTGGCTCTTCGCCACGGCTCGCTCATGGCAGCAATTTCGAGACCACTATGGCTTATATCACGCAGGCCAACGTTTCATTCTCGCTACGCGGTGGAACGCGTGAGATTGTGCGGGGCATTATCGCCCGCGGGCTCGGCATGCGATGAGCGAACTTCGGGAAATTCTGGGTGAGACGGTCACGCGACTGTTCGCCGATCTTTGTACCAAGGATTTGTTGGAAAAAGCCGACGCGGGTGAATGGCCAGAGGAGCTTTGGACCACAGTCGTCGAGAACGGCTTGGTTCAACCGTTGTTGCCGGAGGAGAAGGGCGGCGTCGGCGCGGGTTGGGAGGCGGCCTATGTCATCCTGCACGCTGCGGGGCGTTACGCAGCACCCATCCCATTGGCGGAGACGGTGTTGGCCGGATGGCTACTTGATCAGGCTGGGATGGATGTGCCGGGTGGTATCTTGTCTGTGGTGCCCGATGTAGATGGTATCTCGGTATCGGCGTCGGGTGAGGTCGTAGGCGGTGCGTTGAATGTGCCCTGGGCCGCAAGGGCTGATTATCTCGTCGGACTGGCGCGACACGATGGCGGTTTGGCCGTCTATCTCGCACCAAAAGAGGCGTTTACGGTGATAGCCGATCAAAATATCGCGCGCGATCCACGGGATGCGGTTGAGTTTGCTGGGACGGCACAGTTGGCGACAGCTCCGGCAAGCTTTAATGCAAAGACGTTGCGGCTCTACGGTGCGATGGTGCGTTCGGCACAGATGGCGGGAGCGTTGGAGCGGATCCTTGCGGACACTCTGGAATATACCGGCGATCGTACGCAGTTCGGAAAACCGATAGGCAAATTCCAGGTTATCCAGCAGAACCTCGCGATGACGGCGGCGGAAATAGCGGCGGCCGTGATGGCAGCGCAGAACGCGTTCCGGGCGGCGGAGCAAGGGACGCCTGATTTCGAGGCGGCTTGCGCCAAGGTGCTGGCTGGGGATGCCGCTGGAGTGGCGACAGATATCTGTCACGAAACCCACGGTGCCATCGGCTTCACCTACGAGCACCACCTGCATTTCTTCACGCGGCGGCTGTGGTCGTGGCGTGGAGAGTTTGGGGCGGAAGCGGAATGGGCGGAACGTCTCGGTCGTCGCGTCGCGGCACGGGGACCGGATGCTTTATGGTCGGACATCACCGCGAGGCAGTCCGCAAACGCCTAAAAGGGGAGTAGGATATGCGGGGGAGAAACGCACTCGTTACCGGATCGACACGGGGTATTGGCGCCGCTGTCGCGGCGGCTCTGGCGGCCGAGGGATGCAACGTCATGCTGAACGGTTTTGGTGACGCCGATGCCATCGAGGCAACACGCCAAGGATTGGCAGATGAACACGATGTTTCAGTCGCTTATTGCGGCTTGGACCTCAGCAAGGAAGACGAGGTCGATGCGCTCACAAAAGAAGCGGAAGACGCGTTCGGCGGAATCGATATCCTAATTAACAACGCTGTTATCCGATACTTTCATGGTATCGACGGTTTTCCACGCGAGGAGTGGAACCACGCACTTGCCGTTAATGTGACGGCACCTTTCATCCTGACGCAGAACGTACTGCCGGGCATGCGGGAGCGGAAATGGGGACGGATCGTTAATTTCTCTTCCGTGCTCGGCATGGCGGCGCGAAGCGGGCGCGCTGATTATGTTGTCTCCAAGCATGCGATGTTGGGGCTCACACGTTCCACCGCTGCCGAAATTCGAGAGATCGAAGGGATCACTTGTAATGCGATTTGCCCAGGATCCGTTTTGACACCCAACACGGAAATAAAGATCGGTGAATTGGCGGAGGAGAAAGGCCTATCCTTCGATGACGCAACGGCAGTGTTCTTGGCTCGGCGCGGACAGAGTCGGAACTTCATCCAGCCGGCGCAGGTCGCAAAATTGATCGTTTTTCTCTGCCAGGATAGTTCGGTGGACATCACCGGTGCCGCGTTGCCGATTGACCAAGGACGCTCGGCAACTTGGTTGGAGTTCGGACAATGATTCTAGGCTATATCGGCGTTGGCGATATGGGCGGACCGATGGCGCACAATCTGTTGAAGGCCGATTTCGAGGTCGTTGTCTTCGACACCCAACTAGACCGTCTTGATAATCTTGTCGACGCCGGGGCCATGGGCGCGTCGTCCGCACGCGAAGTCGCGGATAAGGCGGAAGTGGTCATGGTCTGCCTCAACACGATTGGAGCGGCGCATGCGGTGGCGAAAGACATTGCGATTGGCTCCGCCGTGAAGACCTATGTTGATATGTCGACGACCGGGCCATCGGTAGCTAAGGACGTGCGCGTACATTTTGAAGACACGGATATCACCATGCTCGATGCGCCCATCAGCGGTCATATCACCAAGGCAGTAGACGGCTCTCTAACCATCATTGTCTCGGGCCCGAAGGCGGCGGCAGATCATGCAAAGCCCGCGTTTGAAGCGATGGGTGAGAATATCTTCTACATCGGCGACATCGCGGGCGGTGGACAGATGATGAAGCTTGCCAACAATTATCTGAATAACGTGCAAGCCATCGCCACCAGCGAGGCGATTACCATGGGGATTAAGTTCGGTCTTGATCCGCAAATCATGTTCGACATCCTGAATGTTAGCACCGGGCGTAATTCACAGACCTCGGGTAAGCTGCGGGATGCGGTGCTGTCGCGCGAATTCGCGGGTGGCGCCAATATGAAGATCAGTCATAAAGATATCAGCCTCGCGGTCGGGGAGGCGGAGAGCCTCGGCTCGCCGGCTCTCACTGGTGCCTTGGTGCGGGGTATTTTTGAGGAGGCATTGACGAAGGGCGGGGACAAGGAACGTTCCAGCGCGATTTTCAAATACGTGGCCGCGAAAGCCGGTCTCGATTTCGGCGGAGATGGCTAAACCCTCCGTCTTTCATCACAAAAGGGGAGGCGCTGTTATGGCAAAGTTTACCTATGACGAGAACGAAGATTTCGTGCGGGGACGTCAAATCCGCAGCGATGTGTTGGGAGCCGAGTATGCCGACCGCACAACGCAAGTCGGGGCAAATGATGATTTCATGGGGCCGTTACGCCAGCTCTCCGGAGAATTCGTCTGGGGTAAGATTTGGTCGCGCCCTGGGCTTGATATCAAATCCCGCCGTCTCATCAATATCGCCATGTTGGCGGCGCTCAACCGTCAGCCGGAAGTAACGACGCATATTCGCGCTGCCATCGAAGAAGGCGGCGTTACAAAGGATGAGGTGCAGGAAGTATTGCTGCACGTGATGGCGTATTGCGGCATTCCAGCAGCGGTCGATGCCTTTCGGACGGCCAAGAAATATTTCGATTCTGTTGAGGAGAAAGAATGATGCTAAAGGGAAAAACGGCACTCATTACCGGCTCGGTAATAGGGATCGGCAACGCGACGGCGCGGTCATTCGCGGCGCAAGGCGTCAATATTATGCTCAATGGTCTCGGTGAGCCCGACGATATTGAGAAGGTCCGCGCCGGGATGGAAGCGGAATACGGTGTTACCGTGAAGTACCACGGCGCCGATTTGGCTCAGCGCGATCAGACGGAGGATTTGGCGAAATCGACACAGGATCAGTTCGGCTCGCTCGATATTCTCGTGAATAATGCGGTCATCCGCTATTACGACGACATCGTCGATTTTGATCCAAAGAACTGGGATCATGCCATGGCGGTGAATGTAACGGCACCCTTCGATCTAACCCGCTGTGCCTTGCTGGGGATGCGTAAGAACGGCTGGGGGCGGATCGTTAATATGTCGTCGATCATGGGCTTGGCCGCGCGTTCGGGCCGCGCCGACTACATTACTTCGAAGACCGCTATTATCGGTATTACACGGGCGACGGCTGCGGAGACATTGCGTGATCCCAATATAACCTGCAACGCGATTTCACCGGGCTCGGTGTTGACTGATTTCATCAAGGCACGCATTCAGAAGATGGCCGAGGAACGCCAGATCGGCTTCGAGGAGATGGCCAAGCGCTATCGGAAGGATCTTGGTCAGATCGCGGATTTCATTCAACCCGAGCAGATTGCGGATGCGATGCTCTATTTCTGCCGCGACGAATCCCGTCACATCACTGGAACCGTCCTACCGATTGACGGTGGTTTGGTCGCGACCTGGATCGAAAATCCGGACGATCTATAGGGTGATGTAATAACCGCTGTGATACCTTCGGCGACCCGGCTTGATCTCGCAGACTCAACTTTCGAGATCAATGAGTATTTCCACGCTCAAGGGTGGACTGACGGATTGCCGGTAATCCCCCCGACGGAGGAAAAGGTAGCGGAAATGGCAGCCGGGTCATCCTTGCCGCCGGACACGGTCTTGGGTGTCATGGCGCCGGCAAAACGGTACGGTGACCATCGAGAAACTCGCAATGAATTCAGTCATGGCCGGTTGCCTACCGGAATACTTTCCGATTGTGGTGACCGGTATGCAGGCAGTGCTGCGGACGGAGTTTAATATCGGTGGTTTAGCGACAACGACCGGTGGCGGTGCTCCCGGCTTTATTGTCAGTGGCAGGGGCGCCGACGACCTTGGCGTTTCGGGCGTAACGGGGTGTTTCGGTCCCGGCTATCGTGCGAATTCGACGATCGGGCGGGCATTGCGTCTTGCGATCCGGAACTTAGGCGGAGCGCATCCCGGTGACATGGATAAGTCGACACAGAATTGGCCCGGAAAGTTGGCTTTCTGTTTTGCTGAGAACGAGGCAAGGAACTCGTTCGAGCCTTTGCGCGTGGCTGAAGGGTTCAGCGCGGATACGTCGACGCTGACGGTGCACGGGCTGCGGGGGGTGCATTACAATAACGAGACAGCGTAAGAGACCGGGCGCGGAAATTGGGAAACCATCGCGGGATCGATGCGCCGCATGGGAATCGTCAATTATATTCATCAAGGGCACGGTAGTTTCATTGCCATTGTGCTAGGCCCGGAGCATGCCAAAGAAATTGCCGATGATGGATACCCCTGCCGCGATATCCAAGAATTCCTCTTTGAGCAAGCGCGAATGCCGATGCGCGATCTACGTGACCGTACCTACTGGAACTTTCGCTCCTGGCCCTAAGAGCACGATATCGACGACCCGGACTATTTAGTACCGATCGTGATGGATCCAAAAAAAATTTATAGTATTGGTCGCCGGAGGAGACGGTTGGCAATCTGCGTGGTTGTAGTCCCGGTATCAGACGAAGGCGGTAACGTTAGAGATTGAACGCTGAAAGGCACCTCATGCTGAGCTTGTCGAAGGGCGATCGCGTAATTATCCGAATTGTTACCCCAGCTTTTCCGCACGCACCTTAATCCCTGCCTCTTCGCGGTCCCACGTATCCGCCGTGATACCGTCCTCCCGCAATGGGCCCTTTTGTATCTTCGTCGTCGGAGTCTTCGGCAACTCGTCCATGATGCGGATGTAGCGCGGGATCATAAAATGGGCCATGCGGGGGCGCAGGAATTCCAATAACTCTGCCGGTTCGACCAATTGTCCTGCCTTGGAAGCCAGGACGATCATCACGTCATCCTCGCCGAATTCGCTTGGCACCGCGATGGCGGCGCATTCTTGGACGGCAGGGTGTTCGTTGACTTGGGATTCTACTTCGAGCGAAGAGATATTTTCGCCGCGCCGTCGGATCGCGTCTTTGATGCGGTCGACATAGAAAAAGTCGCCGTCTTTGGTCATGCGGAATGCGTCGCCGGTGTGGAACCAACCGTTGCGCCAGGCCTCGACTGTGGCTTCGGGATTCTTGTAGTAGCCGTGATTCATCGCCCAGGGTTGATCAGTGCGGATGATCAATTGCCCGGTGGTGCCAGGCGGAACTTCGACGTCATTGTCGTCGACGACGCGCAGGGTGGCGCCATCGCGCGGGCGACCGCAATATCCGGCTTGTGTTGGGTTGGCCGGTGAGAAGATCGGGCAGGAGATTTCCGTCATATTAAAGATGGTGTGAACGGTCACGCCGAAACGCTCGGCCAGATGTGTGGCTTCCTCGTTGAAGGGCACGACCATCATGGTATTCATGCAGTGGGTCTTGTCCTCGTCGTGCGGATCTTCCTTCAACAGGAATGCCGCCATCACGCCGAGCAAGAAGACGACTGTGCTCCGGGTGCGCTCCACCGTCTCCCAAAAGGTGTCGGTGCGGAAGCCTGTCGTCATGGCGATGGAAGCGCCTCGGCACAGCATCGAATAGACGATGAAGCAGCCGCCGATATGGAACATCGGCATGTTGATCAAATAGCGGTCGTCGTCGGAGACGCAGGTCCAGACGTCGCGGTTCATGCCCGCATAATTATGAAGGTAGGAAGACAGCACACCTTTCGAGGCACCGGTCGTCCCCGACGTGTAGATGATCGCTTGCGTGTCCCAAGGCTCGATCTCGCGCGACAACGGCGCTAGCTCACCGCCCTTCACCAATAACTCCGCATAGGTGAGGGCACTCAGGCCTTTTACCGAAAGTGCTGTATCGCCGACTGTGACGACCGTCTCCAGCATGGCGGTGTTGATATCCTCGAGGCGAGCGACCAAGTCCGGATGAACCAATGCGAGTTTGGCGTCCGCATTGTCGATAACATGCGCCAACAGGTCACCGCGGTAGGCGACATTGACCGGCACGAAGACCGCGCCGATATACCCGAGCGCACAATACGCCTCGAGGCATTCCTTACCGTTTGGCAGCCAGACGGCAACGTGATCCCCTTCACCTACATCCATGGCCTGTAAAGCGGCGCCCAAGGTTCGGGCGCGCGCGCGCGTCTCAGCATAGGTCCAGGTCTCGTCGTCTTCAAAGACGGAAAACACTTGGTCGGGCTTCGCGTCTGCCCAATGGTCGAGAACGTAACGGAGGACGCAGGTGTCGCGGGAAGGGATGGTGTTCGTCATGTGGCTTTTCTTGCGCTTGGTTGGCCCACCCTTCGATAGGCTTAGAGTGAGGTATTGTGTGCAGCGATTATAGAGACTTCACCGTGGGCCTGTCGAAGGGTGAAGTCATTGGTAGGCACGACAATATGTCGCTTTGTACGGTTGGTGATTTCGGCTCAAGATCAAAGTCTCGAAACAGAAGGAATGCCGTCATGCCGCAGCCGGACGACGTTACCGCTCTCGAGATCAATGATCGCAACAATCTCGACGAAAGGCGCCGAAAGTATCTGCGCATCCTGCAGGATAAGCCCGGCTTCGTGCCGAACGTCATCCAGGCCTATAGTTTTGATAATACCAAACTGGCCACATTCGCGGATTTCTTTGCCGACTTGATGGGCAGGGAGTCGGGCTTGAGTCCGCTGGAACGGGAGATGATCGCGGTCGTCGTCTCTTCCATTAACCGGTGTTATTACTGTCTGGTCTCGCACGGCGCGGAAGTGCGGGCGCAATCTGGCGATCCCGAGCTTGGGGAAATACTGGCAATGAATTACCGCGCGGCCGAGCTGTCAACACGCCATCGCGCGATGCTGGATTTCGCCGCTAAATTAACTGAAGCGGCTCACCAAATTGAGGAAGCGGACCGGCAGGTTCTGCGCGACGCCGATTTCAGCGATGGGGATATTTGGGATATCAGCGCGGTCGCCAGTTTCTTCAACATGACCAATCGCATGGCGAGCGCCGTCGATATGATGCCAAACAAGGAATATCACGAGCAGGCCCGTTAGAGGACTCAGCCGCCTTGCAAAATGTTATGCTGGCCCCGGGCAAATGTGCTGTTCTTTCGGCAGTTTAATAATCGTGCGCTTCATCAACCGATTGCCGGATGCTTCGAAGGCTTGGCGTTTGTGTAGCAGGAAGCCGTTATCCCACATCACAACATCGCCGATCCGCCATTTGTGGCCGTAGACATATTCGGGTTGGGTAGCGGCGTCGGTTAATTCGGCCAGCAGTGCCCGTCCACGCTCATCCTCTAAGCCGTCGATGCCGGTCATCGTGCCGGGATCGAGATAGAGAGATTTTTCGCCCGTGATCGGGTGGCTGTTAACGACAGCATGTTTGACTGGTGGCAGGCGTTTGCGGATTTTTTCCGACGGCTCGTTCCCTTTGTTGTAGTTGCCGACCCGCTGCATGTAGTCGAAGACGCCGGCTTTTCCCTCGACGCGTTCTTTTAACGCGCCTGGCATGCCCTCATACGCTTGGAGTAGGTTGGCCCAACTCGTGTCTGGATTGTCCGGCGGCAACTCAACCGCGTAGAGTAAACATCCGGTTGCTGGGTAGGGGACGAAGCTTTGGTCGGTGTGCCACGCGAGTTCTCCCGTTCCGAGCCCACCGATTCCGACACCGTCCGCGTTTTTCATGTTCGAGACGATGGTGATCTCACGCGAAGTTGGGGACGCCCAGTCGGGCCGGGTGTGCGGCACGACCTCCCCGAAATGGGCACTAAACTGGATCAGTTCTTCTTCGCTGACCGCTTGGCGGCGGAAGACCATAACACCGTGGTGGCTCCATAGATCGCGGAGCTCCTCGATGGTCTCGGCCGTCGGCTCTTCCCACAGGTTAATGCCCTCGATTTCGACGGCGAAGCTGCCGTCGATATGGTTTGTGGTCAATGGCATCGTATCTAAACCGGCCGGTCGCCGCGCAGAATGATGCGCCAAAGCAGACGCTCTTCCGTCATATCGTATTCCGGGTCGGCGCGATGCATGGTGCAGCGATTGTCGAGCATAACCACATCGCCGAGTTGCCAGCGATGGCGGAGCGTGTTTTCGGGTTTGATCGATTGGCTCAAAAGGTTTTCGAGAAAGGGGCGGACTTTTTTCTGCTCCATTCCTTCTATGCCAAGCGCCTTGGTAACATGGAAATAGAGTGCTTGTTTACCGGTCTCCGGGTGGGTGCGGATCATCGGTTGGCGGACGGCTTTGTCGTATTGATCGCGGTCGCGATCAGTGTAATTCGGGTTATCCTGTTCCAGATGATTGATCGTGAGTTTCCCGTCAATTGCGGCTCGAGAGTCAGACGAAAGATTGTCGAGCCCCGCATACATATTGGCAAAACAGGTGTCACCGCCCTTCGATGGCAGCTTTCGCGCATACAGCACGGTCGCTTTGGGCGGACGCTCGTGATTGGTGTGGTCGGTGTGCCACATCGAGGCTGGACGCATCTTTTCTCGGTTGATGATACGGCTGACCATCGGTGTTTCGGGCAGGCGAAAACGCTCATTGTGTTGCAGCATCGGCTCACCGAATTGCGCCATGCTATCTCGGTATTCCTCGGCTGTTAGATCTTGATCGCGGAACACGAGGACGATGTGATCGAGAAAGGCTTGGTTCATCGCCGCCTTTGTATCGGCATCCATCGGGCTGCTTAGATCAAGCCCAGTCACTTCTGCGCCGAAAGCGCTGTCCAAGGGGCGAATTGAAGGGGAGGGCATCTGGAGCCTCACACGTTGATATCTGTTCTTAAGTAAAGTGTTCCGCGTGCCCCCACTCGACAAGCGCGCTTATGCGGATGTTGGGGCGCGGCCGACCGCATCTAACAGTTTCGTCAGAGAGGAGGCGGTTTCGATATTCTGTGCCAGTTCGAATATCTCCGATGCGTGGTCGCGGCTGATCACACCGGCGCAACAATCATGGAATTTAGTCTCCAGGCGTTCCTTGGGGAACCATCGCTCCGGTTTGCCGATCGCCAGCGGGATGATTTGCTCGAGCCGTTGCCCCGATTTGGTCGTTATTGTCACGACGGAGCCGAATTCGGAATTCCCCGTGACCCGCTCGTCCAGCTCCATGCGTACCTTCTCGATCAATCCAGAGGCATTAATGCGCGATACTTGCGCATCGTCGAAGCTGCGCAAGGTGACGTCACCGTCGAGGAGGGCAGCGGCGATGCAGTATCCCATGCAAAACTTCGCTTCCATGCCGTTTGTTGCCCGGTCATAGATCATCGGCTCGAAATGCATTTCCGTCACGCCGATACGGATATCGCTGATCGCGTCCAGATCACCGTCGATTTGGTCGCGTAGATTGACAGCGGCTTCGATGGGCGGGTGGGCGGCTCCGCAGGCGGGATAGGGTTTCAGGCCAAGGCCAAACTCGGTCAGAATTTCGAGTGGATCTCCCCAAGTCTCGAATTGTGGCCAATCGATATCGCCGTGATGATTGAAAACCTCGGCGAAACCATAGGGGTGCTCAAGTATCTCTGTGCTAGCGGAAACTCCTGCACGCGCCATCAATGCGGCGAGGACAGCATTCCGCGCGGCATAGCCCACATGAAGCGGTTTTGTCATGGTGCCAAAATTGGCGCGCAGACCGCTCGCTGCCGATGCCGCCAAAGCCAAGGATCGGGCATAGGCGTCCGCATCAAGGCGCAGCATCGCGGCTGCGGTCGCTGCGGCACCCATGGTTCCGAACGTGGCACTGGCATGCCAACCGTTCTTATAATGCGCCGTGTTGAGCGCACGGCCGAGTTTGCTGACCATTTCGATACCGAGGATATAGGCACTCAGCGCTTCCGCACCAGAGATGTCCTCAAAGGCGGCCGTGGCGAAGACCGCCGGTACGATGGATGCACCTGGATGGGCGTAGGCGGGGTGGGTCACGTCATCATAGTCGATAGCGTGGGCCAAGGCGCCGTTATAAAGGGCGCTATCATGAGGCGAGGCGGATCGTCCGCTCACGGCGAGCGGTGCGCCTTGGCTGACTGGCACGTCGAAGACGATTTCACCCAACATTTCCGAAAGAGGCTCGCCGCCACCCGCGATCATGCAGCCGAGTAAATCGGTGATTGCGTCGGTCGCCATCGTCCGCGCTTTCTCCGGAAACGAGGCGGGACGACTGTCCAATGCAAACTGAACGAAGTTATTCGTCGCACGAAGTGTAACCATTCGTTCATTCGCTCCGTTTAAACTGGGCGTTGGTTCGTTTGCGGGCCCTATCAAAGTCAGGGGAGGCAAAAGTCGAAAAAAACTTGTACGGTTTATCTGGCGCTAAAGCCGGGGCTATCAACTTGGCATCCTCACGGTGACGATCGCTTCTTTTCAACTGCTGTACTATGCGTTGGAATTACCGAAGGTCATTGTCAACGATGCTCTTGGCTCAAAAGGGGCCGGCGGCCCGTTTCCACGTGAGTATTTCGGGATAGGCTTCGATCAGCTCGAATACCTGCTGACGCTTTGTGCGCTGTTTCTCTTTTTCCTGATCATCAATGGTAGCATCACGATGTCGTTGTTCATTTTAAGGGTATCACGTCGAAACGCGCGATTGCGCTATATCTTGTTCGAGCGCATCCACCGTTTCCCGGTAAAGCATTTTCAAAAAAAACATAACAAGGCGAATTGACGTCGATGATTACGGCCGAAGTTAAGCCGTTCAGTCAATTCTTCGCCGATGCAGCAGCGTCTCAGCTGAAACTAATCGCTTTTGCCTGCGACCGAGTATCCTTCACATCCGGCGAGGAGATATTCCGCCAAGGCGATGACGCAGACGCCGCTTTCGTGGTGTTAGACGGTCGTGTGGATACCTTTGTCGGCGCCGACGAGCAGGAAGTTCAGGATAGTCAAACGGTAGAGGGAAATGAATTGATATGGGAGATGGCGCTGTAAAGCACGCGCCAACACGCAGTCACAGCGAAGGCAAGGACGGCTGTGACCCTTCTGCGTCTGGGGAAGGGTATGTTCTTGCAGCTCGTGGACGGCAACCTTTAATTTTCTGGACGGATCTCACACATCCTCAGCGATCGGATTTACAGCATGACGGAACGTATGCAGAAGGTCGCCTAAGGTCCTACCATCCGAGTGAGGCCCGCACTTTCGTGAAGGCCTCTAAGTGCCGGTCGTGGTCTCCTGCGAAACGAAGCATGAGATGGCTCGCACCTTCGTCGACATATCCTTTGAGCCATTGTGCGGCACCTTCCGGCGGGCCGCCATAACAGGCTTGGCGTTTGCGGAGGTGTTCCGCTGGTTGCATGTAATAGTCTTCCAGGAACTTGTTCACCTTGGCATTAGCTTTTTCGGTGTCATCGTCCAGCGCGAGGGTGAGGTAGACCGCGCCCGTAAAGGCATCGACATCGCGTCCGGCGTCTTTCACGTAGCCTTGGGTCTCGCGCCATTGCTCGCCCCATATGGCGGAGTCGGCAGGGCCGGTCGGGAACCAGCCGTCGTAATTTTTCGCCGCTCGTTTGAGCGCACCCGTCACCGAACCACCACCCCAGATCGGGGGGCCGTTTTTCTGCACTGGTGTCGGGCCGAGTACGCCCTTCTCAACTTTCCAGCGCCCGTCCCAGTCAACCGGCTCGCCGCTCCATAGCGCGCGGCAGAGACGCAGGCCTTCCAACATCCGCCCAACCCGTTTGTCGAAGGTAACACCGGCGGCTTCGAATTCGGCCCGGATGTTCGCCATGTCCCCTGCGATCCCAACACCGAGGATGACCCGGCCATCGCTTGCTTGATCTAACGTCGCCACTTGATGGGCAAGAACGACAGGATTGCGGAATGCAGGCAGGAGAACGGCGGTTCCTAATTGAACCTTCCGGGTTCGGCCCGCGACGGCGGCCAACAATGTAATCGGCTCATGGCGGGGTCGGGCGAGCAGAGAATCTCCGATCCAAACGGAATCATAGCCCAGGTCCTCGGCCTTCTCGGCCAGCGTTAGAAGAGGGGCCGCTTCGGGGCGGCCTTCCATCACGGCTTCGCGGGTCGGCAGTAGATATCCGATTTTTGGTGACATGGTTTGCTCGCGTTTGGTCGTTGAATCATATGTGCTATTCGCACATCATGAAGATGGAGCCTTATCCGGGAAGGGAAACTGCATCATGTCTGGATTATCTGGCGACCAAATCACTTTCTATCGGGAGCAGGGATACCTCACTGTTCCCGATGCGCTGGACTTGGGAACGGTCGAGCGCTTAAGTTCAATTGTCGCGCAATGGACGATTGATGCATCGGGTGTCTCAGAGAGTGACGTATTTTTCGATCTCGAAGACAGCCACCAGGCGAGCGATCCGCGCGTGCGGCGCTTCAAGCGGCCGGTGCGGAACCATCCCGAATTCAACGCTTTAGCGCGAAGCGACGCGGTTCTCGACTTGATTTCACCATTGATTGGCGATGCGATCCGCATCAGCCCGACTGACAACAAGATCAACATCAAGGCGCCGGAGTATGGGGCCGCCGTCGAATGGCACCAAGACTGGGCGTTCTATCCCTATACCAATGACGATCTATTGGCGATCGGCGTCGCGTTGGATGATTGCGCGGAAGAGAACGGGCCGCTGATGGTTATCCCTGGTAGCCATAAAGGGCCGGTCCACGATCATCACACAAACGGCGTGTTCTGCGGCGCTATCGACCCTGCTACATCGGCATTGATTTTAGCCAAGCTGTGCCATTGACCGGGCGACGGGGCACCATGACGATTCATCATGCCAGAACCATCCATGGTTCAGCGTTGAATACATCTGCCAATCCTAGGCGGTTACTGTTGATTATGTTCGCGGCGGCGGATGCCTGGCCGTTGCTCGGTGTCTCCGATCTGGAAGATTTCAATTCGGATATGGCGCGGGGGGAGACGACCTTGGTCCCACGTATGACCGAGGTCCCGGTGCGTATTCCATTGCCGCCACCGGAGCTCAACGGTTCTATTTACGAACGTCAGAGCATTCTCGAGAACAAATATTTCGAGGTCTTTGACGAGACCCCGAACGTGAGGAGCAATTAATGCCGCAACAGCCAACTGTTGGGTTCATCGGGTTCGGTTTGATGGGGACACCCATTGCGCTCAAATTACAGGCGGCGGGCTATCCGATGCGGGTATGGGGCAGGACCCCACATAAACTTCGACCGGCTTTAGTGCAAGGTGCAGAAGAAGCTGCGTCACCAAAACACCTTGCAGAGGAATGCGATATCGTTCTGCTTTGCGTGACCGACACGAATGCAGTGGAGACGGTGGTGTTCGGAGAGAACGGTATCGCCGAGGGTGGGCGGTCCGGCACTGTCTTGGTTGACCATTCCAGTATCAAGCCCGATGCCACGCGTGGCTTTGCCGCTCGCATTGAAGCGGCGCGTGGCATGCATTGGTTGGATGCGCCGGTCTCCGGTGGCCCTGCAGGTGTGGAGCGGGGCAGTTTAGTGGTCATGGCAGGCGGTAATGAGAGCGCATTCGAGAAGGTGCGAGAGATAGTGGCGGCCTATGCGGCCCGCTTCACCTTGATGGGCCCGTCTGGTGCGGGGCAATCCACGAAACTTATAAATCAAACTCTCGTCGCGGCTCACGTCGCCGTAGTGGCGGAGGCGACACAGCTAGCGATGGATGCGGGTATAGACGCCAAACTCATCCCGCGAGCGCTCGCGGGTGGGCGCGCGGACTCCGTGGTCTTGCAGGATTTCATGGGGCGGATGATCGATCGGGATTTTACGCCTGCCGCCACCATCTCGATCATGCTGAAAGACCTGGAGATGGTGGGTGAATTGTCGCGGGAGACCGGCACGGCAACACCGATCACCCGCCTGGTCACTGAGTTGCACCGATTGCTGGTCTCACGCGGGTTGGGGGACACGGATAATTCCGCGATGATCCGGCTGTATGATAAGCCAGACTAGCAGCGAGCCTCGGAATCAGTACGGCACACCGCCTTCGATTGTGCAGCGTTGCATGCGCCGGCGTAGCTCCGGCGGGTAGTCGAAGTGCGCCTTGTGCTGGACCGCGCAATTGTCCCAGATTAGTAGATCACCAACGCGCCATTCGTGGCTGTAGCGAAATTCTTCGCGGGTGAGATGCTCGAAGAGGAGGGCGAGTAATTCGTCGCTTTCGT
This sequence comes from uncultured Rickettsiales bacterium, assembly GCA_913046825.1. Next base: position 17,780 of record CAJWTF010000019.1, on the reverse strand, counting down.
CTTTTGGCAACCCATTGATTTGGTGGGTATAGCCGTCACAGACATAGAGACATTTCCGCCCTGTGCGTGGATGGGTGCGGACGATCGGCTGGACGGCGTCGTCGGGAAATTTGGCGAGCTTTTCCTCGCTGAGCACGGGCCGCTTACCGAATTCATGTGCCTTGCGGTTCCACATAAAGCGATAGCCGTTGCGCGCCGCGCGGCCGGCGATCCGATCTTTAATGTCTTCTGGCAGAGCGTCATATGCCGCGGTCGCGCTAGCGAACTGTGTGGCGCCATAGCTCACACCGTTCTTCGAGGGTACCTCCAAGGCATGTAGCAAGGTCAGGTCACTCGGTTTTTCCAAATAGCAAAGATCCGAATGCCAGTAGCGACCGGCATCGTGGGAGCCAAGCGGTTTGCCATTTTCATTGACGTTGGATACCCAGAATATCTCGGGGTTCGCATCGTTATTGGCCTCGGCACGCACATTGACCTGTGGCGTGCCGAATCGCCGGGCGAAGATGACGAGGGCAGAGGAAGGGAGATCGACTTGGTCCCGCACGACGACGACCGCGCGCTCGGCAATCGTGCGCTCGATCTCGCTGAAAACTGTGTCCGGAATATCGCCGGTGAGGTCGACGTTGCTGATGGCAGCGCCAATCGGTCCGTCTTCAAGAGTCAATGTTGGAGCTGTCATGTTTTTAAAAGTGGGCCGTTTCCGGTGATGGAAAAGAGTTGGCGATAACCCCTATTCCTCGATTGACCGGCGGGGCCCGTCCTCTACCATTTTAGACCCTAACGAGGAGTGAGTTTTTATGATCGACAAGCCATTCGGCGAAATGAAGGTCGGCGACAGTAAGATATCGACCGGGCGCACGATTACGGAGACCGACATCGTCAATTTCGCCATGTTCATGGGCAGCTGGCTCGAGCTCCAGACCAACGACGAGTTCGCCCAGCATACTGTGTACGGCAAACGAATAGCCCAAGGCCCGATGGTCTATACGATCGCGGTCGGATTGCTGGGGTATGACGGCGAAATCCTCTCGGCGCTGGCCGGTGTGGACAAGCTGCGCATGATGGCGCCCACATATGTCGGAGACACGCTTTGGGCGAAAGGTGAGATTACGGAATTGATCGACCGCGGCAAGGACCATGCCGATGGTCTGGTGGTGGTGAAATTGGAAGCAATCAATCAGCACGACAAGACGGCAATGGTCTGCGACCTGCGGCTCGTCTGCCGCAAGATACGCCTGAAATCGCCGGTCGGCCCCGGCAGAGACAAATAGAAGAAGGAGAAACGAAAATGGCTGGTTTATATTACGAAGAATTCGAAATTGGAATGGAGTTCAAGCACGCACTCACCCGCACGGTTACCGAGACCGATAATCTGATGTTCTGTGCGATGACCCACAACCCGCAACCACTACACCTGGACGAAGAGTTCTCCAAGAACACCGAGTTCGGCCAACGTATCGTGAACAGCCTGTTCACGCTTGGTCTCGTCATCGGTGTCTCTGTCGATGACACCACGCTCGGCACCACGTTTGGCAATCTCGGCATGAACGACGTGCGCTTCAAGAATCCGGTCTTTCATGGCGATACGCTGCGCTCCATGACTAAGGTTATAGAGAAACGGGAATCGAAGTCGCGTCCGACCGGCGGTCTCGTGATCTTTGAGCACTACGGCTACAACCAGCGGGACGAGGAAGTCGCATTCTGCACCCGAACTGCCTTTATGATGAAGAGGCCGGTATGATTATCCGATCCTGGCTATTCGTCCCTGGCGACAGCGAGCGCAAGCTGGAGAAGGGGCGGGAGAACGTCGCCGACGCCTTAATTCTCGATCTAGAAGATTCAGTCTCGAACGATCGGCAAGACATCGCCCGCACGATGGTGCGCGAATACCTGCAGAAATACACCGACCGCTCGCGCCAGAAACTCTACGTGCGCTGTAATCCGCTCGACACCGACTTGGCGCTGCCGGATTTGGCCGCGATCATGCCGGGGAAGCCGGACGGTATTTGCCTGCCAAAGGTCTATTCGGCGGAGGAGGTGAATACGCTCTGCAATTACCTCTCGGCGCTTGAGGCACGTGAAGGGATTGAGCTCGGTTCAACCAAGATCCTTTGCGTTGCGACAGAGACCGCGGCTTCTGTCCTCACCTTCCATACCTATCTCGACGGGGTCAGCGACCGCTTGGTCGGCATGACGTGGGGGGCGGAAGATTTGGCGGCGGCCTTAGGCGCCAGTGATAATCGCGGGTCCGATGGCGACTACGACGATGTCTACAAACAGGTGAAGGGACTCTGCCTCGCCGCTTGCCGCGCCATCGACGTGCAGCCGGTCGGCGTGTTGATCACCAATTTTCGCGATGATAAGGGGTTGGAAGAAGATTGTCTGCGCGACCGTAAGGCCGGTTTCGTTGGCAAGATTGCCATCCACCCGGCGCAACCGCCGATCATTAACAAGGCCTTCACGCCGTCGGAGGAAGAAATCGCGCACGCCAAACGGGTGGTCGCCGTCTTCGCGGAGAACCCTGGCATGGGGACGGTTGGCCTCGACGGCATGATGGTCGACATGCCGCACTTGAAACAGGCGAACACTCTGCTGGAACTCGCAGAGCAGATCGCGGCGATGGAAGGGTAGAAGCTCTCACCCCAACCTTCTCCTGCTTGCAAGAAAGGGAAGGACCCGCCGCGAAGCGGTGGAAGGGGTGAGGGCGGTAACGAGATGGAGGTGGACGAATGAAAAACACCGCACTGCAGTCGCTTTTACATTTCGCAGGCTGGTCACCGGATCACGCGAACGGCGTCGAGTTCATCGGCGACCTAGATCCGCATCTTCCCACGTCCTTCAAGGTTACGGAGACAGGGACGGCGACTTTGGCGGCGCTTGGCTTGGCGGTCTCCGATCTATGGGAGCAGCGTACCGGGCGGCGACAGGACGTACGGATCGATACCCGCCATGCGACCGCATCTCTGCGCAGCACGAATTATCTGCGTCTCGACGGCGACAAGGTCAGCAATGCAGCAAATCCCGTCATGGGGATCTATCCCGCCAAGGACGGCCGATGGAGCTACCTTCATTGTAATTTTCCGCACCACCGGGCGGCCGCGCTCAAAGTCGTCGGTACGCTGGAGGATAAGCAGGCAGTCACGGAAGCCGTCGCCAAGTGGGATGCGCTGGAATTGGAGGAAGCGATCATCGCGGCCGGTGGGGCGGGCGGCATGGTCCGCAGTACCGCGGAATGGGCGGAACACCCGCAAGGTCGTGCAGTCGCCTCGTTGCCTTTGATGGAAATTGTGAAGATCGGCGACAGCCTGCCGGAAGCTTTGCCTGAGGGCGATCGACCACTTTCCAATCTCCGAGTGTTGGATTTGACCCGCGTTTTGGCCGGACCTACATGTGCGCGCAATCTGGCCGAGCAGGGTGCTGACGTTTTGAAGATTAGTGCGCCTCACATCCCGTTTATCGCGCATCAGGAATACGACACCGGCCTTGGCAAGCTTTCGGCGCACCTCGATCTTCGCGAGGCGATAAATCTCGAAACTATGCGTGATCTGGTCCGTAATTGTGATGTCTTCTCCCAAGGCTACCGTCCAGGAACGCTCGCGGACCGAGGCCTCTCGCCCGAGGAACTCGCGGAACTTCGCCCCGGCATCGTCTGCGTCTCGCTCTGCGCATTTGGCCATGAAGGCCCTTGGGCATCTCGTCGCGGTTTCGACACCGCCGTCCAAGTGGTCAGCGGTATCGCGGCCCGCCAGGGCGAACTTTTCCCCGGCGAAGACGGCGCGCCGAAATTTTATCCCGTCTCCGCCATCGATTATCTCACCGGGAATCTGATGGCCTTTGGCGCGATGGTGGCGCTTCGTAAACGTACCGAGGAGGGCGGCTCCTGGCTGGTCAGGACGTCTTTGGCTCAAGTGGGGCACTGGTTGCAGATGCAGGGCGAGTTGGCGATGTTGGATCTCGACGGCGTGGCGGCTGATTTCGGCGCGGCGGAAATCGAGAAATGGCGGACGTCCACAGACACGCCGATGGGCCGACTGACCCATCTCGCCCCCGTAGTGCAATTCTCCGAAACGCCGGCTCGTTGGGCACGTCCGTCGGTGCCGCTGGGCCATAGCGATCCGGTGTGGCCGGCGCGTTAACACCGAGTTTTCCTGGTTCAAGTTCATGCAATAGTGTTTAGAGCGAACGGCTCCTTGGAAGTCGATCAATAGAAGGATATTTACGAATGAAACTATACGGCGGATTTGGCTCGCCTTTCACCCGGCGCGTGGGGGTGACGTTACGGCTTTATAACCTGGATCATGAACATGTTGTGTTGCGCGGCAGCGTTCCCGAAGAATTAGCCAAGCTGCAAAAATTTAATCCGTTGGGACGGGTTCCCGCACTCGAGACGGATGATGGCCGCGCCATCGTCGATAGCGCTGCCATTCTTGATTACCTTGATCAATTGGTCGGACAGGAGAAGTCGCTGACACCGCCCTCCGGCGACGCGCGGACCGAAGTGATGAACATCATCGGGATTGCGGCTGGAGCGGTCGAGAAATCGATCAGCTGCTATTACGAAGAGGGCGTAAATGCCAAACGTCCACCAGAAATGGTCTACCGACCTTGGGTGGATCGGATGTATGAGCAGTGCAAAGACGGCGCGCAGGCCCTCAACGGGATGTTGAAGGGACCTTGGATGATCGGCGAGACATTGACCCAAGCCGATATTTCCGTGGTTTGCTTTTGGGATTTTATCGTCAAAAACCGGCCGGATAGTGCGCCCGCATTGAATTGTTCGAAATTGGAAGCGCTCTCAGAGAAGGCCAACGCGATGACGGAGTTCGCCGAAACGATCCCGGCGTAGAAATTCGCCCAAGGTTCGCCCAATGTCATTCCGGGTTTCCGTAATGCGGACTCTGGAATGACGGTTTGTATAATGACCCCTTACTTGCAGATCGCGGTTCGAGTTCCAGTGACAGGATATCGAATTCAATCGCCGTTAGCGGATATAGGTTCCGGGTTCCCCGTTCCGAAAGTTTACGCCCTACGTATATTGAACGGGTTGCGGCTGATCAGGCGCCAGTCGCCGTTGCGGTTGGCGATGGTGAAGATTGCATCGTAGGTTTGCATGAGGGTGCCATCTGTATGGAAGCGGGCGGCTTTGATGAGGTAGGCGACCTTGTTCTCGTCCCGCACGACCACTTCGAAGGACCGCAGCTCGTTGGTGCTGCCGACCCATTCGGGGTTGCTTTCCTCCCAGCCGTCGCTGCGGTATTCCGGCACGTCCTCCTCGGTCTCGTAAATTTCCGGCTGGATCGGACCGAGGCCGACCTGGTGCAGCGGCAGGTGGATCGTGTCGCGAAACTTCTTCAGTTTAAGCGAGCCGCTCGCGTCTATCGCGTCTCGCAGCGCCTCTTCCGGGGTGGCGGCCATTTGGGATTCCTAAGGTTTTCCGGCGTCCAAATGAGTTGCTTGGTTGCAGCTTAAGAGGCAAAGCTGATGAACTGATCGAGCGTTTGGTTGAAGAGCGCCATTTCCTCGATTCGCGGCATATGGGCGCTTTCCTCGAATGTTAGGAGACTGGCACCGGGGTGTTGTCGGCGAGGTATTTGCCTCCACCGTAACGCTGTTTGTTGTCGTGCTGCCCTTGGAAGACCATGGTCGGCAGGTTCAGTTGCGGCAGGATTTTCCGGTGGTCGAGGGTCATCATTGAGTTGGTGTAGCTTTTGAAGACGTATAGCGGCCAATCCAGCGCCTGCTCCAGCACCGAGTGGCCGACGGCGGGACCAGGGTCTTTATGGAATAAAAAGCGCTCTCCTAATTCGGCATAGGCTTGCGCGATATGGGTGCCTTGGTTGGCGGTCTGCGCTTCCCACCAAGTGGTGGATTCGCTCGAGAACCCACCTTCGTCGTCCCGGTCGCCGGTGTACCAAGGGGCGCCGCTGACCAGGACCATGCGTCTACCAGCTCCGGGCGCCGATGTGCGGCCAAGAGCGTCACATGGCAGCCGATGCCATGGCCCACCAACACCGCGGGCGCGATGGACTGGCCTTCGATCAACGCACACAGATCGTCGACGGCTTGGTCGACGCTATAGGGGCCGCGCGGTCGGTCAGAACGGCCGGTGCCGCGCCAGTCGTAGGTGATCGTCCGGTATTTGGACCCAAGTCCCGCCGCCTGGTGCTCCCACATTTTACGGGTCTGAATCCCGGCAGATGTGAATATGATGGCCTTCCCGTCACCGAAATCCTCGCAATAGAGGCGAACGTCCGGTGCGACTTCGTATTGCGGCATTTTATCTCTCGGTTCTTTGTTGGGGCGTGGAGCCTTGGTAGATTGACATATCTACGATTGCTTGTCGTAACAGCCCCAGCGCTTTTTGGGGACGATTATCGACAATTTGTCGAATACTGATACGCTTATCTCATGCCCTACATCCTGTATCAAACCCGTAACATCGCATTTCACATCGACATTTCCGTCACGGAAGGAGTGAAGATATACCGGATCGTCGTTTGTACCTCCAAAAGAGCGGTATTTTAATACTGTGCATGGGGTTGTTCCGTGTTTTTTATGATGCGGGTCTGGCTTGGGGTGGCCTTGCCGACTGACGGAACGCTGGTAGGTTACCTCAAAGGCAGTTTTCAAGCAATTTCGGATCCGTATCGACATGAGCAAGCAAGCGCCAACCGACCCGCTACCCCATATCAAGGCATTGGCGGCGGCAGTGCGCCTGCAGGATCAGCCGATGGCGACGTTCCGCGCACTTGATGCCGCGATGGATGCGGTAATCGGGCATACCTATGTCACTGCCCTGTTGTATCACGCGGACCTGCAGGAGACCGAACGGTTCTACAGCAGCAACCTCGAGGCCTATCCGATTGCCGGGCGCAAGGATGTGAGGCCGACGGCGTGGACGGAGAAGCTACTGATCAATCAGGAATGCTATATCGGCTATGATTCAGACGACATTAAAGAGTTCTTTTTCGATCACGAATTGATCCATTCGCTCGGCTGCGGCGCGATTTTGAACGTGCCGGTTGTCTATGACGGTGTCACCTTGGGCACGATCAATTTGGTACACGAAGCCGGATGGTACGAGGAGGGCGATACGGAGATCGCGCTGACCATCGCCAGTATCGCGGCCCCGGCCTTTTTGCAGTGCGCCGGGAAGTAGGTTCTTGAGCGTTCGTTTGGGAGAGAAATATGACCACGAACCTGATAAAGAACGCGGACCTTTTTGATGCCGATACACCTGAGTTGCATGGTGGGAGCGAGATCTTTATCGAGGGCGACTGGATCAAGGAAGTCTCCGACACGCCAATTACTGCCTCGGCCGATGCCGTCATTGATCTCGGTGAGAAGGCATTGTTGCCGGGGCTGATTGACGCCCACGTGCATGTATATTCCGTTGTTGTCGAGTATGCGAAGCGCGCCGGCGTGCCTGTCGGTCACGGCAGCGACCTCATTGGAGAGATGCAGCGCCATCAATCGCGAGAATTCTTTTTGAAGCCGGAGGCGATGACGGCGCACGAGACGCTGGTTTCTGCAACAAAAACCAATGCGACAATTTTGAATCGCGACGGAGAGCTCGGCGTTGTGGCGCCGGGTGCGCTTGCTGACCTGGTCGTTGTTGATGGCGACCCGCCGAAGGATTTAGGATTGCTGCAAGATCAAGGCGCGCATATGCCCGCAATCATGAAGGGCGGCGTATTTGTGAAGAACGAATTGAATTAGGGGAGTGGATATGAGCGACATTTATAAAGAGAGAAGCTACGGTCAGGCGGATATAGGGTTCGGCGGTAAGCCCGGCATTGTCGTGGTCGATTATCAAACAGCGTTTACCGATCCGAGCATGCCGATGGGCGGAGCGGAGTTGATCGAACGCGGTGTGCAAAACACCGCGCGCCTGCTGGAGGCCGCGCGGCGCGCGGGCGTTCCCATCGCCAGTTGTTATGTGGGATACAGCAACAAGCGCGAATTGCCCCACTGGAAGGTGGGCGCGGTCATGGATCTGCAAGACGGCGCGCCTGGTACCGAGCTGGATGAGCGCATCTACGACAAGGATTACGATGTCGTCGTGCGTAAGACGGGCCCTTCGATCTTTTTCGGCACGCCGGTCGCGGCCTTTTTGCAGAAGGAAGGCGTTGAATCGCTGATCGTCACAGGATGTGTAACCTCTGGCTGCATTCGCGCCACCACCATCGATAGCTTCTCCTATGGCTATCGCACAATGGTGCCTGAGGATTGTGTCGGCGACCATGACCCGGTCCCGCATCACCAGAACCTGGAAGATGTCGGTCGGCGATATGCGGATGTGGTCAATGCCGATGCCTGCGTCGAGTACATCGAGGGTTGGCGCAAGCTCAACAGCTGACGCCATGACCTTCGCGACGTTCCGGCGATATATGGTCTTGGTGCTATTGATCCTATTCGTCGGATATTTCGGCGTGTGGCAACTCTACAGCATAATGTTGCCGACGCTCGGCTTGGTCTGGGCAAGTGTCCTAGGCATGATTGCTGCCTTGGGCCTCGGCGTGATTGCCATCGTCGGAGTAGTCATGGTTCGCACCAAAGAAGTCATGGATGCGTTACCGCCCGACGAGTTGGGAAGTTAGGGGCGGAGCGAAAGGAGTTTTGCGTGCGAAGCATCATGAACATAATTGGGTTTCTAAGTGCATTCTGTTTGGCCGTGAAAATTCAATCGAGCGCTGGGTAAGCGGAGCAGTTCACTAAAGAACGGGTGATGCTATCCGCAACCAACGACGCGGATACCTGCGCTTTTAAAACGCAAATCCTGCGGCCGCTGAGCGCGGGGCCGTTTTCTTCGGCTGTCGTGACGCACGGATTGCCGCGTGGTAGTTCCGGGCGGCGTCGTTTAACAAACAATGGCTATGTGCCGCAACTTATGGAGTTCGCGTAGCGGCGTCGTGTGACCGCTATCGTTTTGCGTCGCGGATTTGGAAAGTTCGAGGGACATTGGTTCGAGTAGTATGGCGAATGTGATTTCCCCCTATTACGATATAACTGCGGCGGCGACCGCCGAGGATATCCTGTTGGGCTCCACGAGAATACGCGTAATTGGCAAGTCGGCGTGAGAGATTGGTGCTGTCGTGCTCGCCGCGAAGAATCCGCCGGGTATCCTTGCCGCGATTAATTTTGCCGGGGGGCCGAGGCTTGCGCAGCCACGGGGAGGTGTGCTCAGAAGGTGAATTGGTTGATGCTTATGAAAAATTTGGCGAGACGGCACGTATTCCGACCCTTTGGATATATGCGCAGAATGACGGTTTATTTAATCCACGCCTGGCCGGTAAGTTTCACTAGGCCCTCATCGGCGCCGGGGGCATAACTGAGTTGACCCAAACCACTACTTACGATCGGGGGGGGTACAACTTGTTCAATAAAGGGGGGATCGAACGGTGGCGGCCGATGGTCAACGACTTCCTGCGAAAGACCGGATTACCGAATCGGGAAACACCGCCGCCATTGCCGATGGTGCTCGATATTGTACCACCGGAAGGCCTCTCTGAGCGTGGAAAACAGCGTTGGTTACGCTATCTGGACAGCGCAGATAACAAGGCATTCGCGAAATCTCGTAGCAGTTCGTATTTCGGATGGCGAACCGGCCGGAATAAAATCGAGGAAGCGAAGAAAGATGCGTTAGAGTATTGCAAAGCGGACAATTGCGAAGTGATCTCAGTTAACGGTTCCGCGCGGAATTAGCTCAGAAAAAAGGACCGGAGCCCGAAGGCGCCGGTCCTGAGTTCTGCCTGCGAATATTTCCCGGTGGGACGAACCCGGCCGGGGAACCTCTTTTATTCCGCTGCCGCCAGTGTTGGATCGGCGGCTTAGAAAAATTCTCGATCCAGAAAATCGGCAATGGCACCTGGCCCCTACCGCGCCGTGCCGGTCCGCCCCGACGCGGCTTCGGCTTCCGGATTATAATTCGTGTTGGCGTTGACGTCGTAGGTCCACACCTTGCCGTCTTCGTCGATAATCATCTCGATCCCGGCGACATTAATTTCATTGGTGGCGAGGAAACGTTCGTACTGGGCATGGTTGTCATGGGTATACCCGTCAAGGATCTTGAACATTGGGCGTTCTTCCGCGCTCTCGCCGACAGGGCCACAGGCATCTTCAATGCGACAGGCTTCCGACGGGCATAACTCGAAGCCTTGGCTGGTGTCGACGCGGACGGCATACAAGAACTTGCCGCCGACAAACTCGTTTCGAATAATCGAACTGTCCGCCGGTTTCACATATTGCTGCAGTAGGACTGTACCCTCGCGGCCTGCATCGAAAAGCTCGCTCTCCAGATAGGTTTGCAAGGTTACGAGATCGTTAAACAGTTGGACGCCGAGTCCTTTACCGCCCCGATTTGGTTTGAGAATGAGTGGCGTGCCCAGTTCCATTGCGGCCTCAAGGATCGCGGTCCGGCCGATGGCAACACGGGTTGCGGGAGATTCGATACCGATTTGGCTCATCACCGAGTATTGGCGCACTTTGTTGATTTCGAGGTCCAATGCCCGTCCGCCGTTGACGACTGGGCGGCCATAGCCCTCCAACCAGGCGAGAACGCTGGCGGTGAGCTCCGGTGCATAGTCGTGTCCCCTGGCGTGGGAAGAGGCGCTCATGCGGTTATAAAATATCCCTTCGGGCGGTATGGCGGTTTGATCAAACCCGCCTTCCGCTAGATGCCATTCCGTGTAGGGAAGGTTGATAGCTTCGAACGCGCCGCGAATCGGCGGAAGCCATTCGTTATTTTCATCTAGGACGTGAATTCTCATCTGTCCGATACCTGTATAAAAGCAATAAATGTCTTAAATAATAAAACACAAAAATTAAGTGTAATTTATTTAAAGCGTAAAATGAATTGTGTTAATTGTAGAATTACAAAACCAATGTGTAGAAAGGCAAATGATAAAACTCCGGGTTTCGTATTTAACGGAGCGAGTGTACTGTTAACATAAAATTTGTACCGAAATTGAGGGACACAGTCATGAGTCAGCCTGGAAATTCGCCCGCGAGCCGGGATATCGCTTACGTGATGCACGGATATACCGATCACGAGGCTCATAAACTCCAAGGGCCGCATATCCTACAGAGCGGTAAAGGTATCTACGTCTACGATGATACCGGTAAAGAATTCATCGAAGGCATGGCCGGTCTATGGTGTACGTCGCTGGGTTATGGTGAGGAGCGTCTGATCAACGCCGCGACCGAACAATTAAAAAAACTTGCGTACTCACACCTGTTCGCGGGCAAGAGCCATGACCCGGTCATTGATTTGGCGGAACGCCTGATTGAAATTGCACCCGTTCCGATGTCCAAGGCGTTCTTCAATAATTCAGGCTCCGAAGGGAACGACACGGTCGTCAAACTGGTTTGGTATTACAACAATGCCGTCGGGCGCCCGGAGAAGAAGAAGATCATCAGCCGGATTAAGGGCTATCACGGCGTTACGATTGCGTCGGCGAGCTTGACTGGGTTGCCGAACAATCATCGGGATTTCGATTTGCCGATCGCAAATATCATGCATACGTCGTGCCCACATTACTACCGCTTCGGCGAAGACGGAGAGAGTGAAGAGGAATTTGCGACCCGCTGCGCTGCCGAGCTTGAGGCGATGATCATGGAGGAGGGGCCGGAGACGGTTGCCGCCTTTATCGCCGAGCCGGTAATGGGCGCTGGCGGTGTGATCATACCGCCGAAGACCTATTTCGAGAAAATTCAGGCGGTGTTAAAGAAGCACGACGTGCTGTTCATCGCCGATGAGGTCATTTGTGGTTTTGGTCGGACCGGCAGCATGTGGGGCTCTCAGACTTACGATTTAAAGCCGGATATGATTACTTGTGCTAAGGCGTTATCCTCGGCCTATCTGCCGATTTCTGCGGTCCTGATTAACGAAAAAGTCGCCGACGCTATCGTCAAAAACAGCGGCAAGATCGGCACATTGGGACATGGATATACCTATATGGGGCATCCGGTCGCCGCGGCGGTCGCACTCGAGACCCTCAATATCTATCAGGAACGGGACATTATGGGGCATATTGATGCCATCGCTCCAGTCATGCAAAAACGTCTGCAGAGCTACGCCGACCATCCGCTGGTGGGTGAAGTGCGCGGTGTTGGCCTTGTCGGTGCGGTTGAGTTGGTAAAAGACAAAGCTACGAAGGAAATGTTCGACCCCGCGGGTAAGGTTGGCGCCTATTTGGTTGATCACGCCAAGGATCATGGGTTGATTTTGAGAAATATCGCCGACGCGATTGCGTTCTCGCCGCCGTTGATCATCTCAGCGAAGGAGATGGAATCGGTCTTTGATCGCTTTGATAAAGCTTTGGAAGAGACAGCGACGTTCGCGGCGGGACTATAAGTCGCATTGCGTTCTGGGCGCTTGAGATGTTGTTTAAAGGTTGAAATTCAAAATGCCTCTGATTTAAGTTACGTCTCGGAGTACGCCATGGATTATGAAAAATTCTTCGAGGATAAGCTCGCGGACCTGCACGATGAGGGCCGCTATCGAGTCTTCGCCGATCTAGAACGCCAACGTGGCGGCACGCAAGCTGTCCATCGTGAAGGCGGGCAAGAAAACGGCGTCACCGTATGGTGCTCGAACGATTATCTCGGTATGGGCCAGAATGAGGATGTCCTCGACGCGATGCGTGAGGCGCTGGAACTCTGCGGCGCGGGTGCGGGCGGAACGCGCAACATTTCAGGCACTAACCACTATCATGTGCTATTGGAGCGTCAGCTCGCTGATCTTCATGGTAAAGATGCGGCGCTGATCTTTACTTCTGGTTATGTGGCGAACGATACGACGCTAGCGACCCTCGGCTCGATGATGCAATGCATCATTTATTCGGATGAGTGGAACCATAATTCAATGATCGAGGGGATCCGCCACTCCAATACGGAAAAACGTATCTTCAAGCATAATAATCCGGCAGATTTAGAGCGCCTCATTCAACAGGACAATCCAGAACGCCCGAAAATGATTGTTTTCGAGAGCGTCTATTCGATGGACGGAGACGTGGCCCCGATCCGCGAATTTGTCGAAATCGCGGAGAAATACAACGCCATCACTTTCCTGGACGAAGTGCATGCCGTTGGCATGTATGGCGCTGGTGGCGGAATCGCGGACCGTGAAGGTTTGATGGACCGGATTACGATTATCCAGGGAACCCTGGCGAAGGGCTTTGGAGTCGTTGGTGGATATATCGCGGCCTCCGCTAATTTGGTCGATGTTGTTCGCTCATATGGGCAGGGATTCATCTTTACGACGTCCATGCCGCCATCGGTTGCAGCCGGGGCACTATGTAGTATTAAGCTGGTGCGAGGGGCCCATGGCGACGAATTGCGCGCACGCCAACAAGAGCGAGCGGCGAAGCTAAAGGCTATGTTAACGGAGGCCGGCATTCCGATTATGCCGTCGGAGACCCATATCGTTCCAGTTCCAGTCGGCGAACCGAGGCTCTGCAAGCAGGCAAGCGATACGCTCATGGATCGCTACGGCATCTACGTACAGCCGATCAACTATCCGACTGTGCCGCGCGGCACGGAACGATTGAGGTTCACGCCGACGCCGTTGCATAGCGACGCGGATATGGACTTCCTTGTCTCCGCCTTGCGAGAGGTCTGGAACTCGTTGTCGTTGAAGCGAGCTGCCTGAATTTCCGAATAGAGATTATACGTCGAATGGTGTATAACACCTGCTATGTACCGCGATAACACCCTCATCCCGACAGAAGCCATTCGTTTGGCCGCCCTCGGCGCGTTGATCGAAGGCGAGAGACGCTATGCCGATTTGGCCAGCGAAATTCGTAACTTTGTTGGTCGCGTAGCGGGTCCTTCGTTGGATTTATTAGGCACTTCGCTTGAAGTTATGGGCTATGAAGGTCTGGCGGAAATGCAAGATGCGGATGGGCCCGGTGGCGCGTTGATGCGGATTACCGATGCGGGCCAAAAACAGTTCGTAACATTGATGATCTCCGGCGTGCGTGCACCGGTGAATGATGTGAGTAAGCTAGTCATTGCATTGAAAATGCGGTTTCTGCACCTGCTCGACCAGGAAGATCGGCTCGATCAAATCAATCTCATGCGTGAGATGAGCGTTGGTGAGGCGGTGCGCCTGCGTGATTTGCGTGATAACGGCACAAATGAGGGTTTTGCAGATTGGCTTTCTTTTGAAATTCACCAATTGGAAAACCGTATTGCTTGGCTCGACCGGCGCGCGGACGCATAGACGCTCTAAGAATTCATTAGTCGTAATAGAAGACGTCGCACCGAACATCGTAGCGGCGTTTGTAATTGTGTCGCTTATTTCGCGGCTTGAGCGCCGACTTCCTCGTGGTAGACACGCTTGATCGTATCCAGGTTCACACCTTCGATACGGACCAGCTTGGTGGCGCCTGCGCGCCGCGGTGCGTGTAAATCGCCGACATTATAGAGATGCGCATCACCGGGCTTCAGGGTGTAGCTGCGGGTCGTCTTGCAAGTGCCGGAGTCGTCATCGGAGGCCGGGGCATCGACGAATTCATAGTCGAACATTTCGGTTTCGCCTGCGACCTGTCCGTAGATTGCCCAATGCGCGCCATGCGCGTGCGGTTTAGACATGGCTTCGCGCTTATAGACGTGCGAGCAGATTGCAAAGCCGAGCTTTTCGTCTTCGTAGAGGATCGAGCGCGGCGCATCGTTGCTTGCGGGGAAATTTTCTGCGACGAAAGTCTCATCTACCAAGGCTTGGGTCAACAGCGTGCGGACTTTCTCCCGTCCGGCCACGCCTGAATCGACCGCTAATATACCGTGGCATTCGCTAGCGAACTTCTCAAGTGTGTAGCCCATCGCAAACCTCGTTCGGTTGTTTGTTCGGTTATCTATTAGGATAGCGCGACTTTGCGTGATGAAAAACCTTTGAAATGCGCCACATTGTCTCATGGGCAATCGATCAGGGAGTGATGTAGTGGCCGCGGAAGAAATCGGAAATAGAGAAAGTAGCCGTAAGTTATTGGGAAAAAGACAGGAATTTATATCTAAAATCATCGATTCCGGACGACCGGATGCGGTAGCTAAGCAACATCGTGGTGGTCGTATGACCGCTCGCGAACGTATAGATGCACTCTGTGATTCAGATAGTTATCGGGAAATTGGTGATTTGGTGGAGCCAGTACGCGACACGTCCTTTAATGCCGATTTAGTGGCTCCTGCTGATGGTGTGGTCATTGGGACGGCAAAACTGGACGGGCGTCATGCGATGGTGACTGCTCATGATTTTACCGTGCTTGGTGGCAGCACTGGTGTTGTTGGCGCGGACAAGACTAATCGGGCGGTCGCATTGGCGACGGAGCGCGGCATTCCGTTGGTGATGTTACTGGAAGGTGGTGGTCATCGGATTCAGGACGGCCAGGACTCGCGCCATTTCGCTCCTACGACAGGCGTGTTCGAAGGCATGGCGCGCATGTCCGGTTGGGCGCCGTTCGTGACCGCAATGATGGGGGTCGGCTTCGCCGGGCCGACGAACTATTCCTCGATGGCTGATTTTGTCGTCATGATCCGGGGGCAGTCGACGATGGGTTTGGCGGGGCCAGTACTTGTGAAGGCTGGCACCGGAGAGGAAATTGACAAAGAATCCCTCGGCGGAGCGGCGGTTCAGGCGGACCGTAATGGTTTGGCCGATTTAGCGGTCGATAGCGAAGCTGAAGTTTTCGAAGCCATCCAAAAATTTCTCTCTTACCTACCCTCGAACTGCCGCGAGCCGTTACCGATTAGCGAGACAAGTGGGCCGCCTGGCGGTGATGCCGAGGACCTCTTGGATATCGTACCGTCGAACTTGCGGAAGCCCTATGACGTCCGAAAGGTCATCGAAATTATTGCCGATAAAGACAGTATTTTCGAAATGAAACCGACCTTTGCGAGTAATATTGTGACTAGCTTGGCGCGTCTCAATGGCCGCCCCGTAGGCTTTATTGCCAATCAACCGATGAAGATGGCGGGGATGCTGGATGCCAAGGCATGCGAAAAATCAGCTCGCTTTATCGCATTCTGCGATGCCTATGGTATTCCGCTGGTATTCTTGATCGATGTGCCGGGGTTCTCAATTGGATCGTCTGCGGAAAGCTCCGTACTGGGCCGGAAAAGTGGCAGGGTATTCTATGAATTGGCGCATGCGACCGTGCCACGTATCTCTATCGTGATGCGAAAGGGCTATGGCGCCGGATATTTCGCCATGGCAGGGGGGCGTAGCTTCGACGCGGACGCTTGTATCGCGTGGCCGACGGCGGAAATCTGCGCGATGTCGGTGGAAGGCGCGGTGGATGTTGCCTATCGACGCGACTATGAATCTGCTGATGATCCGGCGGCGCGGCGGCAGGAACTGATCGATATCTTCAAGGGGCAATTGGGAGCCTTACGGGCGGCGGAGCATTTCGGTCTCGACACGATCATTGATCCGAGAGAAACGCGAGACTTCCTAATCGATACGATTGCCGCGTGTCCGGTTCGACGGCAGAGCAAGCATCCGCCGAAGTATCGCTCGATCTCGCCGATATAGGGATAACTCTGAAACAGCCTAATAAACGTGCTGTCCACCAGTCACGAATATCTCCGTCCCCGTTACGTAGCTGAAGTCGGGTGAGCAAAGCTGATAGACGCAACCGGCAACTTCTTCCGACGTCCCCATGCGATGCATTGGGATGCGGTTAATCAGCGGTTCGTACTCCTCGCCGATCATCTCAGTTTCGATCTCGCCTGGTGCGACGGCATTGACGCGAACGCCGAGCTCGGCGAATTCCACGGCAAGCTCGCGGGTGAGGGCCGAAAGGGCGGATTTCGAAGTTGAATAGGCTGATCCTGCAAAGGGGTGAATGGCATGCCCAGCGATCGAGGTGATGTTCACGACCGCACCGCCTTCGGCCTTTGCCCCCCGGCTGAGGGCGGATGCAAATCCGCGACACAACATGATTGGCGCGAAGAGGTTTAATTCATAAACCTGCCGCCAGCCGTCGATATCGCCGTTAAGGCAACCCAAGCGTTCACTGAATGACGTTTTTGGAGAAACCGCAGCATTGTTGACGAGAGCATTAAGGGGCGCATCGCCGATTACGTCATTAGCTTGTCTGATGAACGCCTTGACAGAGCCTTCGTCGCCAAGGTCAGTTGGAATATGAATGGCCCAATTTGGGTCGCGTTGACATGCCACGGGAACGGCGTCGCGTGAACAGGTGATAATACGCCATCCCTCGTTCGAAAATCGCATAACCGTAGCGTGGCCAATCCCACGGCTCGCACCGGTAAGGACGACTGTTTTGAGTTCTTCCGACATAACCGAATGATAGCCGAATACAGCAGTAAATAAAGCTCGGAACATGTTCTATAGCTTTACCGAACGATGACGACTTGGAAAGCACGATGCATGGCGCCATGCTGGGGGATTGAAACGCACTCGCCTTATTTGAAAAGATAGTAGTGGAGATGGAGTAATGAGCCATCTTAGTCTTGCTCGTCTGGAGCATAGTCCAACATACATTCGCTCTTGGTGTGACCGTGCATGCTGTTTTTCATTATCTTTGTGTCGACAAAATTGCCGGAGAGTGCATTTGTTGGCCTTCAAGGTCGAGCCCTTGACATCGATGTGTCCGCCGTTCGTGGGGGGTATACTATTTCATGGCTTAAATCGCTGCTACCCTTGGTAAAGTCATGACAACCGGCAAGTTCGAGGCATAAAGTTTTCAGAGTTATATTGCTAATCATGCGTAATAAATAGGGAAACCGAAATCAAATGAAAGATGATCTTTTGCTTGAAC
>CAJWTF010000018.1 GCA_913046825.1 uncultured Rickettsiales bacterium | reverse complement strand
CGCGGCGCTGATGCGGGCAAATTTGATTGATAGAATGGCTTGGTTCCGCGCCGCGAGTGTCATGGGGGGGGATGGAACTCCGGTCGTTGCGGCCTATGGTGTCGACGCGCTTTCGCAAATGCGGCGATTCGAATTGATTTCAAGCCAATCCATAGGTGACGACAGGCTGGAAACATACCGGGTCGCGCATTAGGGTTCCTCTCTAAACATGTCGCGGAGTTTATATGTTCACTGGTTTAGTGACCGATGTCGGTCGTATTCGGTCGATTGTCGGAACCGGCGATTGCCGGATTGAGATTGAGACGACCTATCCCATCGACGAGATCGCCATGGGAGCGTCGATCGCATGTTCGGGCGTGTGTCTGACGGCGGTGGAGTTGACCGATGGCTGTTTTGCAGTCGATGTGTCGGAAGAAACTTGGTCGAAGACCACGCTCGGCGAATGGAAGGCCGGGCGGGCGCTCAACTTAGAACGGTCCCTAAGGATCGGCGATGAGCTCGGCGGGCATCTCGTGTTCGGGCATGTCGACGGCGTTGCTAAAGTGGTGGAGCGGCGTGTCGATGGTGATAGCGTTCGGTTCATTTTCGATGCGCCTAGTTCCTTGGCGGCATATATTGCATCCAAAGGGAGTGTCGCTCTCGACGGGGTGTCGTTGACGGTCAACGAAGTAGACGGTAATCGATTTGGTGTTAACGTGATCCCGCATACGGCGGAAGTGACGACCTTCGGTAAACTTGAAGCGGGTGACCGCGTGAACCTTGAGGTAGATATGCTTGCCCGATATGTTGCGCGGCAATTGGAAAGCGGGAAGGAGTAGGCGCATGGCGGAGGATATAAGTAACCTCGCCTCTATCAGTAAGGAAGACATTCGCCGCGCGCGCGAAGACCTCGATTTTTTATCGCCGATTGAGGATATTATAGAAGAAGCGCGGAATGGTCGTATGTTCATCCTGGTGGATGACGAGGAACGCGAGAACGAGGGTGATCTTGTAATTCCGGCACAAATGGCGACGCCGGACGTCGTGAATTTTATGGCGATGCATGGTCGTGGCTTGATTTGCTTAGCTTTGACCCAACAGCGCTGCGACCATCTGGGCTTGAAATTGATGTCGCAGGCGAACGAATCCCGTCACGCGACAGCGTTTACCGTCTCCATCGAAGCGCGCGAAGGTGTCACGACCGGTATTTCGGCACCGGATCGCGCGCGCACGATTGCCGCGGCAATTGACCCTGAGAGCGAAGCGCAAGATATCGTATCGCCTGGACATATCTTTCCGTTGATGGCGCGCGATGGCGGTGTCCTCGTGCGTGCGGGTCATACGGAAGCATCCGTGGATATCGCGCGTTTGGCAGGCCTCAACCCTTCGGGTTTGATCTGCGAGATCATGAACGAAGACGGCACCATGTCGCGGCTGCCGGACCTGATCAAATTCGCTCAATTCCATAACTTGAAGATCGGCGCGATCGCTGATCTAATCGCCTATCGACGTCGTCATGATCGGACCATCGAGAAGCTTGCCGACACCACCTTGCGGAGCCGCTTCGGCGGTGATTTCAAGATGTACGTCTACGCCAACCGAGTCGAATACGCGGAGCACGTCGCCCTTGTGATGGGAGATGTTGGTCACGGTGGGCCGGTGATGGTACGGATGCATGCCTTGAACATTCTCGACGACGCATTGGGAGCGATTGATCGTGGTAAGGAAGGTGACCTGCATCGCTCTATGGAGCTGATTGGCAAGGAAGGGCGCGGCGTGATCGTGCTGATTCGCGAGCCGCGACGGACATATTTGGCCGATCTGGTGAAAGCGCACTCCTTGGGCCGCTCGCCGGACCAAAGCGCGCAAAAGCGCGAATTGCGAGATTATGGTGTTGGCGCGCAAATCCTGCTTGATCTCGGCGTCTCGGAAATGATTCTCTTGTCCGATACGGTAAAGACAATCGTCGGTATTGAAGGATACGGCCTGAAGGTCGTCGAACAGCGGTCCATAAAATGAATGACATTAAGCCTTTGCCGCGGATCATGATCGTCGAAGCCCGGTTTTATGAAGATATCGCGGATGAAATGGCCGTCGGCGCGATCGCAGCGCTTGAGGAAGCCAATGCCGAGTTCGAGCGATTTACCGTTCCTGGCGCGTTTGAGATCCCGGCGGCGATCAAATTTGGTATGCGGTCAATGGATTTCGATTCCAATCGCCGCCGTTTCGACGGTTATATTGCGCTCGGCTGCGTGATCCGAGGAGAGACAACCCACTACGATTACGTCTGCGGTGAAAGCGCGCGCGGACTGATGGATTTGGCGGCGCGTTATTCCCTGGCGCTCGGATATGGTATATTGACCTGCGAAAACCGTGACCAGGCTTGGGCACGTGCGTCACGCGACGGAGGTGACAAAGGGGCCTTCGCTGCCAATACATGCCTTGAAATGATCGCGATGAAGAATCGTCTCGGTCTGTACCCACGATAGAGATGGCTCGTACGAGTTCTAAAGGTGTTCGTCGGCGTGCGTCGCGTCTGGCCGCTGTCCAAGCCCTCTATCAAATGGAAATCGCTAATAAGTCAGTCGAAGTGGCAATTGCCGATTTTCGAGAGCGCAGATTGAACGGCCTTGTTGAAGGCGAGGACGTCATCACTCCGGAGAACGTCGATGAAGAACTTTTCATAGACATCGTCGAAGGAGTAGCAGCGGCGTGGAAACGCTATGACGATCTGATCGACGGCGCACTTGAGAAGGAACGCGGCATTTACCGTATAGAAGTGTTGCTGCGGTTGATCTTGCGCGCCGGTGCCTATGAATTGACGGATCGTCCAGATATCGACGCGCCTCTCAGCATCAACGAATATGTTGGCGTCTCGCAGGCGTTTTTCGGCGGCTCTGAGCCTAATTTCGTAAATGGTGTGTTGGATCGGATGGCACGTGAACTGCGGCTTTTGGAGAATGCCGGCGATGGGAAAGGGTGAGTTTGAGCGGATTGCTGATTACTTTGCGCCGCTAGCGGCCGGGTATCCGGGTGCGTTCAATCTGACCGATGATGCGGCGCTTATCTCGCCCGATGCGGGTCAATCCGTAATCGTGACGACCGACACCATTGTTGAAGGTGTTCATTATATTGGAGACGAGCCTGCGGATATGATCGCTCGCAAGTTATTGCGCGTGAGTTTGTCCGATCTGGCCGGAATGGGGGCGGCACCTCACGCCTATACACTCAATATCGCGTTATCGCGCGAGATACCGGACCACTGGCTTGCAAGTTTCGTCTCTGGATTGAGGGACGATCAAAATGAGTTCGATATCCACTTGATCGGTGGCGATAGTGTGTCCACGACTGGACCCGCTGTTCTCTCCGCAACATTGTTCGGTCTCGTGGCTAACGGGCGGGCCGTTCGGCGCGGCGGTGCTTCGGTCGGGGACGGCATTTTCGTTTCCGGCACAATTGGTGATGGGGCCTTGGGGCTTAAAGTGGCCGATGGTTCAATCGAATTAGCGGATGAGGCCGCCGCGCGGGAGATCGCGGGGCGCTATAGGTTGCCTCAACCACGCTGTACCTTAGGCCTGCGTCTGGCGGAAGTGGCGACGGCGGGGGCCGATGTTTCCGATGGGTTACTGGCCGATCTTGGCCATATAACGGCAGCGTCGGACGTTGGCGCGGAAATCGAAATGGATCGTGTGCCTCTTTCGTCGCCGGTGCGGGAAATTTTGGCCCTGCATCCAGAATTGCGCCATCTGGTTGTCACCGGAGGAGATGACTACGAATTGGTATTCACGAGTTCTGAAACGCAGGCCGTGTTGGATTTATCGCTCGAACTTGGGCTGCCAATCACGCTGGTTGGGAGGATTGTCGGCGGTCCCGGCGTGAAGGTGCTGGACTTCCGGGGCGATACCGTACCATTTGACGAGCTTGGCTATCGTCATGTTTAGGTTCCTGTGGGAAAAGACAGTGCTCTTACCATAGGTCGATCTTCCTGTTACAAATGACTGTGTCTTTGGGGAACGAAAGTTTAGATGAACCGAATCATCATCATAGTCGTTGCGTTGATCGTCATTGCGGGCATCGGCGGCGCTGTGTGGTATTTCTTCCGCCAAGCCGATGCGCCGGTTCTCGAAGGCGCGGTTGAGGGAAAGGGCCTCGAGGAAGCGGAATTCGTGGATATCGAGAACCTCTCGATTTCCGTCATTCGCGAGGGTCGAGTCGACCGCTATATTACCATCAGCGTCAGTTTGGAAATGCACGATAAGGACGCGAAGGCGCATGGCGATGAAGCCTTTCCGCGCTTGAAAGATGCAGTTTTTCGCGACCTTCACTCGTATTTTTCCATGCAGCAAGCCGGACAAACTGGCATCAACGTTGCGCAGGTAAAATCCCGACTAATGTGGGCGGCGGAACGCGCCATCGGCAAGGGCAAGGTTAAGCAGGTCATTATTCAAGGCGCATATGAACGTAAAGGTGGGTTTAAGTAGCCCTCTTCAGACGTCTAGTTCGAGCGTCACGAGCCAGTTGAAATCATCGAAAAATCAGCGTCACCTGCATATTGCCTTTCATCCAACGTTCTGGCATCTTCAAAACGGTTTTCTATGGCTGCACCTGATGTTTTTGTATTCGGATCGGGTGCGGGCGAGAGAAAAGCAAAATAGAATTGTCTCAGCAACATTACGGGGTGGGTGAACGATGCTACTAATGCTCGTCATCGCTTGTGGCGTTATCGCAGTGCTTTACGGAATTATAGCTAGCCGCTCAATTTTGGCGGCGAGTGCCGGCACGGAACGCATGCAGGAAATCGCGGGTGCCATTCAAGAAGGCGCCTCAGCTTATTTAAATCGTCAATACCGCACGATCGCCATGGTCGGTGTCGTGGTGGCTATTATTTTGTTCTATTTCCTGGGTAGCCAGGCGGCCATCGGGTTTTTGATCGGCGCGATCTTGTCGGGTGCGGCAGGTTACGTCGGTATGTTGATCTCTGTCCGTGCCAATGTACGGACGACGGAAGCGTCGCGCCAAGGCTTGGCGCAAGGGCTCTCGATTGCCTTCCGTTCAGGTGCCGTGACGGGAATGCTCGTCGCTGGTTTCGCGCTGCTGTCGATTGCTGGCTATTACAGCCTGCTGGTGTCGCAGGGGGCCACGGAGAAAGAACTCATCAACGGTTTGATCGGTCTTGCGTTCGGCGCATCGTTGATCTCAATCTTTGCGCGTCTCGGCGGTGGCATCTTCACGAAGGGCGCTGATGTTGGCGCCGATCTCGTGGGTAAGGTCGAAGCCGGTATTCCGGAAGATGATCCCCGTAACCCTGCTGTTATCGCGGATAACGTCGGTGATAATGTCGGCGATTGCGCGGGCATGGCAGCTGACTTGTTCGAGACTTATGTTGTGACTGTCGGTGCGACCATGGTGTTGTCGCTCATCTACGGCATCAGCGGTATCGAATTGAGCCAGTTCCTGCTTTATCCGATGGTGATCTGCGGCGTTTGTCTTGTCGCTTCGATCCTCGGTACGTTCTTCGTGCGTCTCGGTACGAGCCAGAACGTTATGGGTGCGCTTTATAAGGGGTTCTTCGGTAGTGCGGTGATTTCCGCGATCGCGCTCTGGCCGATTACAGATCATGTCATCGGCATGGGTACGGTCATGAAGATGGGCGATTCTGCCTTCACCGGCATGGACCTGTTCTTGTGCGGTATCGTCGGCTTGGTGCTGACGGGGCTGATCATCTGGGTCACCGAGTACTACACCTCGACGGAATACCGTCCGGTGCGCTCGGTGGCGAAATCGTCCGAGACAGGTCATGGCACGAACGTTATCCAAGGCCTCGCAGTTTCGATGGAAGCCACGGCTGTTCCCGCGATTCTCATCTGCGTCTCGATCGTGGTGACTTATCAAGTCGCCGGATTGATCGGTATCGCGATTGCGGTGACGACGATGTTGGCGTTGGCGGGCATGGTTGTCGCCCTCGATGCCTACGGACCGGTTACAGATAATGCCGGTGGTATCGCCGAGATGGCGGAACTCGATGAGAGTGTCCGTAAGACCACGGACGCCCTGGATGCGGTTGGCAACACCACCAAAGCGGTCACCAAGGGTTACGCCATTGGTTCGGCAGGCCTCGGTGCTCTGGTGCTGTTCGCTGCCTATACTGCGGACCTCGATAGGTTCTTTGCCGATGTGCCGGTGGACTTCAGCCTGAACAATCCGTATGTCGTGATTGGCCTCTTCATGGGTGGCCTCCTGCCGTACCTCTTCGGTGCTTTGGGCATGACGGCTGTTGGCCGGGCCGGTGGCGCGGTTGTCGTTGAAGTGCGGCGCCAGTTCAAGGAAATCCCGGGCATCATGGAAGGCACGGCTAAGCCAGAATACGGCACCTGCGTCGACATGCTGACGAAATACGCAATTCGAGAGATGATTATTCCTTCGATGTTGCCGATTTTCAGCCCGCTGGCTCTCTATTGGATTGTGCTGGCTGTCGCCGATCAGGCCGCTGCTTTCGCGGCTCTCGGCGCCATGCTGCTGGGCGTGATCGTCACAGGCCTGTTTGTCGCCATCTCAATGACAGCGGGCGGCGGTGCTTGGGACAATGCTAAAAAGTACATCGAAGACGGCAATCACGGTGGTAAGGGCTCAGACGCCCACCACGCCGCGGTCACCGGCGATACCGTTGGGGATCCTTACAAGGATACGGCCGGTCCTGCCGTTAACCCGATGATTAAGATCACGAATATCGTGGCGCTATTGCTGTTGGCGATGCTGGCGCACTAGCTAGCGATTATCTGACGTTAAAAGCCCCGTGGCTTGCTGCCTCGGGGCTTTTTTCTGGCCTGTAGATCGCTCGCTCTAGTAGCGGCTGTCGGAGGATCCTGGGCGATTGAAACGTCCGAGGTTGCCGATAATTTGTTCTATCACACTCAGCTCGTGGCCGGAAGTTGCCGTCTTGCCTTCGACGATTTCGACTGCACGGCTGTCACTTTTGTCATAGGTTTGGATGTGTTCGATTGTGCCCTTTGGATCGAAGTAGACTACCACGATTTGCTGCTCTAATACCTTCTCGTCGAAAAACGCCCATTTCTCAGTCCGGCGGCCGATATAATACCAGACGTCTTTATCGAACGTGCCGAACGTGGACGGCGTTCCCAGTATGCCACGGACATATACCTTGGAATGCTTTCCGACTTTAAGTTTTTCCAACTGGCTCACTGTTGGGATATTGCCCCTATTTGTCGTACGTGGCGCACAGGCCACGGCAGCGACGGCCAGTGTCGCGGCAATTGCAATGGTGGCGATTGGTCTACGCATCAACAATAACGAGCCTCCTAAAGGCGCTAAAAGGACATCTTCTCAACAGCATTATAACGTAATTGTCGCCGAATTACAGTTGTGCCGTAACCAACTTGCGGTTAGATCGTTTCAAACGCGGTGATTTATAAGCCCTGTGAGGGATTTCGACATGCGGATTTTATGGCTTCACTCTTAGAAAAATTATTCTCCGGCAGGAGCTTCACGGCGCGCGAGTTGTATCGGTCTATTGTCGAACAGTCGCGGCGTCTGGAGTTTTTTGTCGAATTCGGTGTACCGGATACGCCGACCGGCCGGTTCGAAGTTCTGGTTTTGCACTTATTTCTTGTGATGCATCGCATGCGCGAGGAGGAGGAGCACACGGAGCTCGCGCGCTCTCTTTCCGAGGAAGCGGTCCTGGATTTCGATCGCAATTTGCGCGAGATAGGAATCGGTGATCTCTCTGTTGGCCGTAAAGTGAAGTCTTTGGCCGAAGGCATGTATGGACGGCTTGGGGCTTACATGGACGGGCTCGAAGGTGGAGATGCAGAATTATCCGAAGCACTGAGGCGGAATTTGTTCTCTGAAACGACACCGAGCGAGGAAGTTGTCACGGCGATCGTCATCTATGTGAAACGGGAGACTTTAGCACTTAGTAGCCAGTCGTCTTCCATTTTGCAGGACGGACTCGTTAAATTCGGAAGCCCGCTCGGAAATAAAGGCAATGATTTATGATGGATAAAATTGAATTCTCTCGCGCCGTCACGCTTGAAGAAATTGGCCGTGAAGGGCTGCATAAGGATTTAGAGGCCAGCGCCGAGGAATGTATGGCGCTGGCACCGCGCTTAGGGCTACTCGCGATTGGAAGTGTATCAGCTAAGCTCGACATCAGAAAATCGAAAGACGGGTCCGTCGTGACTGTAACGGGGCGGTTGGCCGCCAAAGTAACGCAAGAATGTATCGTTACCCTGGAGCCGGTCGAAGCCGAGGTTTCTGCTGAGTTGAGTGAAAGGTTCGTCCGGCAGGAAGAAATCGAGCCGGAAGCCGTCGTCGAAGTCGAAGATGAGGAGTGGTATGACGAAATCATCGAAGGTGACTCGATCGATATCGGTGAAATGGTGTCTCAATGTCTGACGCTTGAATTGGAGCCTTACCCACGAAAAGAGGGGATTGAATTCGAACTGTTCGAGAGTGATTTGAATCCGGAGGGTGTGATTGGACCTTTCGCGGAGCTTGCCGGGTTAAAGCGAAACAATTCATAACAAAGGCGAACACTTGCTTGCCGTAGGCGCCAAATTTGTCTATCTATGCGCGGATTTGCCGCGAGGCACCTGAAATTTCGAGAGAATTTGTTCGATGGCTGTACCGAAGAAAAAGGTATCAAAATCGCGTCGCAATATGCGCCGCGCTCATGATTCTTTTAAAACAATGAGTTACGTAGAATGTGCGAACTGCGGAGAGTTGAAGCGTCCGCATCATGTTTGTGGCGCTTGTGGCCACTACGACGGCCGTGAGGTTGTCGAAGTAGCCGCAATCTGATCCAATTCAGTTTTAATCTGGACGATCGCGTGGTGTCTGACAGAATCTTCATTGCGCTCGACGCGATGGGTGGGGATCGAGCCCCGGAAGTTGTGATCGACGGCGCAGAAATTGCGCGAGAACGATTCCCGAATATTTCATTTTTGATGTTTGGTGATCAACCGCGCCTGGAGCTCCTAGTTCGAGCCTACCCAAAATTGGCGTCAGTAACAGAGTATCGACATACGACGCAGGTCGTGAGTGGCGAGGACAAACCATCGGCAGCCCTTCGGTCAGCGCGCGAATCTAGCATGCGCTTGGCGATCAATTCGGTTCGGGACGGTGAGGCAAGCTGCGTTGTCTCGGCGGGCAATACGGGCGCGCTGATGGCGATTGCGAAATTCGTCCTCAAAATGCTTCCTGGTATCGACCGGCCCGCAATCACCACGTATTACCCGACAATGCGCGGAGAGAGCTGTATGCTTGATCTTGGCGCGAATGTGCAGTGCAATGCGGATAATTTGGTTCAGTTCGCCGTCATGGGTGAAGTTTTTGCCAGAACGGTGCTTGGGGTCGACAAACCGACGATAGGGCTTCTGAATGTCGGGGTCGAAGCGCTCAAGGGGCGTGATGAGGTGCGGGAAGCTGCCGCTATCCTCAACGAGACGTCTTTGCCGATCGAATTTATGGGCTTCGTCGAAGGGGACGATATTCCGGCCGGCACGGTTGATGTCATCGTGACGGATGGATTTACCGGCAATGTCGCGTTGAAGACGGCTGAGGGAATGACAAAGCTTTATACCAGTTTTCTGCGGGACGCTTTCAAGAGCAGCCTGGCGGCAAAGATCGGTTATTTGTTCATTCGCCGGGCACTGGATAACCTGCGCCAACGGACTGACCCGCGAAAGTATAATGGTGCGATGTTGCTAGGTCTTAATGGAATCGTCATAAAGAGCCATGGAGGGACCGATAGCGTCGGCTTCGCCAATGCCATCGGTACTGGTGTGGATATGGCGCAACACGGTTTCACGGATAAAATAAAGCAGGACTTTGCAAGACTGAAGGCCGGGCAAGACGGACAGAAAAAGGTTGCCGTTTCCTAACATGCGCCGTTCACAAATCATTGGTTTTGGCTCATACCTCCCGAAAAATATCGTCACCAATGATGATCTGGCCCGGAAAATCGATACGTCAGACGAATGGATCCGCAAACGGACGGGCATCACGCAACGTCATATCGCGGCGGATGGCGAGCTTACCTCGGATATAGCCGAGCTTGCAGCGCGCGCCGCCTTAGATAACGCTGGTGTCAGTAGTGATGAAATCGATCTTATCATTCTGGCAACCGCGACTCCGGACAATACATTTCCGGCGACCGCGGCCCGGGTGCAGTCGAAATTAGGCATTCGCCGCGGCGCTGCGTTTGACGTGCAGGCGGTATGTGCTGGCTATGTTTATGCGCTCGCGACAGCCGACAATATGATTCGGCTCGGGCAGGCCGAGACTGCTCTTGTCATCGGCGCCGAGGTGTTCAGCCGAATCCTAGATTGGGAGGATCGCGGGACCTGCGTCCTTTTTGGCGACGGCTCCGGTGCGACGGTTCTGCGCGGGAGTGAGACGGCCGGTTCCAATCAGGATAGAGGCATCCTCTCGACACATATCTATTCCGACGGTAATTATTACGACATGCTATATGTCAACGGCGGACCGAGCACGACTGGCACATCCGGTTATTTGCGCATGGAAGGCAAGGAAGTTTTTCGCCACGCGGTCCAACGCATGAGTGAGGCCGTCGAGACCGCGCTAGAGACCAATGGCTTAAAGATCGACGATGTCGATTGGCTGATTCCGCATCAGGCAAATAAGCGGATCATGGACAGTATCGCGAAGAAACTTAGTTTCCCGGCTGAAAAGGTCGTTGTGACGGTTGATAAGCAGGCCAATACCTCGGCGGCAACGATCCCGTTGGCGCTTGCGCAGGCTGCGTCGGACGGACGTCTCAAAAAAGGAAATTTGATAGTATTATCGGCCCTCGGTGGCGGGTTTTCATGGGGCTCAGCCCTATTTCGTTTCTAATAGCAATTTGCAGGCGATTTGTGCTTCGGAATTGACGTGCTTGAACGCTCGCACTACCGTGAGGTTCATAAATTAAAGATCGATAGGATCTAGTCTCAAGCAGGGAGATAGAATATGACGGGCAAGACCGTCACGCGGGCGCAATTAGCGGAAGTCGTTTATCAGGAAGTCGGATTATCGCGGAACGAATCGGCAGATTTAGTTGAGTCGGTTTTGAATGAAATATCAGACGCGTTATCGGATGGTGAGACGGTAAAGATTTCATCCTTTGGTAGTTTTTTCGTCCGCAAGAAAGGCCAACGGATTGGTCGTAATCCGAAAACTGGTGAAGAAGTTCCTATTTTACCGCGGTCGGTTTTAATATTCCGACCAAGCCATGTGCTGAAGAACCGTATCAACGATGGCCAGAGCGACCATCGTCCGGATTAGGAATATTGAGCGACCAGCAAAAAAACGATACCGGTGCCAGTGCGAAAGTCACGAAGTCGGCGGCTGCCTTTAGAACGATCAGTGAAGTATCGCGCGAACTGGATGTGCCGCAGCATGTGTTGCGATTTTGGGAGAGTAAGTTCTCTCAGGTAAGTCCATTGAAGCGGGGTGGGGGCCGGCGCTACTACCGACCGGAAGATATCCGTCTTTTAGAACGAATCCGCAATTTCCTGTATGTCGATGGTTTCACGATCAAAGGCGTGCAGCGAGTGATCCGCGAACGCGGCCTAAAAGCGATTCTAGCAAAGGAGGTGGAGACGGCCTCCACGGCGAAGGCCGCCGACTCTCCATCGGATGGCGGCAAGCGGATATCGGGCACCAGTCAAATTGAGCGCTGTGCGATCATGACGACGATTGCGGAACTGTCGGAAATCCGAAAACTTTTGTCTCCAGCCTCAACATAGCTTCCCGAACCATTGCGCGGACCCATCGTGCAGAGTAAATTGCACTTTGACGAGAGAGTCGTCACACGGTCGGAGTATGGCGCAGCCTGGTAGCGCACTTCACTGGGGGTGAAGGGGTCGCAGGTTCAAATCCTGCTACTCCGACCAGTTTCCCTCAAATTAACGAAAACCCTATGCGCTGAAACCGCGCGTCATCTCGCTGGGCTAGGAGTTTGAATTTCTGGAGGCGCCGTGAGGCGGGTCGATAAATAAGTTTGTTGCGGATTGGCGCCAAGACGATTTCGTATTTTGCGCCGCAACGAACCGGATATCTTGTGCTTAAGGCGGTAATACATTGGGACCCGAATTTTTTGACCTGGGCGTATTCCCGAGAAATGAGGTCAGCCAATCGGAAATGTGATTCCCATTTTGCTTTCCGCGATAGGACCGGGACTTCATCCCGTCCAATGGAGAGTTCGTCTGGGCGAATCGCGCAATACATGGATGGCTCGGTCGTTATTGGACCGAGCTGATGGGAATACTGCAGCTCCAAGCGGCACATAAGTTAACGCCGGCGCAGGTGCGCCGGTGTTAACTTTAAGCGATCGGTGAGGCTTAAAAGCCAAACCGTACTTGTTTTTCGCGGCGCAAGGATTGCACTTGGCGAGCTGGACCGAGAAGTCCGGCGCGTCAGCGGCGGAAACGGCAATGGGAGCGACAGCGGCAGTGGCTGTGAGAGCAGCGACACTGAGGAAAACGAGTGCTTTCTTGAACATAGGGAATCCTCTTATTGCGACGTTAAACGTAAACTTGTGGGTGTTTCGCGCGACGATCGTCACCGCCGGAGCAATCCGGCCCGGCGACCCGAGAGGGGACCGACCGGGCGCAACGCCCAGAGGCATTAGATAGTCGTCAGCCATGGAGCGCGAACCAAGTTCGCTACAGTTCCATTAAATTTTAGTGATAAACGTTTAGTTTCCGCGTGTTCCGGCAATTCGATGGAAGGATTTTAGGTTTCTTCGGATACCCGGCGGCCTTCTTCAGTCAGCTTGCAGATTAGCCAGTCGGGTTTCGTGGGATTGTCGAACCATGGTTCGGCCCACCCTTGGGAGACGCAACTGCGGATCGTGCGCGCGTTAACGCGTTGTCCGGTGTCATCGAAGAGGGGAAGTTTTCCACCGGGCTGGGCCAGCCCACGGCGAAGCCAAGAAAGTTGGCCCGGCGTGGGGTTCACCGAACGGATTTCTCCGTCTTGGGCCGTCGAATTCTGTTTCGTTGTCGCCATAGCCAAATTACCCTGCGAATGGCCGCTTTATTCATGGTAAGTTAGAAATTACTTATCGCCAAGCCGGTGCCCAAAATTCTAAACTTCACGATCCGATGAACCGATGACGGTCCCATGTCAGTTTGCCTAGTCTACATAACCGCGAGCGATAAGGCGGAAGCGTTATCGATTGGCCGCGATCTTGTCGAGCGACGCTTGGCTGCCTGCGCGAACGTCCATGGTTCCGTCACATCAATTTACAGGTGGCAGGATGATATTCAGCAGGATCAAGAAACCGTATTGATAGCAAAGACGACGTTGGATTTGGTCGAAAGAGTTACCGAACGTGTCGTTGAGATGCATAGCTACGAATGTCCCTGTGTCGTCTCTGTTCCAATCACCGGTGGCCATTCGCCGTTTCTCGAATGGATCGACGCGGAAACAGGTACATAGGA
This sequence comes from uncultured Rickettsiales bacterium, assembly GCA_913046825.1. Next base: position 24,877 of record CAJWTF010000018.1, on the reverse strand, counting down.
TCGCGACACGGATGAACGAAAATTCAAGCAAGCCCGTGCGCGTGGTCGACCCATATTCTCCGGCAGATAATGCCGTGCTGGTCGCAAATATAGGTGTTCGAAAGGCGAAGATGAGCATCGCGCTGGCGCTGCTGGGTATTCTGGCAGGTGCGTTTATCCCTTTCGGCGCGATGTTTTACACGTTGACTGTGAATGGTGCGGAATGGGGGATCGGCCCCAATCGTCTTCTGGGTGGTCTCGTCTTTTCGCTCGGATTAGTCCTTGTCATCATCGGTGGCGCGGAGTTGTTTACTGGGAATTGTCTTATCGTCATGGCGTGGGCGGATCGAAAAGTTTCTGGCGGCCTCCTGCTTCGGAATTGGGGTATCGTGAATTTCGGTAATTTCGTAAGTGCGGCCGGTGCTGCGGCATTGGTTCATAGGTCGGGCACGCTCGGGCTGGGAGAGAGCGCCGTTCAAGCGACCGCTGCCGCCATTGCCCGAGGGAAGGTTTCCTTGCCGTTCATCGAAGTTTTCGTGCGCGGGATTCGTTGTAATATTCTCGTCTGCCTCGCGGTTTGGCTCAGCTACGCGGCGCATCATGTGGCGGGAAAGTTTCTGGTGATCATCCTGCCGGTGGCGGCTTTCGTGGCACTGGGCTTCGAGCATTCGGTTGCCAATATGTATTTCATCCCTGTCGCCATGTTTGCAGGCGTTGAAGTTGCCACCATGAGTGGATTTTTTGCTAATTTGATCCCGGTCACACTTGGAAACATTGTCGGCGGTGGCGTGTTTGTAGCGTTCGTCTTTTGGGTGATCTATTTGCGGCCCGTGCGCGAAAAGAAGGCTGGCTAGATGACCCCCTCTGCGCGCATGGCGATGATATTTTCAAGCGTTGGCCATTTCTATATCCACATGATGACGGCATTCTATTTCGTCATCGTCCTCACCCTGGTCGTGGAGTGGGATCAGCCCTACAGCGAATTGCTTCAGCTCTGGACAATTGCATCAGCACTTCTTGGGCTGGTTGCGATCCCGGCGGGGCGGCTGGCCGACCGCTGGAGCGTTCGTGGGATGATGGTGCTGTTTTTCATCGGCATGGGAATATCTTCGATTGTCTGCGGATTTGTCTCGACACAATTGGCGCTCCTAATGGCGCTGTCCGGCATCGGTATCTTCGGGGCGATCTATCATCCGGTAGGTATTCCGTGGCTCATTCGAAGCGCCAGTGCCAACACCGGGAAACTCCTAGCGGTGAACGGCATTTTCGGCAGTCTCGGGAATGCTGGAGCCGCCGTCATCGCGGGACTCCTCATCGATCTTTACGGATGGCGGATGGCTTTCATCGTGCCGGGTGTCATTTGTGCGATCACCGGACTTGGTATGTGGTGGTTCGTCTTGACCGACCGCATTGTCGACGGTGCCGCCGCGCCGGACAGCAGCGCTGACGATGCCTCCCGGGGTGATTTTATCCGGGTTTCGATACTGTTGCTGATATCGTTGGCAGTCGGCGGCATAATCTATCAATCGACCCAGACAGCCCTTCCAAAGCACTTCGAAACTGAACTGCAAGAATGGAGCTGGCAGCTGTTCAGCAACTTCACTCTGGACACCAAGAGCCCAACGGGTTTGGGAGCGATCGTCTCCATCGTCTATTCGTCGAGCATTGTCATGCAATATGTTGGTGGATCTTTGGCCGACCGTTATTCACTAAAATACATCTATGTTATTTGCTGGTTCTTGCAGATAGCCATGCTGGCCGCTATTGCGGCGGCGACGGGCCTCGGTCTCATTGGCGCCGCCTTATTGGCTGTCGCGGTGAACATCACGATGTTACCGGCGGAAAACATGCTGATCTATCGTTATGCGCCCTGGCGGCATCGAAGCCTTATCTTCGGCATTAAATTCGTGATCACCTTCGGGGCGGCGCCATTGTCCGTCGCGTTGGTTGCCTTTATTCAAGAAGAACAGAATACCTTGGATATCCTTTTCGGCGGCCTCGCAGTGGCAACCTTTGTCGTCGCACTTTTGCTGATTTTCCTGCCTAAAGATAAACCGTCCACGCCCAATATCGCGCCGGCGGAATAGCTGCGGCTGGTAACGCCGTTACCTTTGTTCTATCCAATCCGCGCGACGCGACAACATCCAAGGGAAATTCGATGGCGACCATAATCGAGTTCGAAGGGAAGACACCGCAAGTCCACGAAACCGTATTCTTGGCCTCGACCGCCGTTTTGATCGGCGACGTCATAATTGGTGAACACTCAAGTGTTTGGTATGGCGCGGTCTTGCGCGGCGATTCCGGAACGATCCGCATCGGTAACGAAAGCAACGTTCAAGACAATGTCGTAATTCACGCGGACACGGAGCACGGCACGGTCATCTGCAATCGAGTGACGCTCGGCCACGGTTGCATATTGCATGATACCAATGTCGGCGACGGCTGCGTCATTGGGATGCTTGCCACGTTGTTGCACCATTCGGTCATCGGCGAGCGCTGCATGATCGGTGCAGGGGCGGTCGTGCGGGAAAGTTTCGAAGTGCCGCCGCGCAGCGTCGCTGCCGGTGTCCCAGCCAAGGTGATGAAGGAGCTCGACGGCAGTTCCGCAGAATGGCTCGACATGGCTTATGAAGAATACACCGAGCTGTCGGAGCGCTACAAGAAAGGCGCGCGGATTATTAGTGAGTAGTCGCTCGCGATTTGTCCTCAACCGTCATTCCGGAGTAGGGGGCGTTAGCAAGCGGATCGTTTCCCGGCCGCAGAGCCGGGATCCAGTTCGGACACGCTAATCCACGGCTAAACTAGGTCCCGGATAACGCTTCACGTTTCCGTGAAACGTAATTGTAGAACATCTTGCGTGGGCTTTCACTCCGCTGCGTTCGCCGCCTCGACACCCATCAGCGCCTGATCCAGGTCGGCGATGATGTCATCGACCGTCTCGATCCCAATCGAAATGCGGATGACTTCAGGTCCGGCACCCGCTGCGATGAGCTGCTCTTCGGTCAACTGTCGATGGGTCGTCGAAGCCGGATGGAGCACCAGTGAGCGCGTATCGCCGATATTGGCGAGATGGCTCAGTAGCTCGCATCGTTCCACCAAGGCCACACCCGCTTCGTAGCCGCCCTTAAGGCCGAATGTGAAGACGCCGCCTGCACCCTTCGGCATGTATTTACGGCAGAGATCGTAATACTTGCTCGACTCGAGGCCGGCATAAGACACCCAGTCAACCATTGGATGCGATTCGAGGTGTTTGGCGACTATCAGCGCATTCTCGCAATGACGCTCCATGCGCAATGCCAAAGTCTCGATCCCCAACAGGGTAATCCAGGCATTAAAAGGCGACTGGCAGGCGCCGAGGTCTCGCAAGCCGACCGCGTGGCTGTGCATGGTATAGGCGAGATCGCCGAAAGTCTCAGCGAAGGCCAAGCCGTGATATTCGGCCGCCGGTTCAGAAAGGCTCGGAAACTTTTCTTGCCCGGCGAAATCGAAATTACCGGAATCAACCACGCAGCCACCGAGCGAACTGCCGTTGCCGGACAGGAACTTTGTCGTCGAATGTACGATGATGTCGGCCCCATGCTCGAACGGTTTGCAGAGATAGGGTGTCGCCATTGTGTTGTCGACAACCAGTGGGATGCCCGCGTTGTGCGCGACTTTCGCGACTGCAGTAATATCGACGACAACGCCGCCTGGATTAGCCAGGCTCTCGATGAAGACGGCTTTCGTCTTATCGTCGATGGCGCGTCGAAAATTCTCCGGATCATCAGGGTCGACGAAAGAAGCGGCCCAGCCAAATTTCTTGTAGCTGATGCCCATTTGATTGATGGAGCCGCCATAGAGCTTATTTGCGGCGACAATATTGTCGCCCGGATGCATCAGCGGGAAGAGCGCCAGGATCTGCGCCGCGTGTCCCGAAGACGTCGCGGTCGCCCCGCGGCCATCCTCGAGCGCGGCGATTCGTTCCTCCATCGCCGAGACCGTCGGATTACTTAGCCGCGAATAGATAAATCCTGGCAGCTGCAGATTGAATAGTGAGGCCGCGTGATCCGCATCATCGAAGACGAAGGACGATGTCTGATAGATCGGCATTTGGCGGGCGCCGGTTGTAGGGTCCGGTGGCGTGCCCGCATGAACGGAGATGGTCTCGAGCCCGGGTTTACGATTGCTCATGAAATAGGCTCCTTAAACCAATTTGCGGCGTTTGCTGCTGATGACGTGCGAATTGATGCCGTGCCAGCTCAGCTCGCCATTCAGGCGGGCGAACTCGATTTTTGGGCAGCGATCCATTACCACGCGCAGACCGGCGTCCTCGGCGCGTTTGGCGGCCTCGTTGTTGCGCACGCCGAGCTGCATCCAGACGATCTTGGCGCCGGCATTTATGGCGTCATCGGTGACGGCGCCGGCGGCTTCGGAATTGCGGAAGATATCGACCATATCGATGGGGTCTTGGATTTCGTCCAGGCGGGCAGCCACGGTCTCACCCAGAATTTCCTTGCCCGCGATGCCCGGATTGACTGGGATTACGCGGAAGCCTTTTTGCTGCATGTATTTCATGGCGAAGAAGCTCGGCCGATTCCAATTTGCGCTAGCGCCGACCATGGCTACGCTTTTGGCGTCCTTTAGGACATCGAGAATGTACTTGTCTTCGTAACTGTCGTGATTCACGATTTTATCCTACTCCCCCCGCCAAACGGGCTTACGCTTTTCGACGAACGCACCGACGCCTTCCTGGGCATCATGCGACATCATGTTCTCGGCCATGACCTTGGCCGTATAGGCATAGGCGTCCTCGACGCCGGTCTCCAGTTGCCGGTAGAACGCTTCCTTACCGACTTTAATCGTATAACCCGACTTATCTAGAATTTTGTCGGTCATTTCCTTGATGGTGCTGTCCAGATGGCCTTCAGGCACGACCCGGTTAACTAGCCCGTATTCTAACGCTTTCGCAGCTGGAAGGGGATCGCCCAGCACCAACATTTCCATTGCATGCTTGCGGCCAATATTGCGGCTGAGTGCCACCATGGGAGTGGAACAGAACAGACCGATGTGGACGCCGGGCGTCGCGAAATGCGCGGTGTCGACAGTGACCGCGAGATCGCAGGTGGCCACCATCTGGCAACCGGCCGCGGTGGCGACACCGTGGATGCGCGCGATGACGGGTTGGGGCAATTGCATGATACTGGTCATCATGCGCCCGCAGGCGTGGAAAATATCGTCGTAGAATTCAGGCGTGCGGTTGCTCACTAACTCCCGCATGTCGTGGCCGGCACAAAAGCCCGGGCCGTTAGCAGCGATGATCACTACGCGGACACTGGTGTCGGCGGCGATTGAATCCAGCTGGTCCTGGATAGCCCCGATCATCGCCCGCGATAGCGCGTTGCGCGCCTGCGGTCGATTCAGGGTCAATGTCGTGACACCGCCATCGTCGCTGCGAAGCAGCATCGGTTCTCTATCTGTCTTCAGTTCCGCACTCATGTTTTCCGTCCGGTGATTTCCTGAGATTCCGGCCATATGTGAGCGTCCGCGTCAAGTTATGGGTTCATATCGCCTTTTCGCTGGGATTAAAAACCCGTGGCGGCACGGGTAGTGGGATGATTTCCACGTTCAGGTCGCCGTAATCGCCGAGTGATTGGCGCGAGAAGAAGTGGCGCAGGACGACGTTAGCGTTCTGTTGGACGGCTTCTTCCAAGGTATCTGGTAGGTTTTCTGTAAGCTGATTGCTCCACGGTAGGGAGTAATAGCGGGGCTGAATATCACCCTCGAATCGCACCCTCAAATAGATTGCACGCTGTTCGTCGAAACTGGCGCTGAGGACGGTGGTTTTTTACATATTTACGCGCAGCCATTCGTAATTCGCCGGTTTTGGGTGGCTTAGCATTTCCGTGACCTGGAAGAACGCGATGGGGACAATCAGCAAAGTGATGATAAGTGCGCAGACACGGACCCAAGCCCGCCGCGTTGCCCAGGCGGCGAGTGAAGCCAGGATCGCGGCCGACAGGACAATGGCTATGAAGATATAAGTGGGCGGGTCGAATACCATTAAGCGTTTTCCAGTCCTTTCTCGACGTCATTCCCACTCGCAATTATCTTTGGTCGCATCCCCCTCACGGCCGAGATCGTCGCGCAGCAGATTAAAGGTGTCGCTGCCGAGGTTCCAAAAAACCAACCGGATGTTTGTCTGGGCTCTTCACCCAAAGGTCGACGTTGTAGTACATATCTTTCGGCCAGTGCTTCTCAACGATCATATTGCCGGGTGCGCGATGTCCCTGATCGTCTTTTTGTGTCGGCTTGATGTGAGGCAGGAGTATGATGACGATGGCAACTAAACCGATTAGTGCCAGCAGGATGACGTCCCAAAAGACGGTGCCGGTCGAATCGTCTTCGTCGAACTCATCAAGTTCGTACACACGCTTCTCCCATCTTGATGATGGTATTGATCAAGTTGACCTTCCCGGAAGCGAGCATTCGGTGATTGACGATAAGTCAGAGATACAGCACCGCCCCGACAAGCGTGGTGTAGAGCGCGATAGACATGCCTAGGATCAGCTTGGTGACCATCGGCCCTGCGGCCGACGCACCGCTGACGGATTTCGAGTCGACCCCGAATAGCGCCACGATGAAGCCAATCACCGTGCCGACCAGGCCAAGGAACACCAAGGAGTTTGCCATATGCCGAACAATGGTGATTTGGCTTGAGAGTTGCACGGTATTGTAACTCACAGAGATACTTCCCCGCACGGGATTCAGGCACGGGCATGCCGGTTTTAAGATCGTTCAATTCCTAGCTCGTGCGCCATATTTGGCGGCGCAGCCGATTAAGCCGTGCACAAAGACGGCGAAGATGCTGAATGTCATGAGAAAGGTCGGACCCTCGAGCAAACCTTCGAGCCAACCTTCCATATAACCGGCGAACAACGCGGCGATGGCAACGACGTTCAACAGGGTGAACCTGACGACCAATAGATATCTATATTCCAATCCACAAACTCCTTGTAGACGGGTTTAGAATATTAGTAAGGCGGTAGTGAAGGCGCCGCCAGCGCCCTCACGGTGTATTGATTGCCGGTATCTATCCACCAGCACCCCTGATGGCGACGGCGTCGATCTCGACCTTCAGACCGGGAGCCGCCAATTGCGCGACTTCAACTAGTGTTGAGCAGGGGAAGTTGCCGGTGAAGAACTCACGACGCGCTTTCCAGACTTCTTCCCGGATTCGGATGTCCGTGACATATATCTGCACGCGGACGATATCGTCCATCTGCGCATTTGCTTCATTAAAGTAATGCTTAATCCGGGTGAATATTTCCTTCGCCTGTTCGTAGACGCCGACCGTGTCCATGTTCTCGGACATACCGCCGGCGGTCAGACCCGCGACATGGATGTGATCGCCGATCACGAGACAGTTCGACCAAGTGCCTTCTGGTGGCTCATTGACGTGCGGGCTGAAGATGCGTTCTTTTTTCATGGTATTCCTCCTTGTTGGGCTCACGATATCATGATGCGACCCGGACGTGACAGATATAGGTCGGTGCCGTCTAATATCGCCGGGGGTATAAATGCGGACATTATTTTTAGCCATGTGTATCGCGGTCTGGAGTTTTGCCACCGCGGCAAAGGATGTCGCCGTCGACCTGGAACTCGTCCTCGCCGTCGATGTCTCTGGCAGTATCGACGAGGCCGAAGCTCGATTACAACGCGAGGGTTACGTGAACGCAATCCTCCACCCAGAGGTTGTGGCGGCGGTGAGGGGCGGCATGCTTCGCCGGGTGGCGGTCACCTATGTCGAATGGGCGGGTCTCTATCAGAACACCGTCGTTGATTGGCACTTAATCGTAGACGAACGCTCGGCCGCCGCCTTCGCCCAAAAACTGATTGAAGCACCGATCTTTACTGCCGCTTGGACATCAATCAGCGGGGCGATCAATTACGCGCTGCCGCTATTTGGGAAGAACGGGTATTCCGGTGTTCGCCAAGTGATCGATCTTTCCGGCGACGGTCCGAACAACGAGGGCGAAAAGATGCCGACGGCCCGAGACCGTGCCGTGGCGGCGGGTGTCACGGTGAATGGCCTGCCGATCGTAAACGACAGACCCAGCCCGTTCGGCTTCCCGGCGTATAAGGACCTGGACCTGTATTACATCGCCTGCGTGATCGGTGGCCCCGGCGGCTTTATCGTGGTCGCCGATACCCACCAGGACTTCGCCCGCGCCATTCGCAAGAAGCTGATCCTGGAGATCGCGAATAGAACGCCGGATCCGGGTGAAATACTCGAGAGGTCACGGGTATGGAACGCAACGGACAGTCGTGTGGCCCCCGCTTGTGATAGCGGGGAGAAACGACGTGAGTTGTATTGGAACGAAGCCGACGATTATTAAAAAGAAATTATATCGCGTTTAGTAGAGGCCGATCTCCACGTACAGAGCTCATGCTGAGCCTGTTGAAGCAAAAGAGTGGAGGCTCGATGGTTCATCGTCTGATGTTCCGCCCTAAAGTGCAGTTTCGAGTAGATTTACAGATTCAGCTTCGGTAAGCAGTATCAAGGTGAAAACATTCAAAATTGATGAATTAATCATTATATCCAGATACTATAATAAATTATTTTATAAAAATTCAATATATATAATCAGATATACTTAATAATATTTCATATTTAAAAGAGTTTTATTGGAATTTGGGCAGATTTCATTACTTAACACCTGCCATTTTAAGATACAGCCTTAGCCGAATCTCACCCCATCTCCCGCCAATCGCGGTAGCGGTAGAGCGATAGTGTGAAGGGGCGGGCGGTGGTGCGGAGGAAGCCGTGGAGGGGGAGGGGCTCGATTTCGGTCAGCGGGAAGGCGAGGTCGTGTTCGCTGGCCCCTTGCACCGCCTTCGCCAGCTCGCCGCCGAGTGCGACGGAGAGGGCGACGCCTCGGCCGTTGCAGCCGATCCAGGTCCAGCCGTTGGGGCCGAGCCTGTGGAAATGCGGTGTGTGATCCCGGGTGGCGCCGACATAGCCGGTCCATGAATATTCGATTTCCGGTTCGATGAATTGCGGGAAGATGCGCTGCAGGCGCTTCGCGATGCGGGCGCGAATGCGGCCGTGGCCGTTGAACGGCATGGCCAACGCCCCGCCGGTGATCAGCCGGTTGCGGGCGTCATAGCGGAAGAAGTGCAGGTCGCCATGGGTGTCGGAGATCGCTTGGCGGTTGGGCACCACGGTGCTGCGGACATTGTCGCTAAGAGGGGCGGTTGCCAACTGCCAGGAAGTGACCGGCATGACGCTCCGCGCGAGCCTTGGCGCCAGTGCGGGCGCGGCCTCTCCCGTATAAGCGTTGGTGGCGACGACCAAGGCGCGGGATTGGATGTTGCCTGCCGGGCTGGTCACCCTCCAGCCGTCTCCCTTCTCGGTATAACTCATGGCGGGGGAGCGCTCATAAATGACCGCGCCGTTTTCGGCGGCGGCGCGGGCGAGCTCTCGCGTCAGGGCAAGTGGGTTTACATGGCCGCCAGTTTTATTGCCGAAGCCGCCAAAGAAAAAGTTGGTGCCGATCCGGCTCTCCAAATTGACTTTATCCAAGAGCTCCACATCGGCCCCATGCTTTTCCCATTGGCGGTAACGTTTCTCTGAAATCGCCTTGAACCGGCCCGGACTGTGCGCTGGCTGGATCCAGCCGGATTGTTCGGCTTCGCATTCCAGGTCGTGTTCGCGTACTAAATCGAAGAGATAAGCTGCCGAGCCGCCGATGAGATTTACGAAACGCTCGCCGGCCGCACCGAATTTTGCCGTCAGGTAGTCGGGATCGGCGCGGGTCAGTACCGGGATAACCTGCCCATTGTTCCGGCCCGACGCGCCAAAGCCGACATCTTCGGCCTCCAGAACGGTGACGGATTTCCCGGCCTTCGCCAGATGCAGTGCTGTCGAGAGGCCAGTGAACCCAGCGCCGATGATCGTGACGTCGGTCTCAACGCTACCCTCGAGAGTTTCGAATTTAGCGGTGGGCGGTGTGAATGCCCGCCAAAGGGAAGTTTGAGTTGTCATGGTAATTATCTCTATAGGGCCGTCATTCCGGAAACGCAGGGCGTTATCCGGAATTATAGCCTGAACACTACCAAACCGTGATCCGATTGTGTGAAAGACTAAGGACACAATCTCTGGTTCCCGCGCCGTAGCCCCGGAATGACGGTTTATAAATGGAGTGTCGAAGGAAGGGCTTTGCGGTGGTCTAACTATGCTTTCCCAAGAACACCATATAGGCGTTGTTGAACGCGTCCTTTTGTTCCACGTTCGAGAAGTGCAACGCATTTGGGATCACGACCAGTTCCGAACCTGCGATCTTCTCGTGCATGACTTCATGCGCCGCGACTGGCGTGCCCGGGTCATCCTCACCGACGATCAGCTGTGTCGGGACGGAAATGGCGGAAATCCGGTCGGTGAGGTCGAGGCCTTGAATGGCGCGGCAACATCCGCTGAAGCCGGACACCTTGGTGTTGCGGATCATGTCCCGAACCCTGTCGCACTCTTCCGGCTCGTTCTCCATGTATTCGGCGGAGAACCAGCGCTCCATCGTGCCCTCGAGCAGCGCTTCCATGCCGTCCGCCTGCGCGGTGGCGATCCGCTCGTCCCAGGCGCCCCGCAATTCCGGCGGTACTCGGCTGGACGTATCGCAGAGCGAGAGCGAGAGGAACCGGTTTTGATCCTTGAGAGCGGCGGTCTGCCCGATCATGCCGCCCATCGACAGGCCGATATAATGCGCCTGGTTGATCTCGAGCGCGTCCATCAGTCCGAACAGATCATCGGCGAGCATTTCCAGCGAATAGTCCATCGCGGGGGCGTCTGATTCCCCATGCCCGCGCATGTCGTAGCGTATAATGCGGTAGTCCTTGAGCACATCCATCTGCGGGTCCCACATCGCGTGGGTCGCGGCAAGCGAATGGCTCATAACAACCACAGGGCCGTGGGCATCCCCAGAAGCCTGGTAGTTTAATTGTATCCCGTTTGCGCTAACCTTCATTCTGCCCCTCCTCAAATCAATGCGTGGCAAACTCGTGTAGAGCCGCCGCGTCGGGTTCAATACCCAATCCTGGCCCGCTCGGCAGGGTTAAGATGCCATTGTCTATCGGCGGGAGTCCTCCGGTCAACCGTTCCCGAATGGGATTGCCGTTGGCATCGATCTCCAAAACACCGTCACCGCCCGCCGCCGCCAGGCAATGAGCCGCTGACATAACCCCGATCGGCCCCGCCAGGAAGTGTGGGCAATAGGTCTGTCCGGCCGCGACGATGCGCCGGGCAAGCGGCAATGTCTTGGTGAAGCCGCCCCATTTGCACATATCCGGCTGCACGACATCGAAAACCTTGGCGTCGATGTGTTCGCCGAATTGAGCATCACCGAGTAAGTTTTCGCCCGCGGCGACCGGGCTCCCGCCGAGGGCAGCAATCTGTCTCCATTCGTCCAGAGGCCGGTCCGCGGGCAGCGGCTCCTCGATCCAGCCTAGATTGAACTCAGAATAGGCGGCCCAATTTTCGCACGCCGTCTCCACATCCCAGCCTTGGTTGACATCGGTCATCAAGGCATCCTCGCCGATCATCTCCCGCATTTTGGTGAGGGCAGCGAAGTCAACCTCCCTTCCAAAGCCGATCTTGATCTTGAAGGCGTTGTAACCTTCGTCGAGTTTGCGCTCCACTATCCCTCCGAAACCCTTGGGGTTGAGGCCACTTGCATATGTTGGCACTCTGCCGCGCTTTCCGCCCAGCAGTTGCCAAAGTGGCTTGCCCGCTCGCCGTGCGGCCAGATCCCACAACGCGATATCGACCCCGGCGATGGCTTGGGCGAAAGAACCGGGCTCGCCGGATTGCAATGTCATGATGTGTGTTTTTCGAGTCATCCCTTCGAAGGCATGCGCCGGCGATTCCCATTCTTCCGACAACGCGATCGGGGCGATATAGTCGCGCACCAAATGTGCGCGGTTCTCCGCCCCGTGCATTGGGAAGTTGCCGAATATTTCACCCCATCCGACCGCTCCATCCTTATCCTCGAGCCGCACTAAGAGAACCGCGCGTTCGGGTATGGTGCCGAAGGAAGTGATGACCGGTGTATCGATCTTGGCGCGCAGGAGAATCGGCTCCACCTTGGCGAGTGAGAGCGGCGGGGTCGCTGGAAGTTCGGTCATAGGCTAGAGCACCTTTCTGGGATTCATCATGCCGTTCGGGTCGATGACGTGTTTCACTTTCTGCATCAGGTCGAATTCGACATCCGACTTATAGCGCGCCAATTCGCCCCGTTTGAGCTTTCCGATCCCGTGCTCGGCGCTGAAGCTGCCGTCCAACTCGACCGCGAGGTCGTGAACCGAGACTTCCAAGTCATGGGCCTTCGCCATCATTTCAGCGCCGTCGGTCTCAGGCGGGCGGCTGAGATTGAAGTGAATATTCCCGTCACCCATGTGCCCAAAGGGAATAACACAGATGCCGGGGATCATTGCGGTCGCAAGGTCGGTCGCGCGGGCCAGAAATTCGGGCACGCTGGTTAGCGGCACGGAGATGTCGTGTTTCAGCCCGGCGCCCGCAAGTTTCTGGGCTTCGGGAATGGTCTCCCGCAGCCGCCACAACGCAGCCGCCTGTTGGCCACTGCTGGCGATGACCGCATTCGCAACCTCTTGCGCTTCGAAGGCTTCCCCAAGGGCTTCCTCGACCGTCTCTCCAAGACCCGAATCCAGACGCCCGGCGCTGCACTCGATCAAAGCGTAATGCTCGTACGCCTCGTCGAAAGGATCGACGGACCCTTCAATATGGGCCAATACAAGATCGATGCATCGGCGGTGCACATACTCAAACGAGGCGACACCGTCGCTGGTGGCGGATCGCATGCGCGAGAGGAGCTTCAACGCGGCATGGGCGTCCGGCAATGCGACGAAGCTAGTCACCACGTCTTGCGGGCGCGGAAAGAGTTTCAGCACCACGGCCGTCACGATACCGAGCGTGCCTTCCGCGCCGAGAAAGAGGTGCTTCAAATCATACCCGGTATTGTCCTTGCGCAGCCGCCGCAACCCGTTCCAGATCTCCCCGTCCGGCAGCACGACTTCGAGGCCAAGCACTAAGTCGCGGGTATTGCCGTAGCGCAAAACCGCGACACCGCCCGCGTTGGTCGAGAGGTTTCCGCCGATCTGACAGCTGCCTTCTGCTCCCAGACTCAAGGGGAAGAGGCGGTCGGCTTCCTCGGCCGCATCTTGGATTGCGGTGAGGATGCATCCGGCTTCCGCTGTCAGCGTGTAATTGAGTGCATCGATGTGGCGGACTTTATTCATCCGCGCGAGCGAGATGATAATCTGCTGCCCGCTCTCGTCGGGAGTGGCTCCGCCGCAGTAACCGGTATTGCCACCTTGAGGGGTGATCGGGATGCGAGCCTCCGCGCAAATTCGGACGACGGTGGAGACTTCCGCTGTCGTGGCGGGGCGCAAAACCAAGGGTGTCTTGCCGTGATAGAGTTCGCGGGCGTCGACCGCATAAGACTCCGTCTCATTTGGGTGGTCTAAATACCCGTTCGATCCGACCGCGTCCTTGAGGCGTTGCAAAATGTGGTCTGAAATTTCGGGCATATCGATCACCAATACCGCATTGCGTCTTTGAATAACTGGGCGAGTTCCGGCTCAGCGACACTCTTGGGTGACATGACGAGCAAACGCTGCTGAGGCAAGGTTCCCTTAACGAGGTTCGGAATGTCTTCCTCGCTATAACCGACGCCGCCGATACCGTTGGGCAGGCCGGTTTCCTTCATCATCGCGATGATGCGATCCGCCAGGAGGTCGCCACCATCGGCCACAACCGCGCCGGATATATCGGCGCCCATGGCTTCAGCCGCCGTGAAGTGGCGCTCCGGGCAGGCAGGGCCGGTGAGCCGGAACGCGGCGGGCGCGTTGACGATGACGGAAGTGCCATGCGGCACCATCGGGTGGTTCGATTTCCAACCCTGGGGATAGTAATCCCGCACCAATCCGGCGACGGCATAGGCCATCGCATGCGGAATATGAACGCCCGAATTGCCGAAACCGATTCCGGCGAGCATGCCGGAGAACATGAGTTTCTCGCGGAATTCCGATGCGCCCGGCTGTTTGACCGCTTCCACCAGATTGGCGCCGATTAACCGGATCGCCTCCATTGTGGCGAGGTCGCTATAGGGATTGGCGCCCTGGTAGACCGGCCGTCCGGTCGGATCGTCGGGTTTGGTGCGGCTGGTATAGGGGATGGCTGTGTAGGATTCGCAGGCATGGGTAAAAACATCGAAGCCGTTCGCGGCCAGCACTTCCCCCGGTATGGTCGCAAGCGTGTCGGGATCAAGGACGCCTAAGCTCGGCCGAAGATAAGCGTTCGAGATGCCGGTTTTCACTTCCATCTCCAGCAGATCGAAAATGGCAACGGCGGTGCATTCGCTGGCGGTGCCGAAAGTTGTAGGGCATGCGATATGCGGCTTTAGCGGGCCGGGGACAGGGACGGCGTTTCCGATCGGCGCATTGACGTAGTCGAGGAAGTTTTCCGGCGGGTGCGAGGTATAGAGATCGGCGGCTTTGGCCGTGTCCATACTGGAGCCACCGCCAACGGAGAAAAAACCATCGAAATTGCCTTCCTTGGCGAATTGAATACCTGCCTTGAAGGATTTGTCGGTTGGCTCTACTTCGACCCCGTCGAAAACCACGACGTCGACGCCTGCGGCTGTCAATGCGGCCTTAACAGTTGCGACCGGCTCTAGGCCCACGACCTTCTTATCCGTATAGAGTGCCACACGGGACATGCCGTGGGCCTTCGCGTCGTGTCCGACCTCACGCAGAGATCCAGGCCCAAACTTGATCTTTGGCGGTGTCACCGTAAAGGCGGATTCGCGGCCCTCGCCATGTGTATAATAGGGTGAAAGTGTCATGCTAGAGGTCGCTCCCTGTCCCGAATTGCCGCAATCATGTATCTAACGCGGCGCGACTTTATAGAACGTGGGCGGTTTCGTCAGCCCGTAGTGCGTGAATTCGAGTGGAGGATGCTGAAATGATTGTTGTCGGGCTGGATGAGACGCGCGAGCGTCTGGAATGGAAACCGTTGGTTGAGGCAATCCGTGACGCTTTCAAGGGCGGTGTCGAATCTCCGGCCAAGCATCAACATTACATCGATGTGCCCGGAGAACCCGAAGGCAAGATCATGATGATGCCGGCTTGGCGGGCCGGTGAGTACGTTTGTGTGAAGCTGGTCAATATGTTTCCCGGAAACGCCGCGCGAGGCATGCCTGCGGTGAATGGCATCGTGATTCTGTTCGACGGTAAGAGCGGCGAGGCGCTTGCGCAAGTCGACGGTGGTGAGGTTACGGCGCGTCGGACCGCGGCGGCGTCAGCGGTCGCGGTGGATTATCTCGCGCGGGAAGATGCCAAGTCGCATCTCGTGGTCGGGACCGGCCGAGTCGCCTGGAACCTAATATTCGCTCACCGCGCCGTCCGTCCCTTGGAAATGACGTATGTGTGGGGCCGCGATCATGCGAAAGCCCGGCGGCTCGCGGCGGCGGCCGGCGATCTAGGCCTGCAAGCCGAAGCGGTGGAAGATATCGAGGCGACGGCACGTAGCGTCGATGTCATCTCCTGCGCCACGTTTTCGCCGGAACCATTGGTGCTAGGTGAGTGGCTACGTGACGGGACGCATCTGGACCTCGTCGGTGGATATCGGCCCGAAGTACGCGAGACCGATGACACTTCCATACGTCGGGCAAATGTTTTTTGCGATACGTTGACCGGTGCGCCGAAAGCGGCTGGCGATCTGACGCAGCCGTTGGCTTCGGGTGTATTGAATTTCGATGATTTGGTCGACCTGTACGCTCTCGTGCAAGGACGCCATCCAGGGCGTACCTCGACGGATGAAATAACCATGTTCAAATCAGTAGGCGCGTCACTCGAAGATTTCGCCGCTGCCGTCCTCGTCTATGAACAGGTCAAACAAGAACGCGGATAGGGTGCCGCTAAAATCTCGATCTTTTACCCGGCGTATAGTCAGTAGAGAAATGTGTTGAGATTAGTCGTCATAGGCGGTGAGCGTTGACGCAGGTACTTGCAAGGCATCCAGCTTGGCGCGGCCCGGCAGGAACGTGAGTTCGATGATGAAGCTGGCGCCGGCGACCACGCCGCCGACATCGCGAATGAGCTCCACCGCCGCCGCCGCCGTGCCACCTGTGGCCAATAGATCGTCCATGATGACCACGCGTTGGCCGGGAGAGATCGCGTCGGCTTGAATCTCGACTGTGTCGCTGCCGTATTCCAAATCGTAGGTGTGGCCGATGGTTGCTCCTGGGAGTTTGCCCTTTTTGCGGATCATTGCGAAACCGCAGCCGAGTTCGAGTGCCAGGGTAGCGGCCGTCAGGAAGCCGCGCGATTCGATGCCGACCAAAAGGTCCGGCGCCAGTGGTTTCACATCGGCGGCGAGCCGGTCAACGCAATGACGCCATGCGCCCGGATGGGCCAGTAATGTCGAGATGTCATAGAAGAGGATGCCGGGCTTAGGGAAATCTGGAATGCTTCTGATATGATCTTTCAAATCCATTTTATCTTCTTCCTTAAAGTCAGCTCAATCCGGCGGAGTAGAGTTTGTTCCGATCTAAAGCGGAATCGTTCTTTCGGGTGCGGATCGACTCTATCGTATTCGGGGTGTAGGGGCGGGAGATCAAGATTTCCGGAATTCTCATAAAACGTTTTTCGCAGTTGGCGCGGTGGCCATAGATCCGAAGCGGCGTCCAGCGACGCTCCCTTTCCGCGCACAATTTAGCGGTCTGGATTCGCATCTGCAATGCGCCTTGCGCTTTTAGGACGCGCGTCATCATGCTATTCCGATTAGCGAAACAGCGCGTCGTGGGGAGAGGTTGAGTTGGAAGAACAGGGGTGTTGGCTAAAAACTGCTGTTGAGGACCAAACACTAACCATACGCGCGGGTGGCGAATGGACCGTCGAACGCGCGGGAGAGCTCGATGAATTGGTCGGCGGGCTCCGCATGGACGGCGTGCAAACGGTTCGCCTCGATGTGTGGACCTTGAAGAAGGGCGAAGAACACAGGCCACAGCGTCTGCGCAAAAAAGCGAACTGATCGACACGTCGAAAGGCTAGAAGCGAATGTCTCACGTATTTCACAGACACACCAAAACTGTCCCACCGGTCGCGATTTCGGGCGATGGCGTTTATATCACCGACGCGGCGGGAAAGCATTTCTTGGACGCCTCGGGTGGTGCTGCGGTCTCCTGTCTTGGGCATAGTCATCCGCGAGTGATAAAGGCAATTCGGGATCAAACCGAATCCATTTCATTTGCCCATACGGGGTTCTTTACGTCGGCGCCGGCGGAAGAACTGGCCGACAAGCTGATCGCGAAGGCGCCAGGAGACCTTGAATACGTTTACTATGTCTCGGGCGGGTCGGAAGCGGTCGAGGCGGCGCTCAAGCTTGCGCGGCAATATTTTTTGGAGACGGGTCGCCCTCAACGCAAACACATCATTACCCGGCGACAAAGCTATCACGGGAATACGTTGGGGGCGTTGGCGGCGGGTGGAAATATGTGGCGGCGTGAGCCGTTCGCGCCGCTTCTGATCGAGACCCACAATATTGCGCCCTGTTTTTCTTATCGCGAGCGGCGCGACGACGAAAGCGATGTGGAATACGGGCTTCGCGTCGCCAATGAGCTTGAGGTAAAAATTCAAGAGCTTGGCGAGGATAGCGTGATCGCCTTTATCGCGGAGCCTGTCGTCGGTGCTACCGCTGGCGCGGTTGCGGCAGTACCTGGATATTTCAAGCGCGTGCGAGAAATTTGCGACCAATACGATGTCTTGCTGATTTTGGATGAGGTCATGTGTGGCATGGGGCGCACCGGTAGCCTCTATGCGTGCGAGCAAGAAGATATAGCTCCGGATATATTGACCTGCGCTAAAGGACTAGGGGCCGGATATCAACCGATCGGCGCCACACTATTGTCACAGAAAATTTTTGACGCCATTCGCGACGGCACAGGTTTCTTCCAACATGGGCATACCTATATGGGGCATCCGGTAGCCTGCGCTGCGGCGCTTGCGGTGCAAGACGCCATTCAGGAAGAGGAGTTGTTGCCCCGCGTACGCGACATGGGTGTGCGGCTGAATGAGGCTTTGGTCGCGCGCTTCGGTAATCATCACAATATCGGTGATATTCGCGGTCGTGGATTGTTCCAAGCCATGGAGTTCGTCGTGGACCGGACGACAAAGGAGCCGTTTGATCCAGCGCTGAAATTGAACGCTAAGATAAAGCAGGAAGCGATAAAACGGGGACTTATCTGTTATCCGATGGGTGGCACGATTGATGGTGTCCGAGGGGATCACGTGCTGTTGGCGCCACCATTTATTATTGAGGGCGCTCATATTGAGGAGTTGGTCGAAAAGCTTGGCGATTCGGTTGATGCGGCCATAAGCACTGCTCAGGTATGATGATTTCCGTTATCAGACTGATATTACTATCGGTCGCCTTACTGCTTGGATTATAGAGGCCGTCGACGGCTGCGTAGCAGAACGGTCGACCGATAGTCATCGCGGACGGAACGCCGTTCGGATATTATTTCGGCCTGGCTAGCGCGACCTGCCAAGCCATTAATGTGGCGTCACCGAATGCGGTTCGGTGTGTCAATGTTGCCGGGGGTAGTTCGGCCCTTAATTTGGAAAAAATTGACGATGGTAGTTTTGACTTTGCGGTTACTCAATCTGATTGGTTGCACTATGCGGTGCAAGGTTCGAGCCGTTATCGTTCGGCCAGGCCGAATGAAGAATTGCGCTCCATCGTTTCCTTGCCGCCTGAGGCGTTGATGATTCGTGCCCGACGGGACATCGATGCCAAGTTGCTGACGCATTTGGTGGGGCGGCGGGTAGGTTACGACAAGCTCAATCGTTATACTATCTGTTGATGCAAGCCGCCATTAGCGCGGCACAGATCGACATTGCTTCAAGACCGACAGGTGAGGGGTAAGGGAAGGTCGCCAAAGCTTAGATTTGCACGGGTAAAATTGATGTGCTGGTTACAGTCGAGAGGCATCCGAGCAGGCACGTCGAGAGCTTGATGGGTCGCTGCGATTTGAAACGCATCTCCATCGTCCCGCGACAATTAAAAAGGCGATCGAGAAACGACCAGAATTGGTCGCGCATCAGCTGTCGCTTACGTCCGCGCAGAATAGTAAACCCGTAATCACAACATTCGGATTATCGGCAACAATCGTCACGCAAAGCAGTACATCGGATGACCATGTCGCCATGCTGTTGGAAGCAATCCTGGGGAGTAATCTAAAGAAGTGGCGCCACATCGCGGTTACGACGTTACCCTTGCGTGATCAAATCTCCGTGGCCGTCGGGTTGGCGCGTTGTCTATTCCGACAGTTGGAAGGGCTACAACGTGCTCGACGTGTCAGCATTTAAACAGTTCCGGATCAATCATTGGGAGCTATTCGCCGACAAGCAAAACCATATCAACGGGATTGAGAATTTCCGGAACCAAGTAAAGCGTCACATGCTCAGGTTCAACGGTGTCCCGCTGGTGCAATTTGGGCTATATTTGAAGTGATGTCAGATGCGGTTTAACAACAGTGACCCTTTGGATCAAATATCCCAAATTAGACGATAGGTCTACCGTTACCTCAGATGGTTATCTGGGCCAGCCCCTTAAAGAATTAAGCACTCTGATCGAAGGCGATGGGAAATAGGGGACGAGTGATAGAGTAAACGTGACCGGTGACCGATCGCTATTGTCTCGGCTAAAGCCAGCTAGCCGAATAAATCGAGGCTAAGTTTGCGGGCGATCCATCGAGCGGTTGCCAGAAGATGTGCCTCGGAGCCACAACGCGAGGTGAGCTGGATACCGATGGGCAGACCTTTTGGACCCCGGTCAACTGGGACATGTAAGCAAGGAACGTGGAGGAATGTCCAAATCCGATTGAACTCGGCGCTGCCAGTCGAGGCCAGCCCCTCAGGTGCCTCACCTGGTGCCGGCAATGTAAGAATGATTTCGGTCTCGCCAATCACGTTGGGCAGTTGCCGCCGGCAAGTCTCGCCAAGTGCCAGGGCTTCGACATATTTTTCGAGGCCGAATTCGCGGCCTTCGTCGATCAGCTTTTTCGTCGGCTCCGGAATACCGTCCCAATCGTTCTCTATCTCCCAGGCGAGCGCCGTCAGCGGTTCGACCGCGCCGACGACCGTGTGCGCGTCGAACAATCCAGGAAAGGGTGACGGTAAATCCAGCTCGCGCGTCGCAGCGCCGGCGGCGCCCAGTTTCTCGAACACGTCCTCTAGCAGGTCGCGACCGCATTGCTGTGCTTGATCCCAACTGGTTGTTCGCACAAGAGCAATCGTCGGTGCGGCGGTATCATCCCCGACGGCCAATGGTGTGTGGCGTCCCTGCAGAGCTGCGCCCGCAATCGGCAGATCGTCTAGGCTGCGAGCGTAGAAACCCAACGTGTCGAGGGACGCGGATATTTGCTTGGTGCCACCAAAATTTATGGTGTCGAAGGCTGGTTTGTACGCCAAGATCCCACAATAGGCGCCGGGGCGCACGACGGAACCGCCGGTTTGCGTGCCGAGCGCCAGCGGCACCATGAAGTCGGCGACGGCGGCGGCGGAGCCACTGGAGGATCCGCCGGGCGAATGACCAGTATTGTGCGGATTGCGTGTCGGGCCCGGATTGCGGTGCGCGAAGGTGGTCGTCACGGTTTTACCCATGATGAAACCTCCGGCTTCCTTGACCGCGGTCACGGCGGAGGCATCCTCGGTTGGCCGATGACCCTTATAGATGACGGAATTATATTCGGTCCCGAGTGCCGCTGTATCGATGATGTCTTTAAAGGCGACAGGAAGGCCACCAAGCGCACCCGGTCGCCCAGCCGCGTCAGCGGCCTTTGCATCGGCGGTCGCGGCCTCGCGATCCATCGCCACCCAGGCCAAGACATCCTTTTCCCGCGCGTCGACCTGCGCGAGGCAATCGCCCAACAGCGTCTCGGCTGTCAGCTCACCCGCATCCATGGCCCGCAGCGCCGCCGACATCGATAATTTTGCTGAGTCCGTCATTGTCCGCCACTCCCATTCAATCCCACATGTTGAGGCAGATATACCGCCGAAACCTCTGGGCGAGTGTTGGTTTTGCATTGCCATCATCCGTTCGCTCGGGTACGAGGCCTTCCACCACGTCCGGGGAGTAGCTCAGCCTAGTATAGCACCGTCTTCAGAGGGCAGGGGACGGAAATTCCAAGCCCCAAAAAACGTATATATCACAACGTTATAGAAAACTCATAAAACTCGAAAAGCCTCGTTTGGACCAATCTTGGACTAGTGAGGACGAATTATGGCGAGTTTTACCAAGAGAAACGGTAATCGGCGGGTGAGGATCAGGCGGACAGGATATCCGCCACTCACCGAAAGCTTTCATACAAAATCTCTGGCGATCTATTGGAGCCAAGATATGGAGCGCAGGTTAGGTGAGGGTTGCTCTCCGATTATCCCGTCTGAGACATTCGTGCGCGTTTCAGATTTGTTGAAGTGATACCGCGAAGAGTTACCGCAACCAAAAAAGGAAGCTCGGTAGAAAGCTACAGAATACGGGCGTTGGCGCGATCCTGGTTCGGGGAAATTGAACTCAAGAATTTGGATTCCCGACATGTGGCTGATTATAGGGATCAAAGATTAAGTGAGGTCATGTCTGGCACCGTATTTAAAGAGCTCGGACATTTATCCGTGATAATCAATACCGCAATCTCCGAGTGGGGGCTAAAGTCACTCATAGGTAATAACCTTGTACCGGGTACCAATAAACCGAGGGCACGAAGACCAAGAAATAGGAGATTAGAAGAGGGCGAACTCAAAAGGCTTGTTCGAGCCCATGGTTGAAACCTTTGATCCTCTTTGGCATCGAGACAGGAATGAGAAGAGGAGAAATTCTCTCACTGACTTGGGAAAATGTTCACCTTGATAAGCGGTATGTGCACCTGCCAGATACCAAGAATGGAGACAGCAGGGATGTGCCTCTTTCACCTGCGGCGCTGGAGCTGCTGAGAGAACAGCCAGAGCAGATCAATGTATCTTCCAAACCCATTACGAAGCACTTAAGAACGCTTGGCGCAGGGCTCGTGACAGGGCTGGCATCAATGATCGACGGTCTCATGACCTGAAACACGAAGCAGCTTCACGCTTCTTTGAGAGGGGACTCAATGTCATGGAAGTTGCTGCCGTAATAGGACACAAGGGCTTAAAAATGCTGCAGAGGTATACTCACCTCATGGCGGAGGGCCTTGTGCGGAAGTTGGGTTAGCGGTTTCACCCATCTCTTCACAACCCTTCATAATCAACTGAACTCAATTCTATGAGGTGACCAACCGCAAAACTCAGTCATTGCCTGGTTTAAGCCAGATATTTAGGTCGTTATGAGTTTTCATTTCTATACCTATTAGGTGAAACACATGAACGATATACGAGTGAGGAAACTCTATTATGCGCCAAGGTAACATCGTAAGTGCTCACCGTTCTGAAAATGACACCTCAAATATGCTGCAAACCTTGAGTGAGTTGCATTTGCTACTCATGTAATCTTTACAAATTGTGTCCGAGATAGCGCGACATTATGGCGCAAATCCTCTGTATGGCGGTCAGCGTATAATTCTATAAAGGCCATTAAGTGAACAAACGAAAAAGAAAAAGGATAGATGAGGTGAAAAATACATCAGCCTTTTCGCCAGCTGATCATACTATACCATTTTCTCCACAGGCATCATATTAATGAATAGCACACACCGTCGTAATCATTATCAAAAGCCGCAGAAAAAAAATACGCGTCCTGGTAACAGAAAATGTTTGCAATGTAGTAGAGTTTTCCCGTCTAAAGGCATCCATAACCGCATCTGTGCGCGCTGCAAAGACACGTTGTCATGGCGTGAAGGGTCCAATCCCTTTAACCCTTAATAAAAATGATTATAATTATCAGAGTCATTATATTCAGAGACTCAATTGTGTTGTCAAAATGAAAATTTCAGATTTATACGGAAAAAATTGGCGTGAAGAGAATTACATAATTATTGATACGCGGTCACCGCAGGAGTATGCAGATGACCATATAATTGGATCTATTAATCTGCCTGTATTATTTGATCAAGAATATAAATTAGTGGGGCGGACATACAAAGAAAAGTCGGCATTCGAGGCAAAAAAATTGGGCGCGCAATTGGTTATGAAAAACATTTCAAACCATTTGGGATTCGCTTTGAGGAATTTTGATAAAAACAAGAAACTTGTTTTTTATTGTAAAAGAGGCGGAAACAGATCGTTTTCATTTCACACGGTTTGCGAAAAAATCGGCTGGAAATGTTACGTGATTTCGGGCGGCTATAAATCTTACCGTCGATTTGTAGTTGAGAGGACAGAAAAATTATCACTATGCAACGAATTTATTATTGTCAGCGGCAGAACTGGTAATGGAAAGACTAAACTACTAAATCTATTAGAGTTAAATGGATTGCAAGTTATAGACCTAGAGGGTCTTGCCTGCCACCGCGGCAGTATTCTTGGCGGCTTTATTGATACTCCGCAACCATCACAAAAACAGTTCGAAAGCATTATTTTTGATACTTTACGAAAATTTCGGTCTAGTGAAATAATATTTGTAGAATCTGAGAGCAGAAAAATAGGAAAATTAACCATTCCTGAGCGGTTTTTTTCCTCAATATACAACTCAAAAATAATAAAAATAGAGAATTTATTAAACAAAAGAGTTGATTTCTTAATCAAAGAGTATCCAAATTTTATGGAAGACCACAGACCAATCCTTGATTTGGTTAATTTGTTGAGGAAAAGAATGCCAAAAGAAATTATATTGGACATTGAAAAATACATTGCCGACCGAGATTTCAAAAAACTAGCAAGCAATCTATTGTCCACACACTATGATAAGTCATACGATAAATCCATGTTTAAGCGTAAAGGTAAGTTAGTTAAACAGTTTAATTTCGATTGTGGAGTGGAGGATGCTGTAGATCATGTCTGTCGCTACGTGATTGATAACCACATTTACAAAAGAGAGAATTTATAGCTTTATGCTTTGATGAAATGCTCAAACTGATCATTTCTGAATGGGGTTGTGCCGAAAAGAGATTAATTGATTTATTTGGTTTGTTTCATATAAAAAGGAAAAATAAATACGACGGATATAGCTTACGGTTACTTATTTTGAAAACACATAATATTTCTTAATAAAACTCATTGAACCTTCTTTATTTTATTTTTCACCTATTTTGTGATCCTTGTCCCGTCGTTGATAATCAATGTCTTTCAAGAATGAGCCTCGATGAATTTCACGAAATTGACGTTCTATCGAATTCACTGTCGTTGGAAGCCAGCATCATGATTTATGATTTAGTGATTTTTTTTTACACTAATTCTGAGAAAAATAATCTTTATTTTTATGATGGCGATAACTTAACCCTTGAGGGGGCTATTGTTTCTCAGCTTCGCTCAACGAAGTGTTGTCTTAACGTATGACCCAGTGGGCTCGTATAGCCTATTAAATTTGCCACTTTGAAAACGTACGTAAAGCAGCACAATTTCCTTGTTTCATATTCATGCAAGGCTCTTGCTGCGGCACAAGTTGTCTGTCTCCCTTGTTCTACTTGACTTTATTCAGCATAATTTCGATCATTTGGAAATAACCAGTTTGCCTGCTCATTGTGAGTTTTTTATCAAGTTCCATTTCTTCAAAATCTTTTACTGAGATTGTTTTAGCTTCTTCGCTCGTCATAGTATTAAAGATATCTACAAGGATAAATGCATAGCCTGCGGCTATCGTCGCCTCACTCCATGCCTTAAAGCGGCCGTCCTCTTTGTCCACATACAAATCGTACATGCATTGTGTAACTTTGTTTTCTTG
>CAJWTF010000017.1 GCA_913046825.1 uncultured Rickettsiales bacterium | reverse complement strand
AAGGTATCGGCGAAATGATCAATGAGTTTAAAATTAATCCTATCTGCCTGCAGCTAGAAATTACAAAGAGTATGATCATGGGAAATGCAGAGGCGACAGTGATGGCGCTCCACAGATTGCATGATATCGGGGTGAGCCTTGCTATCGATGATTTCGGTGCTGGGCATTCGTCGTCGGGCTACCTCAAACGGTTTACGTTGGACAAAATAAAGATCAACAGAGCTCTCGTGAACGATGTCGAAGATGACGCGGACGATGCCGCAATTGCGCAAATTATTAACAATCTGGCGAAGCAATTAAATGGTCGCGTCCTCGCTGAGGGAGTTGAGACCATTATGCAGCTTGAGTTCCTGCAAGAGAACAGTTGCGACGTAGTGCAGAGTTATCATTTTAGCCCGCCGGTCGATGCGATGAGTTTTGTCGACTGGTTAAATAACCATAAGACTGGCTCATCATCCTTGACCGGAACGGAATAACGCACCTCCCAGTTCGTCGTTATAAAGCTTAACCTTCGCGCTCCCCTCCTATAGAATCTGCATGCAATTGAACAACGCCTATGGGGAGTATGATGAAGACGATCTTGGTGCCGTTGGAAGAAAGCGACGTTTTACCCTCGATTCTCAAAGCAGCGTTGATCGTGGCGAAACGATTCGATAGCTACGTCGAAGGTTTATACGAACAACCGGGTTTGACCGAAGTCGTCGTCGCTGGCGAAGGTTTGGGCGTGACGCCGCCTGATTTAGTTGAGACTTTTCAACAACAAGAAAAAGAACGCGCCGTTCGCGCGCATGAACTCTTTGAAGCGTTCATGAAGGAGAAAGGCGTGCCGTTGAACGGTGGTGGCACACCGCAAGATCACCCAACGGCGGGCTGGGTCGAAGAAGAGGTTCCGGGCCGTGATTTGGTTGGTAATCGGGGGCGCTTGTTTGATTTGATTGTCGTTGGTCGACCGGTGAGTAACTCCGCGACGCCGACCATGAGCCTACTAGAAGCAGCACTTCTCGAAACGGGGAGGCCTATTTTGATCGCGCCGCCGAAACTACCGTCCAGCCTCGGCAAGAACGTTGTTGTGTCTTGGAACGGGAGTTATGAGACGCCGCGCTGTATTAGCTTCGCCATGCCTTTGTTACGCGAAGCGGAAAAAGTAACGGTCTTACAAATCGAAGAAGGTATGGTCCCGGGGCCGACGGCCAACGATGCCACGATCCATTTGCGCCGCAATGGAATCAACGCTGAGGCTCTGAATGTCGAAGCCGGCCGCCGCACTGCGGGTGAAGCGGTATTGGAAGAGGCGGAAAAAATTGACGCCGATCTGCTGATCAAAGGCGCTTATACCCGCAGCCGTATCCGGCAAATGATCTTCGGTGGGATCACCAGTCACATTCTCGATGCGGCGGAAATGCCGGTCTTGATGTGCTACTAAAATGGTGTGGCGTTTTCTTGCGCACCGCACCATTTGGTCCAAATGTCCCGGTAGAGATCCGCTACCGCTCTGACATATAAGTTCGGATCTCCGACAGGGCTCGTGGTTATTTTATCCCGCAGTGAAGATCGAAGTTCCTTCAGATAACCGCGTTCGCCAGTCATGCCTAGGGCGATCTCGATGTATTCTTCTTTGTTGGACGAGATATAATCGCCGAGCCCCAAGGCGTGCAATGCTGACGCGCCAAGTCTGCCCGGTATCGTATTTCCGCTCAGTGCGACAACCGGAACTCCCATCCATAGTGAATCTGCTGAGCTCACGCCGCCACCGTGGGGGAAGGGATCGAGCATGATGTCGACAAGGCCGTGTTTCGCCAAATGCTAAGGTTGCGGATTGCCGCCGAGGAGCTCGAACCTGTCCTGTTTAATACCCGCGGTCGCCATTCGTGCGGCGAATTCCCGATATACCGTCTCGTGGTCGAGTGCCTGACTTTTTATGATCAATTTTGAAATTGGCGCGTGATGCAGAATTTTTGCTAAATGGTTGTATGCCTGGGCATTGTTAGGCTGAAGAGATATGGCTCGGCGTACAGCCATTTCCGCCTCCGCATATGCGCCTTTGCCCAACAAAAAAGCGCTGAAGTTGGAATATGCCGTGACATATTTCTTGTCGAGCCTGCTTTGCGGCACTCGGATTTGGCGGCAACTGTCTCCCTCATATAGAATAGCACGTTCGCGAGGTTTTCATGAAAACTGGCGAGACCTTACAGCCTTTTGATTGCCTGCCGGAGGATGGCGACGGGTGCCTCGTTGCGACCGTGTTGATAGAATAATAATCCTTTGAAAGGTATTGCGTCGGCATTGCGCAGATTTTCCGCGAGGAGTTGATCGTAGATCACATCTGCCTCTGCGTGGCGGCCCTTCTTATGGGCTTGCCGTGCCGCGGCGATGAGCGGCTCTTGGGGAAACTGGTCCTTGTCGCTTGGCGGTTTTCGCCGTTTGCCGGCGTTGTTGGCGGTTTATCGGCTCTACCACGCCATCTCCAAAATTTCGACGATCTGGGCAGGGTCGGTGATCTTCCTTGGGTTCGTCCGTATCCAGCGGTCGTGCATCGAAGCTTCGGCGATGGCTTGAAATTGATCTTTTCGGACGTCGACATCCTGTAATCGGGCTGGCATGGAAAGGCCGTCGATCAGGTCTCCAACCGCTTGCGCGGCGGGCTCGCCCGTTCGTCCCAATGTCTCGCTGACCACTGCCTGCTGCTCGCCGTTTACGGATGCATTCCAAGACAGGACGCTCGGCAGCATAACGCAGGAAGTATAGCCGTGCGGCACATTGGCCGTGCCGCCCAACATGTGGCCGATGCCATGGCTCGCACCCTTGGTAACGCCGGCGGCACCACCGATCATCGACATCCAAGCGCCGATTTGACAATCTAGCCGGGCATCCAGGTCCGAAGGGTTGGCCTTGCAACGCGGCAAACCCGAGGCTAGTAATCGCAGAGCATGTTGGGCCGTGCCTTCGACATAAGACTGCAGATTAATGGAGCATAAATCCTCGACCACATGATCGACGGCGCGCACCCCGGTCGATAGCCAGAGCCATTCCGGTGTGTGCATGGTGATTTCTGGATCGAGGATGACCACCTGTGGCGCCAGCAGCGGGTGGCGAAACATTTGCTTCATCTTCGCTCTGGAATCCGTGCAACCCGCACCGGCCGCGAACTCTCCGGCGGACAAGGTGGTTGGCACGAAGATCGATCGCACGGTCGGTGCCTTCAGATCCGGGTATAGAATACTACCGTCGGGTTTGCTGATAGAGCGGAGTTTCTCGACTTCTTCGTAATGCACCGTATCGTTGGCCAAGCAAAGACAAACCATTTTTGCAGCGTCGGTTGGCGTACCGCCGCCGACGGTAAGGATTAAATCTGCATCTGCGGCCCGGGCTTCGGCGGTAGCCTCCAACACATCGTCTCGTCGCACGTGCGGTCGCAAGCGGTCGAATATACCGGCGATGCGTCCATTCATCACAGCTTCAAGCCTAGAAAGGCAATCGGTCTCGCGCACAAGCGTCCCGCTCGCTAGGACATAAATTCGCGACTTTCCGAGACGGTCGGCCTCCGCCAGCACGGCGTCGACGAAGGGTGTGCCAAAGACAACCCGCTCGATATCCGGATATGTGAAGACGCCTTGTTGAGGCATGATTTCCGCTCGCTTCGATGATTTAACTGTCGTCGTCGATCTTCTTCTCGTCTAAGGAACGCTTCAATTCGTCCCGCGCGCGTTTGTCGCGCTCAACCTCAGCTTTCGTCCGTCCGTGCTTGCGCCGATTGGCGGCAGCCGTTTTGGACTTCTCCTGGCGAGCTTTGCCTTTTCGGAATTCGCGCAGATTTATGACATCGCCCATGATTATTCCGCCGAAGTTTTGTCTGTCTGCTCCCATCGCTCGGCGGCTCGGTCATCGGCGGCTTTTGCCTCGACCCAGCGCGTGCCTTCATTCTGAGTGTCCTCGAGTTTCCAAAATGGAGCTTTGGTTTTCAGCCAGTCGATCAAGAAAGCGCAAGCATCAAATGCCGCTTGGCGGTGCGGGCTCGCGGTAGCGACCAGGACGATTTGGTCCCCCGGTTCCAGTCGGCCATAGCGGTGCACGATTAAGCTGGCCTCTAACGGCCAACGGTCGTTCGCTTCTGCTTCTATCTTTCTCAGCATTTTCTCTGTCATGCCGGGATAGTGCTCCAGCGTCATGGCTTTCAGCGCGTCCTCTCCGCCCAGATCACGCACGAGCCCGACAAAACTGGTCATTCCGCCGATCGCCGTATTCCCAGTGGTCAGCGCGGAGAGTTCTGCACCGACATCGAAGTTTTCACTTTGGACCTTCACCACCATGCTCTATCCCCCCGTCATCGGCGGGAAGATCGCGACTTCGTCCCCTTGGGTGACGGGGGCGTCCGGCTCGGCGAATTCCTGGTTGACGGCGACCCGGATCGATTCGAAATTAGAGAGCGCCTCGGCAAAGTTCTCGTTCCGCTCCTTCAGCCATTCGATTAAGCCCGCAACATCGGTAATATGGGACGGCATTTCTACCTCTTCTGAATCGATACCCGTCTTCTGCCGCAACCACGCGAAATAAAGAATTCTCATGCAAAAACCTCATTAAAGGGCAGAAAGTCGACCATGTTGCCGGATTCCAGAGAAGTCATGTCTTCCGGCAATTCCACCAATCCGTCGGCGCCCACCAGTGAGGACAGAACGCCGGCGCCACTGGCGCCGTGTTTTTGGGCGCGCGATATACCGTCGGAACCAGTGAAGAGGCGTGCCCGGACATACTCCCTGCGGTCAAGTTTCTTCTTATGGCTGAAGTCCGCCTGAACCTGATAGACGGTTGGCGAAATTTTGGTTGCCCCTCCCAGGCGTAATGCGAGAGGGCGACCGATTAACAGGAAAGTCACCATCGCAGCTACTGGATTCCCAGGCAGCCCGACGAATGCTGCCGTCCGATCACCGGCGCGTATCTGGCCGAGCGAGACCGGTCGACCCGGTTTGATGGCAAGTCGCCAAAAATGGAGCGTGCCGCTGTCTTGCAGGGCCTTGCGTACATGATCTTCTTCGCCGACAGACATGCCGCCGCTGGTGACGATGAGGTCATGGCCGGTGGCGGCTTGGCGGATGGCATTTCCAATTTTCTCGGGTTGGTCCGGTAGAATACCAAGATCCTCAACAACGCAGCCAAGCCGTTCAAGCGCGGTGATCGAGATGAATCGGTTGGAATCGTAAATTTTTCCGGGGCTCAAGTCGGTCCCTGGCTCACCGACCTCGTCGCCGGTGGAGAAGACCGCGACGGAAATTTTTTGATATACCTGCAATTCGGTGCGTCCGACCGCCGCCGCCATGCCGATTTCTTGAGGGCGCAAGCGCAAGCCTCGTCTGAGCACGATCTGACCGGCGGTGACATCTTCGCCGGCTGAGCGGCAATTAGCACCAGATTTAATACCTGGTGCGATAGTCACGATGCCGTCTTGCTCCGTGCAGTCTTCTTGCATCATGACTGTCTCGGGTCCGGTCGGCATCGGCGCACCGGTGAAGATGCGGATGGCTTCTCCCCGTTTGGCCGCGCGCGCTAAGGGATGTCCGGCGGCGGCACGGCCGCCCACGGGCAGGTTTGTCTGTTGATTGGAGTGAAGGTCGGAAAAATGTACGGCATAGCCATCGACCGCCGAATTAGCGTGCGGTGGGACATTGATGGATGACTTAACGTCTTCGGCTAGGATACGGCCGCTTGCGGCACGGAGCGGAACACGCACTTCGTCAGCAACAGGAGTGACCTGGGCCGCGAGTATGTCAAGCGCCTCCGATGTGGTGATCAATCTCTCAGCGCCCGCGAAGCAATCGTCACTAAGCTGCGCCATTCCCCTACGATCCGTTTAAGTTGCAATGCGCTATGACGAAATCCGCGATGCTGGGGATGTCGCCAAGATTCAGTACAGGTCTATTAATATCGGATAGCGCGCCGTCGCATGCAATCGCGACGATACTGTCATCTTCTGGGGCCAAAAGATTTTTGCCAACCGATGCTCGATAGACTTCAAGCTTTTCGTGTGGATAACTTTTGAAGCCCTCGATGAGTAGCAGGTCGACCGGTGCCATTTTGGAGACGAGGGTGTCGAAATTGGGTTCGTCTTTCCCCCGGTTTTCGTGCATCAGCGCCCAGCGATCCACTGAAGTCACCATCACTTCACTCGCACCGGCCTTGCGATGCTCGTATGAATCTTTTCCCGGTGTATCGATGTCGAAGCGATGATGCGCATGTTTGATCGTCGAGACCGAAATGCCACGTGCGGTTAAATCAGGGATCAGCCGGGTCAAAAGGGTCGTCTTACCACTGCCACTCCACCCTGCGAGGCCGAATATCTTCATCGTTTGATCCGGTTACTCCGCGCCGCCGGTGCGGCTGAGGCCGTCGGTCGGCTTCGCGGGTTGGTTCTGTTCCTCGGGTGATTCCTCATTCATATGGCGCAGGCCCATGGCGAGATAGTCATATCCGGTAATCAGTGTCAGTGCGGCGGCGGCCCACAGTCCGACCTCTCCGATTGCGACCGCGGGAATCCAATCGGGAGAGGCTGTGCCGACGATTAGGAAACCAAGCGAAAACATTTGTATCGTGGTCTTCCATTTGGCGAGACCGCTTACCGGAAGCCCAGTGCGTAGAGTGGCGAGGAACTCACGCAGACCCGAGACGAGAATCTCCCGTGCTAGTATGACCACTGCGGCCAAGATCGCTAAACCGGTTATCCGACCGAACGCGCAGAGCATGAGAATCACGGAGGCGATCAGTAATTTATCCGCGACGGGGTCCAAGAACCGGCCAAAGCGCGACGTCTGATAACGGGTGCGTGCTAAATAACCGTCGAAGAAATCTGTAATGCAGGCGGCGGCGTAGAGCCCAAGCGCTGTCCATCGCGCCCATTCGCCTTCCATCCAGAAAAGTCCGATGATCGGCAGGATCACCAGAATTCGAGAAAGTGTCAGTAAATTCGGAAGGTTTATCATCGCATATTCTACCGAGTTTTACGCGTGCAATCACGCCGCTTTCAAGGCTTAAAGCTGCTGGAAGGGAAGATACTACTGATCCTCATGGAAGTGGCCATAAATTTTCCGTGCGACGGTGCCGCTGATACCGTCGACCGCTTCCAGATCGGCCAGTCCGGCACGGGCAACATTCCGCGCAGAGCCGAAATGCATCAGCAATGATTTCTTTCGTTTGGCCCCAATTCCGGAGATCTCATCCAGTGGAGAGGCCGTGATCGCTTTCGAGCGCCGTGCGCGATGGCTGCCGATAGCAAAGCGATGCGCCTCATCGCGAAGACGCTGTAAGAAATAGAGTACCGGGTCGCGGGGCTCCAACATGATTGGTTTCCGGCCTGTTCGGTACAGGTGTTCGCGGCCCGCGTTGCGGTCTGGTCCTTTCGCGATGCCGAGCAGATGGACATCGTCAATCCCAAGGTTGGCGAAAACCTCTTCGGCAATGGACATTTGGCCTTTGCCACCGTCGATGATGACCAGATTCGGCCATGTGCCGCCTTCGCGGTCGGGATCTTCCTTCAAAGCGCGTGTAAAGCGCCGGGTCAGGACTTCCCGCATCATCGCGTAGTCGTCTCCGGCGGCCTCTTCTGATTGGATATTGAATTTGCGGTAGCTATTCTTCTCAAACCCATTTGCGCCCGAGACGATCATGCCGCCCACGGGGTTAGAGCCCTGAATATGGGAGTTATCGTATACCTCAATTCGATCCGGTGGGGCATCGAGATCGAGCCGAGTTGCGAGATCCTCCATTAAGCGGCGGTGAGAGGCGCTCTCCGCCATGCGCCGCGACAAGGCGTCTCGAGCGTTTGTAGCCGCGTGATCGACGGCGCGACGCTTGCTACCCCGCTTGGGGACAAGGAGTTGGACCTTCCGCTCCGCACGTATCGCTAAGGCGTCGGCCGTTAACGCGCGCTCGGCGGGCACATGGCTGAGCAGAATCAGTTTCGGTGGTGGATGTTTCTCGTAGAACTGCGCCAAGAATGTGGAAATCAGTTCTGGCGGCTCGAATCCACTACCGTTTGCCGGAAAATATGCACGGTTCCCAAAATTTCGACCGGCTCGGAAGAAAAACACCTGGATACAGGATTGCCCGCCTTCTTGGTGTAGTGCGACGACGTCGGCCTCTTCCAGATCAGCCAAGTTGATATCTTGATGGGCTTGTACTTGGGTGAGTGCGCGAATTCGATCGCGGATGGCGGCGGCTTGTTCGAAGGCGAGCTCTTTG
Source organism: uncultured Rickettsiales bacterium (assembly GCA_913046825.1). Next base: position 32,250 of record CAJWTF010000017.1, on the reverse strand, counting down.
CTCGCCGCTTGCATTTGACCACCGAGAACCGCTTGTACGTTTGAGCTGCGTCCGGAGAGAAATTCGCGAGCTTGAGCCACGAGGTCGCCATAGTCTTCCGTCGAGATCCGGTCCACGCAGGGTGCGCTGCATCTCTTGATTTGATATTGCAGGCAAGGGCGACTGCGAGCCTGAAAAATCGTATCAGCGCAATTTCTTAATAAGAAGGCCCTTTGGAGCGCGGTGATGGTGCGATTGACGGCGCCTACCGTGGCAAAGGGCCCAAAGTAATGGCCCTTACGTTTGCGTGATCCCCGGTGTTTGACGATCTGCGGGAAGTCTTGGTTGCCAGTAATCAAGATATAGGGAAAAGATTTGTCATCGCGCAGCAGCACATTATAACGTGGTCGGAGCTGATTGATCAGGTTGGCCTCAAGGAGGAGAGCCTCAACCTCAGTATGAGTGGTGACGAACTCCATGGAGGCCGTCTCTGCGATCATGCGTTGGAGACGGTAGGGAAGCTTAGCCGGGTGGGTATAATTCACCACCCGCTTCTTGAGGTTGCGCGCCTTGCCGACATAGAGCGCGTCACCCCGTTGATTGAGCATCCGGTAGACGCCAGGACCACCGGGCAGCGTCGCCAGGTAGCACCGAATGATATCGGCCCCGGCCGCCAAGCCGCTCTTTGGTGTCACGCTCGGGTCCGCTGGTCGCCGTTCTCTAAGTTCATCAGACATACGCTATTATACCTGATTGTTCCGGTTTAGTACTGCTCAGTTACAATTCAGCATCGGGAAATTGAAGCCGCAATTCAGGGTTCTTGTATCTATCCACTATTCTTGTGGATAAGTTTGTTGATAGGTTGGCGATTTGGTCCCAAGAGCCCGGATACGCAAGGGTTTATACTTTTTGCTTTAAAAATGGGCAATATTCACAATGCGTTGATTTTATTATATTATTGTTGAAATTCACTTTAACTCTTTATTAACTTTCTTTGTTTGGCCGAAGGGTGTGGACGACTCGGGCGACGACTCGGTTACTGTGCACAACTCGTACGAGTCGCAGCTTTAAGAATGCTTATTTTTGAATAAGTTGGCGCAACATTTGCGACCCATTTCTCATGCTTCGTCGGTTGGCCCATGGGAATGTCGTCAAGAGCTAATATATCCTATTGTCCACCTTCTCTTGCGACAGCATAGCGCAGCACCATATCGCGCAGCGTCACAATAATGAGCAACGTCCGAGCGTCGTCCAATACCGCTGCGCGCGAGATTTTAAACCGGTTTATGATATTGATAGCGTGGTGAATATCGGTTTCGGGATGCAAAGTTAGGACGGGCTTCCGCATGATTTCGTATACGTCCACCCGATCGAATGACAGGTTCTTCGCCACCACCAGATTGGCGATATCGGTAATGGCGGTAACACCGTATTCGTAATCTTCGTGATGGCGGGCGACGATCAACGAGCTGGAGCAGTATTCCTTCATTTCGTTCATGGCTTCGCGCACGGGAGTTATCTGGTTGATGGTCAGGACATTGGAGGTCATGAATTCTGGGACTTTAATTTTTGGTTTGTTCTTCATAGCTGTTTCGCGATCTCTTCCTTCAAGACTTCGAGTTGCGATTGCAGCCCGACCGCGTCCTCGATCACGATTTGAAAGGCGATCCCACTTCCCGGTTTTTCGTTGAATTCACCCGCCATTGCGATGGTTTCCAATATCTCGCGGCTCAGTTGCTCGATAGCCAGGAATATGAGGAGGTCCCGGTGGCCGGCGATTCCCAGTCTGAGAAATGTTTTCTCGGGCTTCAAACCTTCACTGCGCGCGCCGGTCACGACCGTGGCTCTGGTTGCGCCTACTTCGCGTGCCGCCGCTAAGATGTTCTCTGTGTGGTGGTCATCAACCAAAGCCCTGATCAATTTAAGTCTCATTTCTCTCCTTTCTCCCGCTTTAGCGACCGTTGTCGCCGCCATGTTTAAATTTTGCGGAAGACAGCACCGATATATTCGGTAACAGGCTGGCGAACGAAATCAGTCCAAAACCGTCAATTACCATGTTTTGGCCCGGTATGGTCGACGCCAAACCCAGGCCAAGCGCCGTTACCAGAGGAACCGTTACGGTCGAGGTTGTGACCCCGCCAGAATCATTTGCGACCTCGACAATCTCCGGTGGTGCGGCGAAAGTCATCAACACGACCAGCAGGTATCCACCAATCATCAGGTATTGAATTGGCCAACCCTTCAGATACGGAACACGCCGAGCAGGATCGCGACGCCGACGGCATAAACCGCTTTCGATTCGGCGACAGGCGCCAGGAATCCATCTTCCGCCGTCGCCGCTTTGGCGGAGACCGCGATCAACGCCGGCTCCGCCGCCGTCGTCCCGAATCTTAAAAGGAAGGCAAAGGCGAGCAGCCAGAACAAACTCCCCTTCCGGATCAAGACGCCCGCCATATTCTCGCCTATGGGCAAAAGCCCCATCTGAAGACCTTAAATAAAAAATGTGAGACCCAGCAGCACCAGCATCAAGCCAACCAAAATCCGGTCGGGATTCGGGATCGGCTACTGCAAGACGACAAATTGAAAGAACGCAATGACCAGAATGATTGGCGCCAGGTGCCGGAGCGACTCCAGGATTAGGAACAGAGAGGCCTTAGCGCCTTTGGTCATTGGGTATGCCGCAGAATAGTCTTCTCCTTCTCTAACGCGGCCCAGCGGTGGCGGCGATAGCACTGTGGTCTAACCCAAAATACGGTGTAATTAATAGAGTCACAACGAACCCAACGATGCGTGGGAGAACGCTTATGAAACCGATACGGATGTTTGCGGCGACGGGGATGCTCGGATACGGCTATGCCGATGAATCGATCGAGTGCGCGCTCGAAATGGAACTGGACTTGATCGCGGCCGATGCGGGCTCAATGGATCCGGGTCCTTACTATCTTGGTGCGGGTCAGGCGTTCGTGTCGCGGCCCGCTGCAAAGCGGGACTTGTCCTTGATGATGGTGGGCGGAGCGAAGAAGGGCGTTCCGGTATTCATCGGCTCAGCGGGAGGAGGCGGCGGCGATCCGCATGTCGACTGGCTGATGGAGATCGTGCGCGAGATTGCGACCGAAAATGGCCTCCATCCAAAAGTAGCGGTAATTCGGAGCGAGCAGTCGAAAGACTCGCTGAAGGCAAAGATTAAGGCCGGCAAGATCGCGCCGCTTGGTCCGATCGCTGAGCTCACCGAGGAAGAAGTCGATAACTCGCACCGCGTCGTCGCAATGATGGGCCCTGAGCCGTTCCAAAAAGCACTTGAGGACGGCGCCGATGTGGTGATCGCCGGTCGGGCGAGCGACGCAGCGATTTACGCCGCAATCCCGCTGATGCGGGGCGCCGACCCGGGACTCGCTTGGCATCTTGGCAAGATCATCGAATGCGGCGCTCAAGTTGCTGAGCCCCGCCTCGGCGGTGACGGCGTCATCGGCACGCTCTACGACAATCACTTCACTGTCGAACCAGGGCATCCCGATAAGCGCGTGACACGAACCCGAGTTGCTGCCCATACGCTTTACGAGAACCCGAGTCCCTATCACCTGAAAGAGCCGACCGGCCTCGTCGACACGACGCACGCCGCTTTCGCTCAGATCGACGACCGTACTGTCAAGGTGACCGGTAGCCGCTTCGAGCCGGCGAACGTCTACACCGTAAAGCTTGAGGGGGTGCGCTCGCTCGGATACCGTACGGTTTCGATGGCGGGCACACGTGACCCTATCCTCATTGGCCAGATCGATAGCTATATCGAGCACTGCAAAGAGCGGGCGACATTCGAGGCAGGTCAACTTGGGATTGATCCCTCGACCTTTCAGATCAACATCCATATCTACGGCAAAAATGCGACCATGGGTGTCATCGAGCCCGTGAAGGAGACGGCGGCGCATGAGCTTGGCCTGTTGGTCGACGTGATTGGCGAAACGGAGGAAATCTCTAAGGCCGTCTGCGCTAAAATCCGCTACCTCCTGCTGCATGGCGATTTCGAAGGCCGAATGTGTATTTCCGGCAACATGGCGATCCCCTTTTCGCCGTCCGACATGCCGGTCGGCCAAGTCTATGAGTTCAGTGTTTGGCACGTAATGGAATGCGATCATCCGCTGGAAGCGGTGCGCATGGAGATGGAGGCACTCTGATGGCGAAATTACGGGACATAGCCAAAGTCATTCGCTCGAAGAACGCGGGAGCGCTGATGTTCACCCTCGACATCATGTTCGAAGATCAGGCGACATATGAGAAAGTCCGCGATAGCGGCGTATTATCCCCGCGCGCGCTAAGCCCACTTTACGGGGTCACAGATAACGAAGTCGCAATTATTCCAATGGATGTGGCCTACGCGATCAAGATCACCTTGCCGCGCAAAATCCCGTCCGGTTCACCGGGGGACACCGATATCTATGGTGCCCAACAACATGTGCCATTGATGGAGCTCGAGATCGCCGACTAGGGCCGCCCCGTTGTCATTCCGGACACGTCTGCGCTCCGAAACGACAGGAGGGGCGTTAGTCCCTATTCTCATAGACTGCTGGGCGTTTTTCCAGGAACGCTTTCATGCCTTCTCGCGCGTCGTCGCGTAGGAACAATCGACGTTGAGTCTTGTACTCATACGACAATGTCTCAGGCAGTGAAGAGTCGACACCGCGATAGACGCCTTCCTTGATGGCCGCCAGAGTTTCCGGCGGACCATCGGCCAGACGTCGCGCCAGTTTAGCGGCTTCGTCACGGAACTCCGCATCGGGGACAACGCGATTGACGAGGCCGAGACGGTGTGCCTCCGTCGCATCGATACGGTCGCCCAGCATCATCAACTCCATCGCCTTCGAAGTGCCGACGAGCTTGGTGAGGAAATCAAAACCGCCCCAATCGGGGACCAAGCCGATCTTAACGAAACTCTCCGCGAAGACCGCGCGGTCGCTGGCGATCCGCAGATCGCACGCGAGCGCCAGGTTCATACCGCCACCGGCCGCCGCGCCATTGATTGCCGCTAGTACTGGCTGCGGCATACGCCGAATTTGTTGGATGACCTGGCCCGCGATGTTCATTCGCGTCTCGACTATGGAGACGTCGTTGTCTTCTTGCAGCTTTGCCATGCTAGCGATATCACCGCCGGCGCAGAACGCTTTACCCGCACCAGTAATTACGACCGCGCGTATACTGGGATCAGTGGCGCACGCGTCTAGTTGATCGAATAGCGCTTCCCGCATTCCGTCCTCGAACGCGTTCATCACTTCGGGCCGATTCAGTGTCAGGATTGCGACGCCGTCGGACGCCTCGAAAAGTAGTCTGCCGTCGCTCATGTCATCCTCCGTTTTTAACTCAAATAGTCGAGCGGTGCGGAATGTCATCACGGGCTTTCCGTCGGATACCGGCCTATGTCATTCTTAGCGGACCTAATTGCGGAGTGGAACGATGCGCGACATCCATACGGACCTGATCGATGGCCCCAACGTTTGGACCGGCGACGGCTTGCAGGCCGAACGACGCTGGGAGTACGTGCTGGAGCCGCACGATTGCAATGAGCTGACCTCGGCCTTAATCCAAGTGAAGGACAAACGCCTCGAATATATCGACAAAGCGGATTTCGCATTGCCGGGATTGTCGGGCCGATTGGCGGAACTCTCGAACGACCTTCGCGACGGGCGTGGCTTTGCTTTGATCCGAGGATTTCCGGTCGATGGGTTTTCATACGAGGAGGTCGAGCGGATGTATTGGGGCCTGTGCAGTCATATAGGCACCGGTCTGACCCAGAATGGGGATGCTACATTCATTCACTATGTGACGGACGGGAAATTGCGACCAAGCCAGGGGCGGCGCGGTGTTGGATTTCCCAAGGAATCAAAACTCCATATAGATCTTACGGATATTGTCTCGCTGCTTTGCGTGCAGCAGGCACCCGACGATCCGCCAAGCCGTATAGCTAGCTCTGTTGCCATCTATAATGAGATATTGCGCCGCCGTCCGGACGCTTTGTCCCAACTCTGCGAAGGCTTTGAGTGGGACCGTATGGATGAACACGCGCCACACGAAACGCCGACGTCTGGCTATAAGGTGCCGGTGTTCAGCCGTAAGGACGGTGCCGTCTCGTGTCAGTATAATCGCAATTGGATCAACAATGCCGCAGAGCGTAGAGGCCAGCCAATTACTGATGAAGAGAATGAAATCTTTGACCTGTTCGATGAGATCGCATTCGAGGTGTGCCTCGAGTTTCCGTTTGGTAAAGGCGATATACAATTCTGCAATAATTACACGACACTACACGGGCGGGCCGCCCACGCTATCGTTGCGGAGGAAGAGCGCAAGCGGGTGCTGATGCGTATCTGGCTCGATATGCCGGACGCTATTCGACCGTTCGTCGACGATGCACTGATCCGCTATGGAAACGGACGGCACGGGCAGGTCGGCTGGACGGCGGAGGAAATGCTTGCTGGTGCCAACACCAAACCCCGTGCGAGGCGCGGTGACGGCGCCATCGCGATCTAGAAGGAGATAAAATGCGTATTGGAATTTCACTCCCGGTTCGGGAATTGGGGGAAGACCTCGACCTTATCGTTGCTTTTGCCCAGGAAGCCGAGAATCTCGGCCTTACCCATCTGCGGGTGCCGGAGCAGGTCTACCGCGCGGGCAGTGGGCCGTTGCACGAATCCATGACGATGATGACCTATATCGCGGCTGTGACGTCGAAGATTGAACTGGTGCCTTCCGTCGTTATTCTGCCGGCGCGCCCGACTGTGTTGGTCGCCAAACAAGCAGCGACCCTCGATAACCTGTCCGGCGGTCGCCTGCGCCTCGGGATTGGAGTCGGGAAACATCCGGAGGAGTACGCGGCCTTGGGAGCGGATTTTCATACTCGCGGCGCCCGCTGCGAGGAACAGATGGAGCTGCTGCGCCGGCTCTGGACGGAAGAAATGGTCGACTTCGATGGCAAATTTCACAAGCTCAAAGGGGCCGGGATAAATCCGTTGCCGACGCAGTGCCCGATCCCGATGTGGATTGGTGCCGCTGGTGTTCCGGTCGACCGCGTCCGTCGCCGTATCGGCCGTCAGGCTGATGGCTGGTTCAATCTTTGCTCGCCGGAAGAGTTCTCGGAACTGCGCGACGATATTCACCGAGAGGCGGAGGCAGCGGGCCGAGACCCGAAGAGCTTGGGCGTCGAGGCAGGTGTGGCCGTGGTCGGTCCGCGCGAGGCGGAGTGGAAAAGCCGGATCGCCGGTTGGCGCGATTTGGGTCTCACCCACATTTGCCTGCGCACGCTGGGCGGTGGACTCGAGAAAGAACAACACATAGAGAAGATGCGTGAGGCTGTCGCGGAGTTGCCGCAGGTGTGATGTTTTCGTCAGTGTTCCGGCACGGTTATGTATGTGGAAATGTCTATTTGGTGGCCGAGCGTGCCATCGGTTTGACCGCCATTGCTTCCATGATGTCGGGATAGGCGTCAAAATCTTCCGTGCCGTCGATCACGTCGGAATGTGACTGTATTCGGTAAATATCACTCCCTTGCGCTGCGATAGGTTCGACCCCGCATTGCAATGCTTTGGCGCCGTCAATCAGGAGGCGGCGCATCTTTATAATGGCGGTGTCCGACGTGCCGAGATGTTCTTGCGTTCGGTCGACGATTCGCTCGGCTCCTTCCGTCATTGCCATATCTTGGGCACGGACACCCTCGATTCCGCTATAGGTCCGCAGCCTCTGGTCTTCGCGATCAACGAGGTAGTCATTGTCGCGGTTGCGACGCGGAATCAGAGTCCCAGGCACCCGATCAGCGTGGCTGTTCTGGCCAGTCTGCCACGCCTTTACTTCCTCAGCCGATACGGGCTGTTCCATACGGAATGAAACGCAGATGATATTGATATTCTCATCATCTATCGGCACCCACATGCGAAAGGCACGGGGTCCGCCCGGCACGGGTGCGATCATGGTGTAGAATGGATGGTACCACTGATTCATGCGCCAATAATATCGAGCATTCTCAACGACCCGCCGCGCACCTAGAATCATACCGTGATCCCGCTCAATCACTTTCCATTTTGGCGCGGTGTCGTTCGAGAAATAACTCCCAGCCAGCGCCGCATTATTCGTGTCGTTCGTATCCACGAGGCTGTGAAGAAAACTCACATGTGCGGAATCAATTTCGCCCTCGACCGCCTGTGCGTAATTACATTGTTGGATCCAGCGTGAGCGATAAATATGACTTTCCGGCAAATCCATCCAACCGAAATCTGGCACCTCGCCGCGCTTTTCGGCCGGTCCCATATACGCCCAAAGCACGGCGCCCTTTATCGCCGTGGGATATGCTGTCAGCCGAACTTTCTCACGAAATCGACTTTCGGGTGGCTCGGAAGGAAGATCGACGCAATTCCCATCAACATCGAACTTCCAGCCGTGATAAATACAGCGGATACCGCAATCTTCGTTGCGCCCGAAGAACAGATTTGCGCGGCGATGCGGGCAGTACCGGTCCACCAAGCCGACTCGGCCTTCCGTATCGCGAAAGGCGATCAGGTCTTCGCCGAGCAGGCGTACGCGCACCGGCGCGCTGTCGGGCTCTCCAAGCTCTTCCGAGAGCATGACAGGCATCCAAAACCGGCGCATGTAATCGCCCATCGGAGTGCCGGAACTTGTTTGTGTCAGCAGGTCGTTCTCGTCACGGCTTAGCATTACGTAATCTCCCTACATTCCAGGGTCGATAATCTAGCAACGAAACTGACCCAGGCCTATCGTGGATCAAGCAGCCTTAAAGCGGATCGGCAGAGACGACAGTCCCGCAATACCAACGAGGCTCGCCACACCGGCGGATTGTCGCCGAGCTCGATCTTCGCCATGCGTTTTATCATGACGGCGAGGGCGAAACGGCCTTCCATGCGAGCGAGCGGTGCACCGACACAAAAATGAATACATATCCAAACGCGATGTGGCGGTTGTTCGCCCGGCCTAAATTCAGTTGGTCCGGATCGTCGAATTGGCGCGGGTCGCGGTTCGCGGCATTCAACATGCAATAGAGGCGCTGCCCTTTACGGATCGTCCTCGGAAAGCCGATCCAGGTAGGGACTGATCCAGTCGGCGGAGAGGCGGGGATCGTTCAGGCTCGGCCGGACGTCGTCGTAGTGCGTCAATATCCTGCGTGGCTTTAATGCACCGGGTCGTTCTCCTGCAAAAATCGATATGTGGGATACGGGTCGTCCATGACGGTGGAATCGTAGGGGTCGAAATCAAAGTGCATTTCACCTACTCCTTATAGGCTCCATATAATATTGGTAGGTGCGCTGCCGCCCGTAACGCGGCGTGCGGCGCGGTAGCAAGGAATTTGAGGAACAATCCGATGGGGATGAATGTTAAGCGGTTGGGCGACACTTTCTTTGCCGAAGTAGACGGGATTGATGTCGCGCGTGATCTCGATGCGGGGAATTGGGCGGAACTTCACGACGCATATTTATCTCATCAGGTACTAATCCTTCACGACCAATCGATGACGGCGGCGCAGTTTTACGAACTTGGGGAACGGTTTGGGCCGGTCGAGCCACATACGGTCTCGATGTATCATCATGAAGAGTTCGCCGGGATTACCGTGCTGTCGAATCGCACCGAGATGGGCCGACCCAAGGGGATCCGCGATGCGGGGTCCAATTGGCATTCCGATTATTCCTACAAGCAGGTTCCGGCCAACGCGACCATGCTCTATGCGCTCGAAGTGCCGGAAGACGGCGGCGACACAATCTTCGCTGACCTTGCCGCCGCCTATGACGCGTTGTCGGACAAGAAGAAACAGCAGCTCGACGGTTTGCAGGTCCGGCAGCAGTATCGCTGGTCGCGGGACCAGAGCCATCCCGAAGGCCGCTGGCTGTTATTGAACGACACGGAGCGCGGGAAGACACCGGAAGTGATCCACCCGCTGGTCCGCACGCATCCCGAGACCGGGCGAAAAGGCTTGTTTATTTCTGCCGCCGTTAGCACCGGGGTGAAGGACATCGTCGACATGGACGCGGCGGAGAGTGAGGCGCTACTCGATGAGCTTTTCGCGCACACGGACGAGCCGAGATTCCAGGTGCGGTTAAAATGGAAGGTCGGCGATCTCGTAATCTGGGACAATCGAACCCTGATGCATAAGGCGACGACCGATGTTCTGCCGCCGGAGAGCTTTCGGACCCTCTATCGGATCAACACGACGGGTAGTGTTCCGTATTAGCTAGCGTTGCCCGCTCGTTGTGGTGGGTCGGTCTAACTCAAGATGATATCGGCCGCTTTCTCAGCGATCATGATTGTGGGGGCGTTCGTGTTGCCGCTGATCACGTTGGGCATGATGGAGGCATCGATGACGCGGAGGCCTTCTACGCCGTGGACCGCCAGCTTTGAATCTACCACGGCCATAGGGTCAACGCCCATCTTACAGGTGCCCGCCGGATGCCAGTTGGAGGCGCCGGTACGGCGCGCGCAATCTAAGAAGGTCGCATCGTCATCCGCTTCGGGCCCCGGCGTGATTTCGAAATCAACATAAGGGCGCATCGCTTCCGTCTGCATCATCTGCCGGGCCATCCACATGCCGGCGACGGCGGCGCGGCGGTCGGTCTCGGTCGCCAGCAGATTATGCCAAATCGCGGGCGCCGCTTTTGGGTCAGACGACTTCGCGTGGACATGACCTCGCCCTTCCACGTGCAGCAAGGTGACGCCGATGGTGACGCCGGGCTCGCGGTCCAATTTGCGGTCTTCAACCGCTTTGTAGGAGCCGGGGAAAATTTGGAACTGAATGTCCGGCGTGGCGAGATCTGGATGCGAGCGCACAAAGGCTCCGATCGGCAAGGTCGCCATGGTCAGCGCACCGGTGTGGCCGAAGAGGTATTTTAAGCCCTCCAGCGCGCCCCTCAGGCCGCGGGTCTTTTCATTCAACGTGATCGCGTTCTTGATTCGCCACCGCATTCGCACGACGAAATGGTCTTGCAGGTTGGCGCCGACGCCCGGCAAGGCGTGGGTGATCGGAATACCGAGATCGGAGAGACGTGACGGATCACCGATACCGGAAAGCTCTAGAAGTTGCGGTGAATTAAACGCCCCACCGGAGAGAATGACCTCTCGTCGCGCCGTCACCTCGACGGGCTGATCGCCCCGCAGATAAGCGACACCGGCAGCGCGTTTGCCATCGAAGGTGACACGACACGCAGTCGCGTTGGCTTGGACGTGCAGGTTCGCGCGGCTCCAGGTCGGTTTCAGATAAGCCTGAGCTGTGCTGGCGCGCCGCCCTTGTCGGATCGTTGCCTGATGCGGGCCGATACCTTCTTGCTCGCCGTCGTTGGTGTCTTCGTTATAGGGCAGGCCGATCTCGATCCCGGCGCGGACTATGGCGTCACAAACCTCGCCTTGTTCAGCGATATCGGACACGTTGAGCGGGCCGCCGACACCGTGAACATCGCTTTCGCCGCGTTCGTTGTTCTCTGATTTTCGAAAATACGGCAGCACGTCATCATAGGACCAACCGGTGCAGCCCATTTGCGCCCAAGTGTCGTAGTCTTCCCGTTGGCCACGCACATAAACCATGCCGTTGATCGAGCTAGAGCCGCCGATAACGCGGCCGCGTGGCAGGAAGTAGCGTTGCCCGTGGCAGTACTCCTCGGGCTCGGACTCGAAGCACCAATTGACCGCCGGATTGTTGACGTTCTTGCCATAACCGATGGGGATATGGATCCAAGGGTCGCGGTCTTCCGGCCCCGCTTCTAATAGCAACACCCTATTGGCGGGGTCGGCGCTCAACCGGTTGGCCAACACACAACCGGCCGAGCCCGCGCCGACGATGACATAATCGTATTCCATAAAAGCATCTTCCCTATCGGTGGCTTGATACCAAAGGTAGGTTAGCGGACGGGATTGCGCCATAATACGACACTCAACAAGTGCGCAAGGATAGGAACGGTGCCATGCGAAAAATTTGGCTCATTGGCTTCACGGCAGTTGCCGTTTTATTCGCTCAATCGGCGTTGTCCTGCGGGGAGCGGGTAAATTTGGAAACCCATGATGACACGCGTAGTGCCTATAGTCTTGCGGGCTCGAAGGATGCTGCGCGTGCAGCGCTGGTCCTTTTGCCCGGCGGCCGCGGTTATCTCGACCTCGATGAGATGGGTCGTCCTCGCAAGCTGACCAGTAATTCACTCGTGCGGATACGCGGTTTGCTACATAGCGAAGGTTTCGTGACGGCTCTCGTAGATGCTCCGTCGGATCGTCAGGGCAAGGAAGGGCTGGGCGGATTTCGCATCCACCCGGATCATGCGACGAATATCGAAAATATCATCGCCGACATCCGTGCGCTTACGGGAAAGCCGGTTTGGCTGATTGGCGCAAGCCGGGGAGCGATCTCCGCCGTCAACTCCGCAGCTCATCTGAGCGGGGTGGAAGCGCCCGATGGATTAATTCTTACATCGCCTGTCACATCAGGGCGCGAAGGCGGTTATAAAGCATGGGTCGCGCAAAGCGTCTTTTCCGTCGATTCGGAAGCCATTCGCATTCCAATTCTGGTCATCGCGCATACACGCGACAAATGCGTCCGCACACCGCCCGATCTGGCCGGTTTGATCGTCGAGAAGACGTCGGGTACGCGCGAGAAAACTGTCAAAGTGAGCGGCGGTCCAGGATGGTCGGGTCGTGTCAGCGTAAAGGCTTGTCGAGGTAAATCGCCTTACGGGTTCATCGAGCAGGACTTCGAGATTGGCTCTGATATGGTTCAATTGATCGCCGGTGGAAAGTTTTGACAGAGCGCGGGTTGGATGCGAATTAGGAACTCCGCCATATCGAGATACAGGAACGGCAGCCATGACCGCATATGTCATCATCCACGTGATCATTAAAGATCCCGAGAAGGTGAAGGAATACGCGGCGATTGCGGGGCCAACCGTGGCGGCGGCGGGGGGCGATTTCGTCTCTGCCGGAGAGGTGGCTGATGCACTTGCCGGCGAGCACGGCTATGACAAAGCAATCGTCATCAAGTTTCCCGACAAAGCGACGGCGCAGGCCTGGTACAAGTCGGATGAATATCAGGCTGCGGTGCCAATCCGCGAGCAAGCCATGGACGCGGTATTTATCATCGCAGAAGATCCGAACGAGCAAGTATGAGTCCGACAGCTATTCGTTATTGTCCTTGGGCGTTTTCGTAACGGTCGCCGCGGTCGGGGGTTTTGCGATTGCCGGTTTCTGGCAATTCAGCGGTAGGGCAGCAAATCGAAGTTCACCGTTTCTCGGCAAAAAAATGAGTATTTTTTTGCTTCCTTTTTCGTGGCTTCAGCAATTCTATCATTGAATTCCCCAACCGAATTGACGGCATGTTGATTGACTTCAACGATGATATCGCCCTCCTAGAAATTTTTTGCGCGGCTAGTAAGTTTGGCTTCACCTTCACGATTTCCACGCCTTTGACGCTGTGAATGATAGCAAACCCAAGGCCATCCAGTATTGGTTCGTTGGGTGCGAAATGTTTTTTGGGATCGAGCATACCTAGCGTAACTATCCCGATATCGGATGCCCCTGTCGCTCTTGCGCCAACGACCAATTAAGACTTTCTCGCCCGGCGAATGGCTTGCTATGGCCTTCGGCACATCGCTGAATTGCACTATGTTCGTTTTGCCGACGTTTAAAATTACATCTCCAGCCTTCATATCTCCCTTATCGGCCGGACTACCTGCCAACGCTTTGACAATGAATGTGCCGCGTGCCGCAGGCATGCCTATGCTTTTTGCGGATTCATTCGTCACTTGCTGAATTTGAACACCAAGCCACGGGCGTGCGTTCGGCGGATAGGGCTTCTTGGGTGGAGACGGCGTTGGCGCAGCTGTAGCGGCAGGCGTCCGGCGAGCGACTTGCGGCGGTGCCAGCTCCTTCACTTTAAGTTCGGTTAAGGATGCGAAAATGGCGCTCGGGTATTGTTTCAAATTAGCTCGTTAAGCGTCCGCACTTTGGCTTCCTTCAATCGATTGCCAGAACATCATTTCCGGCGTAGTGCTCGCTTGTGGGGCCGGTGCTTTCTGTCGCTCCGGAGAGAGGCTCGTCTTTGAGATCGAAAAGACGAAATTGCCGCTGTCCCAATCTGCATCGTGCAGTTTGCTGTAACGTGGCGTTTGCTTGGACTGGGTAAGATTCGGCACTCGGTCGCCGAGAAACAGGCCCATCTCGTTCGCGGTGATAAATCCGTCGCCATTGGCGTCAACCCGTTCCTCGCCGCGCAATGCTCGCAGGCACAGCTTCCCGAAAGTACCGTCATCGGAGACGGCCTGTCCCGCGTCCCCGGATGTCAGGAACTGGCGCACGGGTAATGTGGTGGCACGGTTCACGGCGGCGAGCGGCAGGGCGCGGGCACCTTCAAACACGGTACCGGAGAAGCAGGAGTCGAACACCGCGAAATCGTGTTTTGATTCCGTGAGGCGGACATACTCGCCGAACCGCCGCATGGGAAGCGCTGCGAATTTGAACTTGCGTCCGACTTCGGGCCGGGGTGCATCGGCTGGGATTAGAAACCCTTCACCGTTCTCCGTGCGGCCATGACCCGCGAACCAGACGAACAGCCGCGCATTCGGATCGCCGCCCTTATTGATGAAGAAGGCCTTGAAGGCCTGTTCTAATTGGCTCGACTTTAAATCCATCTTTAGGGTGACGTTAAAACCCTTGCGCTTCAGCTCATCGGTAACGGCGCGGGCATCCGCGATGGCGTTGGAAAGGCGGGGCCAGCCGTTGGTGTAATTGTCGATCCCAACCGCCAGGTCATACGACGACCCTTAGAGCTAAACTTCTTCCAAGACGGCGGCTCCGGGTTTTTCGTTAGCTCGCAACAGTACCTTGAGGCCGCGATCCGCCACCGCTTCGAAGGCCGCCAGAATCGCGGCGGCCATTATAATCAGCAAGCTTGCCACAAATCGCATGTCGGTCATCTCTCCCTGGCGCGGTTATGGACGGGACAGGTCCGAACTTCCGCAATACGGACAGATAAGAGAGTAAATGCGCAAACGAGGGTCGGCAACTAATTCGGTCGTGGAAACCCCGACCAAGCGGTTTAGGTTGAAAGATTGGCGTCCCCCACAGAAAGCCCCTCCGTGAAACTCGGCATCGTCTCCGACCTACATTGCAATATCAAAGGCCTGGACCGGGCGCTCGAACTGATGGGCGAGGTCGATCAAATCTTGTGCCTTGGCGATACTATTTACGAGTACCGGTTCTCGAATGAGGTGATTTCGCGATTGATCGAGATCGGCGCGCACACCATTCAGGGTAATCACGAGGAAACGTTCCTGGGCCCTATGGGTGCCCGCGCCCGGGCGCGTGAAGGGATCGATCCTGACCTCATGCATTGGCTCTCCGAGCGGCCGCATCGCATGGAACTTGAATGCGACGGTAAGACGGTGCTGATGGTGCACTCAACACCGTGGGAACCGCGTGGCACTTATGTCTACCGACACAGCCCTGAACTGGAACGCTTCGGCGAGGCTGATGCCCATTTCGTGCTGTTCGGCCATACCCATCAACAAGTGGTGCATCGCGCGGGAGACTTATTGGTGGTCAATCCCGGCTCCGCCGGCGATGCGCGCGATCCCGATAACGGTCGTCTCTTGAGTTGTGCCATCCTCGATACGGTGACCGAGGATGCCCAGATAATAGATTTTCCTGATCCGGCGCGGGAATAGGTGCTGCTTACTCTCCCGTAGCGTAACGTTTCTCCAAATCGGTCAGGAAATTGAATTTCGTGAGATCGAGAATCTCCTCGAAAGACGCGACCAGTTCTGGTTTCTCAATGACGTCATCAGAAGCTATTGCTTCCTGCAATCCTTCCAGCGCTCGGGTCATTCCGACAATGGCGCCTGCCGTCAGCAGACGAGGATAGATTACCGCCGCGACGCCGATCTCCTGTAGGCGCTTGGCTGGTATCAAGGGCGTTGTCGATCGTGCTCTGATACCAAACCCCATATTGACGCAAAGCGGCTTCGACGTGTTCTCGACCACCTTGATGATCGCGTCTTCCGACAGCAACGCATCGGCAAAAATCAAATCAGCGCCCGCCTCCGCGAAAGTGTTCAGCCGCTCGACGACATCGTCCAACCCATGCACGGCGAATGTATCGGTGCGCGACATGATGACGAAATCGGAATCGACCCTGGCATCTGCCGCTGCCTTAATTTTGGCGACCGCTTCGTCGAACGGAATGACGTCCTTGCCTTTCATGTGGCCGCATCGCTTCGGCCATACTTGATCCTCGATCATCACACCGGAAAGGCCCGCTTTCTCGAAGGCGCGGACCGTGTGATACACGTTGACCGCGTTGCCGTATCCCGTATCCGCGTCCGCCTGCATTGGAATGGTCGAGACATCCGCCAAGGCGCGGGCCCGCGCGAGATTGTCTTCCAGTCCCATAACGCCGACATCGGAGAGGCCAAGCGCGCTTTCGCTGATCCCGGCGCCGGAGATAAATCCAGCCTTGAAGCCCATCTTCTCGACGATTGCGGCACTGAACCCGTCGAAGACACCGGGCATGATTAGAATTTCGGGCGCTTCCAGGAGCGCCTTGTATTGTTTCGCGAGACTGTCGGCCATGGCCTGCTTTCTCTTGCTGTTGGCGATCTCTTAAGTAACGTAGCGTGATTGGGAATAGACGACAGGAAGCAAGCCCGTGCAGCTTATTATCGCCAAACCGAGCCCCTTTGCGCGCAAGGTCCGGATCGCACTTCGCGAGAAGGATATTCCGCACGAGGAAGTAGTGAGTAATCCTTGGAACGCCGATGCGCTCGCCCCTGCGCATAATCCACTCGGCAAAGTTCCGGTCCTGTTGTTGGAGGACGGTAGCGCGATCTATGAGAGCCACGTGATCGTTGATTATCTTGAAACTTTGAGTGGATCGAGCCTAATGCCGCCTGCGCCGGAAGACGCTATATTGGCGCGGCAAATAGATGCTTTGGCAATGGGTATCTGCGATGCTGTGGTGTTGTTGGAACTTGAAGGCCAACGCAAGGCGGAGGCGCGGAGCGTCAATTGGATTACCCGGCAGAATGCGAAAGTCGCTGCGGGTGTCGCGGGCCTTTCCGATAGTTTGGCTCAGCGGGATTGGTATATCGGCGATGGACTGACGCTTGCCGATATTTCGGCTGGATGCGCCTTGGCATATTTGGATTTGCGCCTACCGAAATTCGAGTGGTGGGACCGGTATCCGGATTTAGTGCGATACTCAGAGAAACTTGAGGCACGACCTTCCTTCGCCGGGACAAGGCCGGAAGCGCAAGCGATTGAGCCGTTGGCGTAAAATCGACTACCGGCCGGTAAAATTCGGCTTTCGCTTCTCGACGAAGGCACGCACGGCTTCTTTGTGATCGTCAGTCTGGGCACTTTGCACGAGACGTTCGGCCTCCCCATCCAAGGCGGTGAGGAATGGTTGCGTCAGCGCGTCGTCGAGATTGTCCTTCATGTGCCGCAACGCCACGGCGGGCCCGTCCGCCAGGGATTTGGCGAACGCGAATGCATCGGGGCGGAACGTCTTGTCCGGTACCACGCGATTGACCAGACCCAACCTTTCGCACGTCGCGGAATCGACCCGGTTGGCGGTGAAGAGCAGCTCTCGGGCCTTGGCCGTGCCGACCAATCGTGTCAGCAACCATGCGATGCCGTAATCGCCGGACAACCCGACCCGCGCATACCCAGTGCTGATGAAGGCGGAGGTGGCGGCAATGCGAATATCGCAGGCGAGTGCTATGGCAAGGCCCGCACCTGCCGCTGGGCCTGGCAAGGCTGCGACGGTCGGTTTGCGTACGGCCACCAACGCACCGGTCAATGTGCGTTGGCGTTCCTTCAGGCGTGCCACTTTTTGGTCCAGCGTCATCTCGACAGCCGGGCTGGAATTCGCCATGCCCTTGACGTCACCACCGGCGCAAAAGGCGGTGCCTGCTCCGGTGATCAGCAACGCACCCACATCCGGGTCTTCGCCACGTTCGCGGATCATGCGCCGCAAGGCGGGTGTGATGATATTGCCGAGCGCGTTGCGCGATTCGGGACGATTGAGCGTGATGACGGCAACCTGGTCACTGACTTCACACAGGAGTTGATCGGTGCCGGTATCGATGCTGCCCGTCGCCATGACGATTAGGGCGCCGTAGCTTTAAAGCTCTCGCGGTCCTGATTCTTCGTGAAGTACGCGTTGAGCTTCGGCGAATTCGCGATGGCTTCCTTACCCTCTTCCCACATGTTGGTGGCATTTAAAATCGGCATCACGAAGCAATCAGCCATACTGAACGATGCGGTGCCGAAGCATCCGGCGGAGGCTGCGTCTTCCAACATCTTGAACATTTTGGGGAAGCGCTTGATGGTCTTGTCGATCTTTGTGCGCACGACATTGCCATCGTCGTCCTTATGAAAGGCATATTCGACCACATAGTTGCGCATCAGCATCTGGTCCACTTCGGTGGCGGCGAAAGCCGTCCAGCGGTTTACATGCGCCGCCGCTTTAAGATCTTCCGGGATCATCTTCGGGCCGTCGAAGGCGTCGTCGATATAGCGCGCGATGGCAAGTGATTCGCAGAGCTCCAACCCGTCATGACGCATCGCCGGAATTTTGCCGGTCGGATTGAGACCCTTTACCGTGTCTGAATGCGGAAACTCGGCGAGGAGTTCGTAGGGCACGCCCTTTTCCTCGGCGACCATGCGGACGCTGCGCACGAAGTTGGACCGGGGGAAGCCGATGAGTTCTAGTGTCATGATGCTCTCCATTCAATTTGGTTTGCACTAAGAGTAGCGCGCGACGCCGTCTTTGGCATGGGGGAGGGAGCGGTTAATCTCATCCCCAAATCCTGCGCGAACCGGAGCAGTTAGCCATCTGGGTCTTGGACGACGAATTGTTTGTTCCCGCCGTGCATCTCTCGAATGTCGTACTATTTTTCTTCCAAGGGGAGCAACACGGTCGCGTTCGCTGCTTAAACGCAGCGATAGAGCGAGCCCACATCTTCGGTCCAAATTTGCAAATTAACGCCGCGCCCGAACGGGGCTTCCAAGGCCGCGGTGAGCCAAGTCCATCCTATCTCGATAGCATCCAACATCAATTCAGCTCCCTCTCGAGACAGATAGACAAACCCGTCTTCCGGCCGTTCGAAGGCTACATCAAAGCCAAGGACATCAGTGTAGAATGCGCGGCTCACCCCGATATCTGAGACGTAAAATTCGGGAACCAGTCCTCGTTTTTTCAATGTCATGTCGACGTTCTCCTCGTTCTCAGAATATGCGCCAAATTATCTCCGCGCGTCGAGAATAAGAGTGTGTCCGCTGGATACAAACCCGTGGGCACCTAAATTCCAATCACAAGAGAAATCGAAGGAATCCCATTTATGAAGCTCGGCCTTTTTATGATGCCGTTGCATCCCTCTTACCGGGAAGTTGCGGATTGTTACGATCGGGACATCGATCAACTCGTCCTGGCCGATAAAGTCGGTTTTGATGAAGCCTGGCTCGGCGAGCACTTCACCGAAAAATGGGAAAACGCGCCCGCACCGGATCTGTTGATAGCGAAGGCCTTGTCGCTGACAGAGAACATTCGCTTCGGTACCGGTGTAACCTTGTTGGGGATGCACGAGCCTGTCTATCTGGCGCACCGTCTCGCCATGCTCGATCACCTGTCGCGGGGGCGCTTTCAATGGGGCATCGGGCTTGGCGGCATTCCAACGGACATGGCTCTGATGGGGCTCGACCCGAGCGAGGGCCGGGCGCGGGCTGAGGAAGCTATCGATGTCATTCTCGGCCTGTGGGCAGCTGAAGACGGTACTTACAGCCACCAAGGCGAATTCTTTAAGATTGAAGCGCCAAAATTGGATCCTGTCACGGAACGCGGCCTTCACATGAAGCCGATGCAGCTACCGCATCCGCCGATCGCGCTGGCGGCCAGCACACCGAATTCGAAGTCGCTCCGGATCGCCGGGGAACGCGGTTGGTCGCCGATGTCGAGCTCTCTGCTTTCCCGCGCGTTTCTGCCGAATCACTGGGAGACGGTGATGGAAGGAGCTAACGGCGTTGGAAACACGCCGAGCCGCAGCGAGTGGCGCATTGCGCGCGATATTTTCGTGGGTCCGACGCCGGAGATTGCGCGCGAGCGAGCCCGTACGGTTCTTGGTCGCAATTACGAAGTTCATCAATTGCCGAGCCGCCAAGGCACCATCCAAATGGAAATCATGAAACACGACCCGAACCTTAAGGATGAGGATATCGACGTCGATTACTTGATGGAGAATCTTTGGATTGTCGGTGACCCGCAGGAATGTGCCGATAAAATCCGCAACCTGTATGAAGAAGTTGGCGGCTTCGGCACCTTGCTCAGCGTCACCGCCGATTCGGACGACCCGAGTTGGGATCACGAGAGTTTAACGCTTTTGGCGCAGGAGGTCGGCCCGCGCATGGCCGATCTGGGGTAAAGAAGATGGTATCGCAAACCGTTTCTGAGTTTGTCGCGGGTTCGCGCTGGGAAGATCTGCCGGACGATGTTCGCCATGCGACCAAACGTTCACTGTTGAATTTTTTCGGAACCGCCTTGGAAGGCACGCATGATAGCGCCGTCGAGCGTGCGCTGGCGACGCTGCGGGAATTTGCCGGTAGCGGGGAGGCGACCCTGATCGGTCGAGCTGAACGAGCGGATGCCCTGACGGCGGCGTTTATCAATGCGGCGGCGGGCAACGTCCATGATTTCGACGACACACATTTGCGAACTGTCATTCACCCGACGGCGCCGGTCGCTCCGGCATTACTTGCGTTGGCAGAATATCGTCCGATAAACGGAAGGGAGTTCATTCATGCGCTGGCGCTTGGGATGGAGTTCACCTGCCGCATCGGTAATACAGTCTCGCCGGATCATTACGCGCGCGGTTGGCACATTACTGCCACCTGCGGTGTGTTTGGTGCGGCGTTGGCGGTGGGGAAGGTCCTTGGCCTTAATGCGCAGCAGCTGACCTGGGCGATGGGCAGTGCATCGGCGCAAGCATCGGGTTTGGTCGAAACATTGGGCTTTATGGCGAAAAGCGTCGGTGTTGGTGGTTCCGCACGTGGTGGGCTGTTGGCCGGATTGCTCGCGGAGAAGGACTACGATGGACCACCACGGCCGCTCGAAGGGGTGCGCGGATTCCTGCATGTGACCGGGGAGGATCCGCAATACGGCGATGTGATCGATGATTTGGGCACGCGTTGGGAGACCTTGAAGAACATCCACAAACCCTACCCCTGCGGCATTGTCATCAACGCGGTAATTGATGGTTGCTTGGAACTTCAACAGCGGCTCACGGTTCCGGTCGAGGAGATTGCATCGATTACCTTGAGCGGACATTCGTTGTTGGAACAGCGTGCCGACCGGGCGAATGTGATGACGGGCCGCGAATCGCAGGTTAGCGCGCAACATGCGGTGGCCGTAAGTCTAATTTTCGGTGCGGCGGGATTGGCGCAGTTCACCGATGAAGCGGTCCATGATCCCCGCGTGTCGGCATTCCGGCAGAAGGTCGAACTAGCGGTCGTTCCCGACACACCGGTGCCCGATGTCCGGCTCGATGTTGTCTACGCGGACGGGCGAACGGAAGAGATCCAGGTCAAGGATGCGCGCGGCACCGACAATCGCCCGCTGACCGATCAAGAGATTGAGGAGAAGTTCCGCACATTGGTCGCGACATATGCGCCGGATTGTGGAGAGGCCGAGAAATTGATCGAAGCGGTATGGTCTCTGGAAAATGCGGATGACGTCAGCCAGATGATGGCCTATACCGTGCCTGCGTCGTAGGCGGCGACCAACTCCCGCACTTTTGGAATCAATTCCTTGCCGTACTGGACGGCGTCGGGTCGTGGATCGTAACCCCGAATAAGCAGGCTTGTGGCGCCGAGTTTGTAATATTCTACCATGGCTTTTGCGACCGTATCAGGCGTGCCAACCAGGGCTGTCGAATTTCCGCGCGCACCTGTTGCCGCCGCCAGCTCAGTCCACAAACAAGTGTCGTGGACATCACCTGCCGCCGCGGCGGCGAGCAACCGTTGCGATCCGACATTTTCCGCGACACGGTTGTTTGGATTGTCCGTGCCGCCGGTGCGAGTGGTGACTTTCGCGAGGATGTCCCGTGCCCGGTCCCAAGCTTTGTCTTCGGTATCCGCCAAGATCGGACGCGTCGAGAGGCTGAACGTAATCAGCTGTGTGCCGGCCGCTGCGCGGACGCGCGCCATGAAATCGGCGGTGCTGGCCAACGGCTCGCCCCACAGCATGAAGACATCGAGTCCCGGTGAGAGGAGTTCGATCGCGGCACCCGATCCGCCCCCGCCATAGACCGGGATGTGCGGTTTGTGGTGGCATTTGATTTCCGAATAAGCACCGTCGAACCTGTAGAACTCACCCTCATGGTCAATCGGCTTCGGGGACGTCCAAACCTTACGCAGAATGTCGACATATTCTGCGCTGCGTCGGTAGCGCCCGCCGTGATCCACATAATCGCCGTCCTTCGCCTGATCGTCATCCCGCCCGCCGGAAATGATGTGCACGGCGAGGCGGCCGCCGCTCAATTGATCCAATGTGGCGAGCTTGCGCGCCGCGACAGTGGGCGCGATGAAGCCCGGCCGATGGGCCAACAGGAAAGACAGCCGTTTGGTGACGCTGGCGGCGTGTGCGCCGACCATGAAGCCGTCCGGCGCGTCCGAGAAATAGCCGACCAATACACTGTCGAAATCGGCATCCTCGTGAATGCGCGCCGTCTCCGCGATGACACCCGCGTCGAAGGGAGGACCCTTTACGGGAATGATCTCCGAGGAGATGCGGGGCGCGATCCAACCGATCATTTCGACGGGCATTCGTCTGTCCTCTTTCTCGTCAGCCTAACTCTTCTCAACAAACTGGATCGCATGGGCGATTTCGCGAGACCTCATGTGGACCGTCAATTGCCCACATGCTATGTGAGCGCAAAGTAAAATGCCGGGAGAAAATCCGTGTCCGAACCGTTGTGGCAACCATCGGCCGACCGTATCGCAAACGCCAACATCACGGGTTTTACCCGTCGTTTGGAAGCGGATTGGGGAGCAACTCTGCCCGACTATCCGTCGCTGCACACTTTCTCCATTGATGAGATGGAGAAATTTTGGTCCACGGTTTGGGATTTCTGCGGTGTCGTGGCCGAGACCAAGGGCGAACGTATCCTGATTGACGGCGACAAGATGCCGGGGGCGCAGTTCTTTCCGGACGCGCGTTTGAATTTCGCGGAGAACTTGTTGAGCCGACGGGACGATACGCCCGCGATCTTGTTTCGGGCGGAGGATCAGATCGAGCGCCAATTGACCTGGAGCGAACTCTATGACGAGGTTTCTCGTTTGGCGCAGGCCATGCGCGCGCTCGGGGTAGAGGCAGGTGACCGGATCGCTGGGTTCGTACCCAATTGCCCCGAAGCCATAATCGCGATGTTGGCGGCCAGTTCCATCGGCGCTATTTGGACGTCATGTTCGCCTGATTTTGGTGTCCAGGGTGTATTGGATCGGTTTGGGCAGGTGGAGCCGAAAATGCTCTTTACCGCCGATGGCTATCATTATAACGGCAAGCCGCAGGATTCACTGGAGAAGATCACAACGGTTTTGGCGGATCTGCCGAGTGTTCAATTGGCGGTCGTCTTCCCCCTATTATCCGACGACCCGGCCATCGAAAATGTCCCGAACTCGGTGCATTGGCGGCATTTCACGGCGGCGCATGAGTCGGAAGATATCGACTTCGCCCAGCTGCCGTTCAATCATCCGCTCTATATTATGTACTCCTCGGGCACGACGGGCGTGCCGAAATGCATCGTTCACGGTGCGGGCGGGACCCTGTTACAGCATTTGAAAGAACAGCGCCTTCATTGCGATATCAAGCCGGGCGACCGCGCCTTCTATTTCACCACTTGCGGGTGGATGATGTGGAATTGGCTGGTGACCTTCCTGGCTTCCGAAGCGACGGTAATCCTATACGATGGTTCGCCCTCTTATCCGGGCCCGGAGGTACTGTTCGATTATGCCGACGCGGCCGGGATTAATTTGTTCGGTACGTCGGCGAAGTTTATCGATGCGCTCGGCAATGCAGGGCTCAAGCCGATAGAAACCCACGATCTCTCGAGCATTCGCACGATTACCTCGACCGGCTCACCATTGGTCCCGGAAGGCTTCGACTATGTCTACGAGAATGTGAAACGAGACGTGTGTCTTGCCTCGATCGCGGGCGGAACTGACATCGTTGGTTGTTTTGTTGGCGGCAATCCGACGTTACCGGTTCGGCGGGGGGAGATTCAATGCAAGTTAACCGGCATGGCGACCGATGTGTTCGACGATCAGGGCAATTCTGTTATCGGTGAAAAGGGTGAGCTGGTCTGCACGAAACCGTTCCCGTCCATGCCCGTTGGTTTTTGGGCCGATCCCGAGGGTATGCGCTATCACGACGCCTATTTTACCCGCTTTGAGAATATCTGGCACCACGGCGATTTTGTGGAGCTGACCGGGCATGGCGGCATGATCATCTTCGGGCGCTCCGATGCGACGCTTAATCCGGGTGGTGTGCGGATTGGCACGGCGGAAATCTACCGCCAGGTGGAGCAGTTCGAGGAAGTGGTCGAGGCAATCTGTATTGGTCAGGAATGGGACGACGATACACGTGTGGTCCTCTTCGTCATCTTACGCGACGGATGTGTGCTGGATGATGAGTTAACCCAGCGAATTCGCCGCCGAGTGCGGGAGAATTGTTCGCCCCGGCACATGCCGGCGCGGGTCGTTCAAGTTGTCGATATCCCGCGCACTAAGTCCGGCAAGATCACCGAGCTGGCAGTCCGCGATATCGTCCACGGGCGCGAGGTAAAGAACCAGGAAGCACTCGCTAACCCGGAAGCGTTGGAGCTCTACCGCGATTTGAGCGTTCTTCAGAGTTAGAGAGCTTAACCCCCTGCACCCGCCAGAATCTCTTTCGGCAACATGGCGTGGACGCCCTTGTGCTGGTTGACCAGCTGGGTGCAATTCATGTCGCAGGTGATAGAGCAGAGGGAATACGCATCGGCAGCGCTCAACGGTGTGCGTTCGGTGATGAAACGGATCATTTCTCGCAGTGCCTGTTTCGCCGCTTCGTCCAAATCCGGATCGATACCCATGCATATGTAATGGGTCGCGGTCTCGGCGCGTGGCATCGTCAACGGCATGTCCTTGTGCACATGCATTTCGAAAGTGCCGTTTAGCGAGGTTTCGATGGCTGTAATACAAACCTCTCCATTGCCTTGCGCCGCGTGTCCATCGCCGCAAGCGAAGAGTGCCCCTTCGTTAAAGACCGGTAGGTAGAGTGTCGCCCCCGTGGTCAATTCCTTCAGATCAAGATTGCCGCCGAAATCTCCGGGAATAATCGAGGTGACGCTGCCGCGCTCGACCGGCGGGGCCACACCCATGACGCCGAAGAACGGCGCCAGCGGCACTTCTTGGCCCCACGGCATGAGGCCCACACTGCGGGCTTTATCGAGGCCGATATGTATCAGCCGTTCTTCGGGGAAATCTTCGGGAATGGTGCCGCCGGTGGGCCGGATCGCGTTCCAGCCCCAATCGCAGGCCAGCTCGATATCAAGGATACGAATCTCCAGCGTGTCGCCGGGCATGGCACCCTTAATCGCAACTGGCCCCGTAAGGATATGCCCCGGCGTCTGACGACGTTCCGTGTTCGCGTGGATCTCGCGGTGCTCCGGCATGACAGTATAGCCGGTCTCCGGCGTCACCGCCGGCACACCAGAGACCGTATTGATGGTGACGGTATCGCCAGACGTAATTTCATGGATTGGTGCGCGTGTCGCGTCGAAATAGCCCCATTGTGCGTTCACCGACGAGGCGGTGACGAAATGTTTTTCAGACATGAAGGTTACCCCTTCCAAAGGTGGCTGAACTGGGTTGCCACGACTTTTTCATAAGAAACCGGGCCATCGAGCCAGCCGAGGTCAGTCATGAACTCGTTCATGCCGACGACGAACTCGGGCGTGATCTCCGGATCGTAATACGGCAGGTCGCGGGCGACTACGTCGGCGATCATCGCGGCATCGCGGCCGGGGAATAATTTCTCGCCGATCTTTGTCGTCAGCCTCACGTCCTCGACGATGGTTTTCTGCGTTTTTACCAGGGCGCGCACGGCGGCAGCGGCCGTCTCGGGCTCACGCTCGATCAAGGCGTCGGTCGTCATCAGGGCGGGCTGGGTGTAGTTGAATGCTTTTGTCGGCTCGTCGCCGCGCCGGATATCGACCAGTAGTTTGCCAACCCCTTCGCGGATGGCGGTTTCCGCACCCATACCGTTGGCCCAGAAACCGTCGATCTTCCCCTCTGCGAGGACCCGGGCCGCCTGTACGCCAAAGGATATGTCGCCCCCAGTGCCCGGCACCGGTGCTATTTTCACGCCGTCGGCCTCGATATCGATCCCGGCCTCGGTCAGCATTTGGCGCAATCCCAATTCAACGAACGGGGCGGCGCCGATGTTGAGACCTTTGACCGCGTCAATATCGCCGCGCTCCGCGTCGAGATCCGAGCGCACGACCAGCATCCAGTACATCCCTTGCGCCAGCGCGCCGAGGAGTTTGGCGCCCTCCCAATTCTTGAAAGCGGCGAGAGGGGCATGAGCCGCGCCGGCGACGAAAT
The DNA here is from genome assembly GCA_913046825.1 of uncultured Rickettsiales bacterium. The sequence goes on along the minus strand of CAJWTF010000017.1, from coordinate 5,628 downwards.
CGATCCCGCCGTCGCGCATTACTTCACAGGCGCGGTTGACCGGGAAGATATGCTCCAAGGTCATGTCGATGCCTTCTTCCTTGAAGAAACCGAGTTCGACGGCCGCCACTGCGGGGAAGTATGAGTTGGTGATAAAATCTGGAACGGCGATCTTCATGAAATGCTCTCCGGTAAGCTGTCGGGTTTATTCTAAAGTGTGCGGCGTCGAGGTATCTGCCAGTTCCAATTCTTAATCGGAGGTGGGCTCTCGACGACCCGCGAGTTTTTCTCCGGTTTCGAAATAGCGACCGGTCACGGCGGCTTGCGCCTCCTCAGCATTCTCCTCCGACCACGCGGACAATGGATAGCCGTGCCAAGGGGTGGCGAGAGATAGTTCGGGAAGGCCCAACTCCTGCCATCGGTCTTTTGCCTTTACCATGAAATCTTCGCGCGGCAGCGAGACCGGCAGATAGGGATGCTCGCGGCAGGCATTGATCAGCATGGCGGACGCACCCTGACCGTCAGGGTAGTCCATCTCCGGCGACTCCGGGACCGAAGGATCAAGGCGAGGGACCTTGCCGCGAATGATCTCGGCGTCTCTGTGCGGTTGGGTCGAGAAGGACATCGCCCAGATCACCGACTCCAACGAATTCGGATCGATGTCCGCATCAACGGCGACGAAATACTTACCGAGTGACGCATCGAAAGCCGCCGCTGCCCGCAGAGCCTGCCAAGGCTGTCCTATCACCGGGCGATCCAGTTGGATCACGAACATCATGTTGCAGCCCGCCATTTCGTGACAGGCGACCTTGGCAACAGAGGGGATGTTACAGGCATTTTTTAGATGGTTGAGATAGATAGAATCGAACGCGACCTTACGCAGCACCGTGCTCTCGCTCGGTGGGAATTCGCTAATGATGCCTTGATAGATCGGCTTGCGACGATGGGTGATCGCCTTCACGTCGAAGATCTTCTCCATCTTGCGGGGACCGAGATAACCGCTCGCCTCGCCGAATGGCGCTTCCGGCTCCAGCTTATCGGTGCGGATTTCACCTTCTATTACGAGCTCTGCATTGGCGGGCACCAGGACATCGAAAGTCTCGGCTTGGACCACGGGAACCGGAGCGCCATTAAGCGCTCCCGCGAGGCCGTATTCGTCGACCCCATAAGGCATCTTGCTTGCCGCGGCGAGGAGCAGAGACGGTGGACCGCCGATAAAGACTGCCGCTTGCAATGGTTTGCCCATCCGACGGGCCTTCTCCCACTGGATCGCCAAATGCTGGGTCGGCACGTCGGTCGCGCAGCCAATGCGGTCCGGCGATTTTATCATGCCTCGATAGATACCAAGATTGTAAGACCCGTCTTCTGGATCGCGGGTCACCCAGACGCCGGCGGTGATGAAGGGCGCGGGATCGAAGCCCGGCGTGGAGACCAGATGTGGGAAACGATCGACACCGCCCTCCAAGTCGGGGGCGGTGAGCACGACTTCCTTACAGGGGGCTTGGTCTTGTGCGACCTGTTCCGGCAAGAGATGGTTGCCTTGTGCTTGTGCCCATCGCGCACCGATTTCATCTACGTCCACACCGAGAGCTGCCGCGTAGACAGCACGCGAGCAGCCGAGTGAGCCGAGCACAACGGAAGCGTCGAAATTGCGTCCGCGCGCGTCGGTGACATTGCGAAACCAGAATGCTCGGCGTTCCGATTCGGGTAGTCCGCGAAACTGCAATCGGACGAGCGGCACCAGTTCGGTATCTTTGCAAACCTGTTCATCAATGATGCGCAGCAGATCTTGCCGCTTTAACTCTTCGATATAATCTCGCAAATCCGTATATGACATGTCCCTCTCCGTCCTCTTAGCTGCCGTCCGGTTCGACATCGCGCGCCTTCAAGCTGGCACCTTCATATTGACGGACCATACGGCGTAAAAATACCCCGACCGCCGTGACCTCGTCCTTAGTGGCACCGTCGAACCAGCGGTCGTTGACCGCGCGCAGGTGTGGTGCGAATGCCGCCAACCGGTCGCCGGTTTGTTTGGTCAACGTGAGTGAGACGGCGCGGCTGTCCACGGGGTCGCCGGTTTTATCGACCCAGCCGCCGGTTTGTAACTTGCCGACAATAGCGGTGACTTGAGCGCCCGAGACACGCAGATGGTCAGCCACTGTCCGCACCCGAATGCTATCTTCGTGGCGTTCAAGGTACATGAGCGCGGTCAGCACGGAAAATTCGGCGACACTGACACCCAGCGCCTTGGCCAGGTCACGCCGCATTGCTTGTAGTCTGCCCGACGTGGCGTAGAGCAATGCGATCAGTTCACGGAAATCCGCATCGCTGCCGCCGTCTAGCAAAGCAGGTAGAGAGGTCGTCAGTTCAGAAGGAGGGTTCGACGATGTCATTTGTTTTCTCGAGGGTGCGCTTATTGCGAATATAATTTACTGAGATAGCTATGTCTCTTATATAAAATTCTGTAACCGTACGATGGATCAAATGCAGGGAGCCCGTTATGCCGAACCCGACCACCAACCCCTTTAAGGACGACCGCCTGCCGGGCGGCTTGCGGACCGGGCAGCAGTTTCTCGATGCTATCTCTAATGACGGACGGCGGGTCTTTGTCGACGGCGAAGAAGTGAAAGACGTCACGACGCATCCGGCATTTGCGGAGACCGCGCGGACGATGGCGTCGCTTTTCGATATCTCCAGCGACCCGGCGAATGCGGCATTGATGACCTACACGTCGCCGACGACGGGACAGCCGGTTAATCGTATCTGGCAATTGCCGGATTCGGTCGAGGCGTTGCGGCAACGGCGCGGCGCCATCGAGCGATGGGCCGAGGAGAGCTTTGGTTTCATGGGACGTACGCCGGATCACGTCGCGGGCTTCTTTACGGGTTACGCCGCCGCCCCGGAGGTTCTGGCGCGCAACGGCAATGAGAAACACGCCGCGAATGCGATCAAAATTTACGAGTACCTCCGAGATAACGATATTTACATCGCCTACACGATCGTGCCGCCACAGATCGACCGCTCGAAATCAGCGCATCAGCAGAACCCGCCGGACCTCTACGCGGGCGTTGTTGAGGAGCGCGAAGATGGCGTGATAATCAAGGGCGCGCAGATGCTTGGCACGGGCGCGGTATTCGCCGACTATATCCACCTGTCGACGATTCACCCGTTGCGGCCGGGCGACGAAAATCACGCGGTCTCCTTGATTGTACCCGCGAATGCGCCTGGAGTGAAAATTCATTCCCGACGTTCTTACGCGGGCGCCGCCTCCAGTATTTTCGACTACCCGTTGGCGTCGCGGTTCGACGAGACCGATTCCCTTGTCGTTTACGACAACGTCTTCGTGCCGTGGGAATATATATTCATCTACAAGGATACGGAGCTGTGCGGTGATCAATGGTTTAAGACGCCGGCGCATGTTCTCGGCAACAATCAGGCGCAGATCAGGTTTTCGACGAAACTGAAGTTTCTCACCGGCCTCGCCAAACGGATCACGGAAATGAACGGTGTCTGGCCGATCCCGCCGGTCCAGGGGTCGATCGCCGATATCGCGGTGCAGTCTGCCATGTACGAAGGTTTGCTCGAGGCGCAAATCACCAACGCTAAACCCAATGCGAACGGTATTTATGTTCCGGACCCGCAGACCCACTATGCGGCGATGGTCCTGCAATCGCGTATCTATCCGGAACTCCTGAACGTGATTCGCGATCTCGCCGGTGGCGGGATGATTCAGTTGCCGTCCCACGTCTCCGATTTTGATCATCCAGAAGCGGGTGAAGATATTCGTCGATACGTGCAGTCACCGGACGTCACGGCTGAAGATCGGGTGAAATTGTTGAAGCTGGCTTGGGATGCTGTCGGCTCTGAGTTTGCCGGACGTCATGATCAGTACGAAAAGTTCTATGCGGGGGCGCCGTTCATCGTGAAGCAGCGATTCCTATGGAATTTCGATTTCGAAACGCCTGACCGTCTAATCGACAAGGCGCTTGGCGGATACGACATGAAGGGGCGTCTTTAGATCGCCCAATCATCCCACATGTTGTCTTCAGTAGGGTGAACGTCTTCGACGACGTTGCGGGAGTCTATCCACCACTGAAATTCTTCGCCGGGACCGTAGTCGGGATCGTCGAAATAGCTCTGACCCGCGCGCTGGAAGTCGCAGGGGATGATAATCCGAATGGCGGGAGGGCCGTATTCCGCCGAACGATTGATTCCGGCCGAATGCAGTGCCCTTGGGTGCCAAAAGATCACGTCGCCGGGCGAGCCGGTGAATTCAATGGGCATGGTGTCGCGCAGGATGTTCTCTTTCGCAGTGCGAAACGCTTCGCTGTGCTCGACCGCCATCCCGCTGCCATGGACCGTCTGCCAATATGGGTGCAAAACCGAATGAGAGCCGGGCCAAAACATGAAACCACCGCCGCGCGGTGCGATCTCGCTACCGATGATCATCGCGGCGACATGCGAAGAAATGTAATCGATGTGGACGTTATATCGGCCCGTTGTGCCCGGGGCTGACGGGAATACGCAATAAATGCCGCGCACGCGATGGGATGGCTGCACCGGCCCACCGATGAGCGCTTCCACCACCTGCCGCATGTTCGTGTGATTGGCCATTTGGTCAGTGAGAAATGATTCCGTACCAATACCGTCCGGGCCCTTGGATCGAAGTTTCCAATTATTCCGCGCAAGTAACCCTACCCGCAGGGAGACCGATTCAGTCCACTGATCCGTGGCAGGGTCTATCCAGGTATTGGTGTCATTCGGTCGAATTGTTTCGTCGGGCACGTGTCGCCAAATGTGATCAGTCACCTCCGTGAACGCATTGGTTCCGGATAAGAGCCCGCGCTTGACGATAAACCCCTCGCGTTTGAAGTGCTCGGCTTCTTCCGTGTTAACGGATGAATCTGGCGTGAAATATTCGGGGTCCACGAACGTCGTTGGATCCGCCAGCGGCGTATCCTCCGCTATCGGCAAAGTTGCCGGGTGTCCTTTGTTATAATCGGCTTTGCGATATTTCGGAGCGGCGGACATGTAAATCTCCTTGAGGTGACAAGGATGGTAGAATTGTTCCGCGCAGGCGCAAGCAATACCCTGCGCCCGACCTGGCGCTATATTCAGGAATAAGGATTAAAGGGAGAGAACCAATGAGGCTGAAGTCAAAGACCGCTCTGGTTACGGGCGCCGGCGGTGGGTTGGGCGGTGCGATGGCCCGGCGTTTTGCGGAAGAAGGTGCTTCTGTGTTGTGTACGGATCGCGACGTGGCTCGCGCTGAGCTAACGGCCGCCGCCATTGTAGACGCGGGCGGCACGGCGGAGGCCTTCGAGGCCGATATCGCGGACCCGGCGCAATGCGAGGCGCAAGTGGCTGAGACTGTTCGCCGGTTCGGCCGGATCGATGTCTTGGTCAATAATGCCGGCGTCAGTCTGCATAAGTTAGCGCTCGACACCACGCTTGAGGATTGGAACCGGGTCATCAGTATTAATCTTACCGGCTCGTTCCTGACTGCCCAGGCGGCGGCGCGCGTGATGATGGAAGCGGGTGGTGGACGGATCATCCAGATCGGGTCGATCTCTGGCCAACGCGGCAATATGGGTGGTGCCGCTTACGGTGCGTCGAAGGCAGCGTCGATGCATATTTGTAAGGTCTTGG
>CAJWTF010000016.1 GCA_913046825.1 uncultured Rickettsiales bacterium | reverse complement strand
GGACCTTGTCGAGTTCAGGATTGCTGTATCCGGGATAGTTCTGCCCGGACCAGCCGTTGGCGTCTGTCGGAATGCTCTCGGAATGCAGGGATGTGCGCGGGACGTTGCGCGGTGCGGAGAGCCAAGCATACATGGCCAGGCCTTGGAATTTCCGTTTCGTCACCGTCTCGCCGAAATAGACGCGTGGTGGCTCATTCCGGATGCGAACGTCGATGCCGACCTTACGCCATTGGCTCTGCAAAACCTGTTGGATCAGTTCGCGCGTCTTGTTGCCGGCGGTCGTCATGAAGGCAAAACGTAGCGGGGAGCCATTTGCGTTCCGCCGAATATCGCGGCTTCCCTCACGCTTCCATCCGGCACTGTCGAGCAGACCGCTCGCCTTGTCAGGATCGAAAGTGTATTTCGGAATGTTTGGGTTGTAGACACGATCCAGCGGATTGGTTTGTCCGTGTGCCACCGGCTGGTGGCCGCCAAACAAAATCTTACTGATAGCTTCGCGGTCGACCGCGTGGAGGAGCGCCCGGCGCACGCGGCGGTCTTTGAGGGCCGGCATGTCGAGATTGACGTCGATATGCTCGTAAATCAGTCCCGATTTATAACTAAATTCATAGCGGCCTTCGGCGCGTTTCTCGAATGCCATTGCTTGGTCGACCGAGAGCCCCAATTCACCCGCGATATAGTCGATGCCGCCGGAGAGTAGGCTCGCCGTCATCGCCGCTGTATTGCCGATGGCCTTTACGATGATGCGGTCGAAATAGGGCTGTTTCCCCCACCAACGCGGGTTGCGATCGAAAATCACATGAGCGCCGGAGACGACTTCACTGACCCGGTAGGGGCCAAACCAAAGGCCGGGATTGGTGATGTCGCGTTCATAGGCGCTGCGATTGCGGTATTCTCGCGGCTCGGCAAAATTTTTGCGATCAATATGGGCGGGCAGCAACTCAAACCCATTAATCCCCGCGTAATCGCAGGTCCGCTTGTTGACGTGCATCGTGAACGTTTTGTCGTCATGGGTGTCGATCTTGGTGATGCGGCGAAACGTCTCCGCATCGCCGACGCCGGAAAGCTTATGCTTACCCACTTCCCACGTGAACAGGACGTCTTTCGTGGTGATCGGCGTGCCGTCGCCCCAGACTGCCTTTTGGTCGAGGCTATAGGTCACGGCGATGCCCGGTTTTCCGTCAGCGGTGAGCTCGTAAACCGCGGAGCCGTCGGCAAGGTCGGGCAACGCTTCGCAAAGCAGGCAAATCAGGTTCCAGTCCTGGTCGTAGACCGTTATCGGCCGCCGCGCGAGGGCCAGCATATAGGATTTGGCCAACATGCTGTTGATGAGCGGATTGAAGTTCGACGGGAACTGGCTGATCCCGATGACAAGCTCTTTCTCCGCCGCCCGCAGAGGCGGGGACAACAGCATCAGGCAGAATGCGAGCGCAAGGAAAAATAACCGCATGGAAATCAATTAGCATGGAAGCCGGTTCGACGGGACATAATAGTTACTGAAAGAGCCGCGAAACCGAAAGACCATAAGCGAGGACCACACATGATCAGACGCGTATCGATTTTGACCCGCAAACCGGAACTGACCCATGAGGAATTCGTCGATCATTGGGAGAACGTCCACGGTCCCCTGGCGCTTAAGGTTCCCAGGATTCGCCGGTACGTTCAAAGTCATATCACCGGCCAGCATTTCCGCCCCGATATACCCGCGCAAATTGACGATGTCGATGGCATCGCCGAGCTGTGGTATGACAGTCTCGAGGACTTAGAGGCGTCGAGCGCATCACCGGAGGCCAAGGCGCTCTATGCGGATGGCGCACTAATTATTGGTAAAATAAGAACGTTTATTATTGATGAAAAAGAAATAATTGGGTGAATAACCACTTAAAGGGAAAGTGATATATGAATAATGATTCAAATATTACTGTATTAGGCGCGGGAATAGTTGGGGTTTGCACCGCGCTGTCATTAACGGAACGTGGCTTTAAGGTCACGTTACTTGACCGAAATCCCCCGGCGGAGGGCGCCAGTTATGGAAATGCGGGTTCATTATCGCCATGGGCTTGCGTCCCGCAATCGATGCCGGGGCTTTGGAAAAGCGTGCCGCAATGGGTGCTCGACCCGGAAGGGCCGATTGCACTGCGATTGGGTTACGCGGCGACCTTCCTGCCGTGGGCGGTGAAGTTTCTGCGTTCGGGCAAGGTCGAAGGTTTGGATGTCATTGCCGACGCCATGATGTCGTTGACCCGCCCAACGGTCGACCTGTACCGCCATCATCTGTCCGGGACCGGACGCGAGGATTTGGTAAAGGATTCGGTTTATGTCCACGTCTATCGCAAGGCCGAGGACGCGGACCTTTCGCAATTGGCCTGGCGGATGCGCCGCGACCGCCAAGTGCCGGTCGAGGTCGTGAAAGGAGAGGCGTTGCGTGAGGTCGAACCAGCGCTGTCGACGGATTATGAAGCCGCCGTGTTGATCAAGGAGCAGGCGCGCGCACTCGATCCCGGGCGGATCGGCAAGACCTTGGCGGAGAAGGCGCAATCGATGGGCGTTGAATTTAAGCAATGCCGTATTGACCGGCTGATCCCGAAGGACGGAGGAGCCTGGGAAATCGAGACCGATGGCGGCACGTTGGAGGCAAATCGCATCGTGCTCGCCATGGGGGCATGGTCTGGGAAATTGTTGAGCGATCTCGGTGTGAAAGTCGCGCTGGAGGCGGAGCGCGGGTACCACTTGGTTTTCAAGAACCCAGGCGTGCAATTGAACAACGCGATTATGAATGTGGAAGCGAAATTCGTCGCGAGTTCCATGAATGCCGGGGTGCGCTGTGCGGGCACGGCGGAGTTTGCAGGCGTCGATGCCGCGCCGGATTATCGCCGTGCGTTGGTGTTTGGCAAAATGGCGAAACGCATGTTTCCCGACCTCAATGTCGAGGACACAGAGGAGTGGATGGGCCCGCGCCCGTCGACACCGGATTCGGTGCCGTTCTTGGGAGAGATCTCCCGATTCGAGAACCTTTACGCGGCTTTCGGTCATGGCCATACCGGTATGACCATGGGACCGAAGACGGGAGAAGTGATTGCATCCTTGATCGCGGGGGAGGCGCCGGGCATTGATATGCACCCTTATCGTCTCGATCGGTTCTAAGTCGTGATTGAGAGCATCAGTGCCATAACTTTCGCCACTCATGACATGGCGCGGGCTGTGACGTTCTATCGCGATCTTGGGTTCGTTCTGAAATACGGCGGTGAAGAATCCACTTTTACCAGTTTTTATGCGGGATCGGCATTTTTGAACCTAACGCTGGAACCGGAGGACCTGCAGTGGTCGTGGTGGGGACGCTCGATATTCCATGTCGCCGATGTGGACGCAGTGCACCGCCTGGCGCTCGATGCCGGATACACCGCAGATACTGCGCCTAGGGACGCCTCCTGGGGTGAGCGGTATTTTCACATCACCGACCCAGACGGCCACGAACTCAGTTTTGCGCGCTTACTAGAGGATTGAGTGTCGATGCCTCTTGTCTCGCCACCTCTGCTCAGTTAACTCGCAGGTTGGCTTTATTCGATGGAAATTCCTATGTCGGAAGCGTCCCGTAAGCGTGTGATCTTCGAAGGATGGCGGTTCATTCCGCATTCGAGCGCGATTGTGCTGCAATCCTATTGCTTGGCGGCCGCGCGGCGCCCGGATTTGGAGATAAAAGTGCGGGAATTGCCGTTCAACGGACCTTGGTCGCGTATCGGCGGTATGTTTCCGGAGGCTCTCGACCGTATACTGCAGAACTTGCCCGTCGCGGGGGAAGACGAAGAGGCGGAGGCCGTGATACGGATCGGCTCACCGATCGATCTCACTTCGGCACCGGGCGCGGCCCGCACTTATGTAATGGCGGCGCATGGGGCAGGATCGACAGTAAACATACCGATTGCCGGGGGTATGTCTGTCACCGATGCATTAACTGCCAATCCGGCGACGACCTTGTTGACACCTTCGGCTTTCGCGCGATTGGGATTGGTGACGCAAGGTGTGCCCGAGGAGCGGATCGCGGTCGTCCCGCGCGGCATCGACCCTGGTTTCTTCCGGCCGCCATCAGAATCCGAACGAGATAATTTGCGGGAACGGTTCGGGTGGAGTGATGAGTTCGTCTTCCTGAATGTCAGCGCGATGACGGACAACAAGGGCATCGACCGCTTGATCCGCGCTTTCGCGGCGGTTGTGGCGCATTATCCGCAGGCGCGATTGGTCTTGAAGGGTGTCGACTCGATCTATCGTTCGAAGGACCGGTTCACCGGTATCATGCGGCAATTATCGCCCGAGATGGCGGCGATGGTGGAACCGCGGATCACTTATATCGGTGGCAATTATAAGCTCGTCGACATGACCCGTTTGTATCAATGCGCTGATGTGCTCGTGGCTCCCTACCTTTCTGAGGCGTTCTGTTCCCCGGCGTTGGAAGCGGCAGCCTGCGGTCTGCCGTCGATTTGCACCCAAGGGGGGCCGACGGAAGAAACAACTTCCGATGAGTTCTCGCTGCGCATCGCCGCCCAATGGGACCCGCAGTCGCGCATACTTTCGCCTGATGAAAACCATCTGGCACAGAATATGGCGTTTATCGTCACCAATCCGGCCTGGCGGGAACGCGCCAGTATCGTTGCTGCGGATTTCGCATCGCGACGCTTTACCTGGGATCAAGCGGCGGAGCGACTGTTGCAGGTCATCGGCGTTTAGCGCTATGTCGCCCGTGCCGGAAAAGCCTACGATATTTACGATTGGTCATTCCAATCATCCGATCGATAGCTTCATCGACATGCTCAAGGTGGCTGAGATCGACGCAGTCGCCGATGTGCGTTCGGTCCCGTATTCGAAGCGTCACCCGCAGTATGGCAAGGATGAATTAGCCGCGCGATTGAAGGGCGAGGGGATTGCGTATGTCTTCCTCGGTAAGGAACTGGGTGCGCGGCCGGACGACCCGAATTGTTACGTCGACGGTTGCGTCGTCTACGACCGGATTGCCGCGACGTCTGCTTTCGACGAAGGATTGCGACGGGTGGAAGAGGGCGCGCCGCGCCTCCGCATCGCACTCATGTGCGCCGAACGCGAGCCTCTCGATTGCCATCGTACGCTGTTGGTTTCACGCCACTTGATCCGACGTAGTGTGTCGATCCGCCATATCCCGGTAGACGGTGATTGGAGCCTGGGGAGGAGGCGGAAGCGCGCCTCGCGACGGCGATGGGGTTGGAGGAAGACGACCTATTCCTCGATCCAGCGGCGCGGATTGAGGAGGCATATCGGTTAGGAACCGGGGGACTAAGCCGTTAAGCCTTAATATGTGCGACCGCATCCGCGCTTGCTGGAATGTCACCGCGTTCGACCTTGCGCACCGCTTCCAAAATACCCGCATTACAGGGCACATCGAGGCCCAATTCCGTGGCTTTCTCGACCACCAGCCCGCTGATGAAATCAATTTCGGTGCGTCGGCCCTTTAGCATGTCCTGGCCCATGGAGGGGCGTTGATCGTCATTGCGGAAACTGGCGTTCTCGACGATCACCGCCTCGCAGGCTTCCATCGCCGCCATGTCGCCGTCGCGGGCTGCAATCAGCTGCTCCGGCGGCATTTTGTAAATGTTCTCCAAGTCGTAGCCGTGGGCAATCCCGACTCTGCAGGCCTCGCCCGCGAGCCGGATGGAGAGTTGACGGGTCATCGGGTCGCGGTCGTTCTCGTTGCCACTGCGCGCCGTTGCTGCCGCGACCGGATTGCGCATCGCGTTGACGCAGAGCTTGGACCAGCGCTCACCCCATAGGTTTGTCGTCGTCTTAGAGCTGTCGCAGACCTTGAGCATGTCGGCGATCTCCTCGATGCGCGGGGTGATCCGCCCGTGCGGCTCACCGACGCGGAAGATCGTGTGCCGCTCGCCTCCAAGCGCCACATTCCGGCTCACATGTCCGGGGCGGTCCAATTCCACCGCGATGGTGCTGGCGATGCAGCCGATGACCTTGCCCCAGCCGACGACCGAAGCGATGCGTTCCTCGTTTATGGAATTCTGCAAAGAGACGCAGAACCCGTCCGCCGCCAGATATTGGGAGATCATCTGGGTGTGCCAAACCGTGTCGTAGGATTTCGCGCAGATGAAGGCGATATCGAAGGGGGTTGATTTTGCAGCTTTCTGCAATTCCGTGACGTGGATCGCTTTCACCTTGACGTTGAAGCATTCCGGCTCCGTCAATCCGTCGAGCGAGAGCCCGTCCCGGCGCATCGCTTCGACATGGTCCGGCCAGATGTCGATCATCGTGATGTCGTGTCCTGCGCGTGTGAGGTATCCGCCCACATGCGCGCCAACAGCGCCTGCGCCGACGAAAGCGATTTTGTTGCCCATGATTGTTTCCTTTGGAAATCCCCCTCACTCTAGCCCTCTCCCACTCATAGAAATCCGCTCTCCCCTTGTGGGAGGGGGCTATGACGAGGGGGGGATAAAACTCTAGAACGGCGTGTCGCCGCAGATGGTGATGCGGTGCATGCGACGCCGCTCAGTGTAGTCGGGGATCGCGAAATGCTGAACTGAACGGTTATCCCAGATTGTGATTGTGCCCGGCTTCCAATTGACACGGCAGGTAAATTCCGGCCGCACCGCGTGCTCGCGCAAGAAATCCAGGATCGGCTCCGCTTCCGCTTCCTCGAACCCGTGCAGGGTCTGCACGTGATTGCCGAGGTATAATGATTTGCGCCCGGTCTCGGGGTGGGTACGAAACAACGGATGAGAGCTTTCGGTCTGCAGATTACCGGGATCGCGCACCTTGTCCTTCATCTGAGCGTTGCCTTCGTAGCGGGCTTGGCGCGCGGAACCACCGGCGAATTTAAACTTGTCGCCGACACACCAGGTCTGAACGCCCGACAGCATATCCTTCATGGCGTCCGAGAGCGCGTCATAGGCGAGATGCATATTGGCGAACATTGTGTCGCCGCCCGCACTTGGTGTTTCATGCGCGTACAGCATGGTCGCCTTGGCCGGTTGCGGATTGAACATCTGATCGGTGTGCCAGGACGACCCAAACGTGTAGCTGGAATCCGGTTCCTTCACGATTTCCAGAATATCCGGAAAGTCCTCCATCCCCTTCATGTAGGGATGGTGGTGAATTTCACCGAAGCGATGGGCGAAGGCAATCTGCTGATCCGGTGTGATCTTCTGGTCGCGCAAGACAACGACGTGATGGCGCAGCCAGGCGGCATACAGCTCATCGAAGGTCGCATCGTCAAGATTGGCTATATCCACCCCCTCGATCTCCGCGCCCATGGCGCCTGCGAAGGGTTTCACATCGATAATGTTGTAGCTCTCCGGGCCAGTGGTGACCGCGTTCGTTCCGTCCATTTTCCGTATCCCTTCCACGCAGCGGGTTGATTGAGCGCCGCGCCAGTTGTCCGGACAAATTTATAGGAGAGATTAGTGGATAGGCAAGTGGGAAGGGGGCAAATCTCCAATCGGCGAAGCCTAATACGGTGTGTCTCCGCAGATGGTTATCCGGTGCATGCGTCGGCGTTCATTGTGATCGGGGATGGCGTAGTGCTGCAGTGAGCGATTGTCCCAAATCACGAGCGTGCCGGGCCGCCAACTGACGCGACAGATAAACTCGGGCCGGGTCGAGTGTGCGTCGAGGAATTCTATGAGCGGGGCCGCTTCCGCTTGTGTAAAGTGATCCAAGGTCTGCACGTGTGCGCCCAGATAGAGCGACTTCCTCCCGGTTTCGGGATGCGTGCGGACGAGTGGGTGTGCCTTGCGGGTCTGTGGCTTTTCGGTGCTCTGCATTTTGGCCGCCATTTCCTTATTCCCCTTCAGGCGGTCTTGGCGCGAGGCGCTACTTCCGCCTGTGCGTTTGAAATGATCACTGGCGCAAAAGACTTTTACGTCGGAGAGCATGTCCTTCATGGCGTCCGAAAGTGTGTCGTATGCCAGATGCATATTGGCAAACAGTGTGTCTCCCCCTGCATTCGGGGTCTCTTTTGCGAGAAGGAGTGTCGCCTTTGCCGGTTGCGGGCTGAACATCTGGTCCGTATGCCAAGCGGAGCCGACGGTGTAGTCGTCACCCGGCTCTTTCAGGATTTCGAATATTTCCGGATATGCATCAAGCCCCTTCATATAGGGATGGTGATGGATGTCGCCGAACCGGCGGGCAAATTCGAGTTGTTGCTCGGGCGTGATGTGTTGGTCGTGAAGCACGACAACATGATGGCGCAACCACGCCGCATAAATTTCGTCGAAGGCTGAATCGGCAAGGTCGCGGAGATTGGCACCGTCGACCTCAGCACCCACCGCTCCGGCGAGCGGTTTCACGATGATGTGGGCGTATTCTTCTTCTGTGACTGTCGTGCGTAATTCGTCCATCGGTTCATATGTCCGGTCGGGCTGGACAGTGTTTCAAGAACCTATGGTCGGCATGCCTCAATGGGAAGGGTTCAACCGTTGAATGCTCCACCTTTGCCGACACCGTCCTTAAATCGAGCGGCCCCTGCTGCCGCCTCAACTTTTTTGGCGGCCTGTGCTCCCTCGTCTTCTACGATCAGCATTGCGGCTTCGTCATCGTCGAAGGCGGCCCAGGCGGCGTCTCGGTCGGCGCGCATGGCCAGTGGGGGGAATTGGCTGATTGCTCGGGCGAGGGCGGTCGCCATCTCCAACGCCTGTCCCTCCGGCGCGAGGCGGTCGGCGAGGCCGATGTGGAGGGCTTCCTCGGCGCGGACTGGGCGGCCAGTCAACAACATGTCGAGGGCACGGGAGCGGCCGATGATCTTGGGAAGGCGGGTTGGTGTGCCGTCGCTCATTGGCACACCGAAGCGGCGGCAGAAGACGCCGAAGACGGCTGTCTCGCTGGCGACCCGTAAATCGGCCCAAAGGGCGACACCGAGACCGCCCGCAACCGCGTGGCCCTCAACAGCGGCGATGACGGGTTTTGTAGAGGGTTTGGCCAACGGGCCGTCCGCACCCGCCCAGGGGCGATAGACCGCTCCTTTGTCGGCCATTTCGCCCAAATCCGCCCCGGCGCAAAAGATGCCGCCGCTGCCGGTCAGGACGACTGCTTGAACGGTATCGTTCGCATCGATATCCCACACCGCGGCCTGGAAATCGTTGGCGGATTGCAGGTCGAGTGCGTTTCGTTGCTTCGGTCTGTTGAGTGTGAGGAAGGCGAGCTCGCCTTTGATGTTGAGGTCAATGCCGGTTTTCATGATGGATTCCTTGTGGTCTGCCGTCTCACCCTAACCCTCTACCGCACGGGAAGCGGGTTAGGGTGAGGGGACTTTATTCATGACCGTCGCCGCTTCTGCAACATCATGACGGTGGTAGGCAGCAGGGAGGCGAGGGCGGCTATGGCGACCCAAAGGAAGCCGTCTTGGAAGCCAAGCGTATTGGCCTGCGCCTCAACCACGTCGCCGAGATACTTGAGCGCGATTTGGCTGTGTGCCGCATCGGGAATGCCTTCGGCGCCCAACACCCGTTGAACTTCGCCTAAAAGTGCCTTGGTGGAGTCGTTGCCGGCGTTCTGGGTCGCGGTCAGCGCGTCGCTGTGTAATTGGGTGCGGCGCTCTAGAACGACCACCAAACCACTGATTCCCGTGGAGCCGCCCAACATCAGGAACAGATTAACGATTCCCGCACCCGCATTGACTTTTTCCTGCGGCAAGGCGGCGAGGGCGGCGCTGTTAACGCAAGGTGAGATCAGCGCGATGCCGAGGCGGCCAATCAAGAGATAGAAAGCGATCACCCAGAATACCGTATCGACATCTGCGTCCGCCAGCGCCAGGGCGCTGGCGATGAAGATGAACTGTCCCCCGAATATTAGTAAGTGAGGCGGGAAGCGGTCCGCCAGCTTGCCGGTCAGCGGGAGGATAAACGCGACCAGGATGGCCCCTGGCAACAGAAGTGCCCCCGCGAGGGTCGGCGTATAGCCCTGGACTATTTGGCTGAAGATGGGGAAGGCGTAGTTTTGCGCGAAACTGCCCATGCCGTAAAAGAAAGACACGGTGATCACGGTGCAGAAGCGAAAGTTTCGGAACACGCTCACATCCATCAGGCTGCCTTGGGGGCGCTGTTGGGAGAAAACGAAACCGATCAGCGACAGGACCATGATTGTAAGGAGAATGGCGATGTCGTCTGAGGCCCAACCCCACCGTTGTCCGTTGCCGAGGATCGTCATCAGGCAGAAGACAAAACCGCACATGAGTGCGTAGCCGAGATAATCGAATTTTCCGGCTGGCCCCCGGCTCTTCCGTTCCGGTATGAAGAAGACGCCCATCGCAAGGGAGATGAGGGCGACTGGGACCGGGATGAGGAAGACATATCGCCATCCTAATGTGTCGACCACGATGCCGCCGAGTGCCGGTGCCAGACCAAGTGCGAAGGCAACACCCATGCTGAACAGGCCCATCGCAACACCACGTTTTTCCCGCGGGAAAATGTCAAACAGCAGCACCATGACCAGCGGCTGGATAACGCCCGCGCCGAACCCTTGGATAACGCGACCGACGATGATCATGTCGAGGGTCGGGGCAAAACTGCTGACAACACTGCCGAAGATAAAGACGATCAAACTGGCGGAGAAGGTGGCGGGTTGTCCGAACCGCGCGATCAGCCAGGTGTTGGCGAGCAGGCTCGTCACCGTGGTTGCGAGGAAGGCGCTGGAGAGAAACTGCGCCTTGTCCTGACCGACACCATAGGCGCCCATGACGTTCGGTATTGCCACATTGATCATTGAGCTAGCGAAGACCATGCAGAAGAACGCCATCAGCGCCACGACAGTAACCACCCATCGGTATTTGGGCCCAAAACGGGCGAAAAGGACGTCGCTGGTGCTCATTCGGGAGTGCGATTATCGGGGAGCAGAGTTAAGAAGTATCGCGCGCCGGGTGAATCGCCCTTACAATCAGAAATTTGGTAGTCGAAACCTGAGCGATGGAAGGAAAACATTTATCTATGGTCGCATCCGCTCCCTATGTTGTCGAGGATGAAGGCGCCCGCTCGCCCACCCTGGGATTGGTGGTTTTGCGGGCGGAAGAGACGATCGAAGACGAGTTTCGCGACTACCTAAGAGACCGTTCTGTTATTTTGCATCACACCCGCATCCCGAGCGGTGAAGCGGTGACCCACGATACATTGACCGCCATGGAGGCGGATTTGGGCACCGCCATTGGATTGTTTCCCGTCGGCGCCAATTTTGATGTGATTGGCTATGCCTGTACCTCCGCCTCTTCGGTGATCGGAGAGGACCGCGTGGCGAGCTTGATAACCTCGGCACGGCCTGGCGTGAGGCCGACAAACCCAGCGACAGCCGCTAAGGCAGGGCTAAGGGCGCTCGGCATCCAGCGGATTGCGGTGTTGACGCCTTACAATGTCGCGGTGACTGGGGACATCGTGAAAATGTTCGAGGCGGGCGGCTTCGATATTGCAGGCGTGACCACCTTCGACGAGGAAGTCGAGGCAAATGTCGCCCGTATCACGTCGCAATCAATCCTTGAGGCCGCGGTGGTGGCGGGCGAGGGGAGTGACACGGAAGCAGTGTTTATTTCCTGCACGAACCTACGCTGCGCCGGCATGATTGCGGCGGCGGAAGAACGGCTCGGAAAACCCGTGTTATCGAGCAACCTGTCGCTGCTGTGGCACATGCTGACGCTCGCCGAAATCGAGACAAAGGGGATAGCGGAGAGCCGTTTGCTCGGGCTTTAGCGAATGCTACGAGCAAGTGAAATGTCATGCTCAGGCCATAGTTTCGGGTTCGGTTTAACGACCGCCTTGGAATGACAGATTTCGATTTGGTGTTATTCCGGCCGCGGCATGCGATCCGGGATTTGGGCCTGAAATTTGAGGAACGAGGACGGGAGAGGATATCTTCCGGCTGAAACGGGGCAAATTGTCGGATTTCAACGGATTCTTAAAATCAAACGATCCCAAGCTTGAAAATAGACTCGGAATCCCCATCTTAAAGCCTTGATATTATTAAATTTATATTTTGGTAAAAGAAACCATTTTTTGTTTCCGCTGGAGCTTGCTATTTAATTCGGCTCTCCGCGGAGCCTATTGGGAGTTAACGCATGAGCCACGAGATCCGGCGCAACAATATTGGTTTGCCTATTGAGCAGGGACTCTATGACCCCGTCAATGAGCACGATGCGTGCGGATTCGGTTTCATAGCGAACATCCATAACGAGCCGAAACACGAAATCGTCCACCAGGCGCTTGAGATCGTCCAAAACCTTGATCACCGGGGCGCTATCGGTGCCGATCCGTTGGCAGGCGACGGCGCGGGCATTTTGATTCAAATTCCTGACGGCTTCATGCGCAAGGTTTTCTCTGAGCGCGGTATTACCTTGCCGCCGGTTGGTGACTACGCGGTCGGCATGGTGTTTCTGCCGAACGATCCGACGAAGTGCGATCTCGCGGCAGAGGCAATCGAAACCTCGATCTCGCGTGAGGGACAAATTTTGATCGGTTGGCGCGATGTGCCGGTCGACAACCGCGTCCTTGGCGAGAGCGTCAAGGAAGCAGAGCCGATCATCCGGCAGGTTTTGATTCAGCGCGGGCCGGAGACACCGGATTCAGAGGCTTTCCAGCGCAAACTCTATGTCATCCGCAAACAGGCGCATCACGCGCTTTGGGATAAGAATGCCACCGCATGGCGGGATTTCTACGTCGTCTCAATGTCAACACACACCATGGTCTACAAAGGAATGGTGTTGGCGCCCAATCTCTCGAAATTCTACCTCGACTTCCAGGATACGGACTTCGCAACAGCGATGGCATTGTTCCATCAGCGGTTCTCGACCAATACTTTCCCGTCCTGGCGTCTGGCGCAGCCGTTTCGCTTCCTCTGCCATAACGGCGAGATCAATACTGTGCGTGGCAACATCAACTGGATGAATGCCCGCCGCCATAACATGAAATCCAAGGTCCTCGGTGACGATTTAGAGAAACTGTGGCCGGTCATCGGCGACAGCCCGTCTGATTCCTCGACCTTCGACAATGCGCTCGAATTGTTGGTGATGGGCGGTTATTCGCTCTCCCATGCGATGATGCTGATGATCCCGGAAGCGTGGAGCGGTAATGATCTGATGGATCCGAAACGCCGCGCCTTCTATGAGTATTATTCGGCCCTGATGGAGCCGTGGGATGGGCCGGCGGCGATGGCGTTCACGGATGGAAAGCAAATCGCGGCGACGCTTGACCGCAATGGACTGCGCCCCGCCCGCTATATTGTGACCGATGACGGCCTCGTCATCATGGCGTCCGAAGTCGGCGTGCTGCCGGATATCCCGGAAGAGAAAATTGTCAGCAAATGGCGCCTGCAGCCGGGCAAGATGTTGGTGGTCGATCTAGAAGAGCACCGGATCATCTCCGACGAGGAACTCAAATCTGATTTGGCTGATGCCTATCCCTATCAGGACTGGCTCGACCAGACCCAAATTCATCTTTCCGACCTGCCTGCGGAAATCGGTCCGATGGCGGCAGATAGTGAGACCCTGCTCGATATGCAGCAGGCATTTGGTTACACGCGGGAAGACGTGAAGTTCTTCCTTGATCCGATGGCGGTGAAGGGCGAGGACCCGATTGGCTCCATGGGCCGCGATATCCCGCTCGCCCCGCTCTCCGACAAGCCACGGATGCTCTCCGATTATTTTTTCCAGAATTTCGCGCAGGTCACGAATCCTCCCATCGATCCGATCCGCGAAGAATTGGTGATGTCGCTGGTGAGCTTTATCGGGCCGCGCCCAGACTTAATGGATCTTGGCTCGGGTGGTAAGCATAAGCGCCTCGAAGTCGATCAACCGATACTATCGAATACGGATTTGGAGCGGATTCGGCGGATCGAGAACCATGTTGATGGGTCATTCCGGACCTATACCTTGGATATCTGTTATCGCTGTGATGGTGATGATGCCGTGACGATGGAGGTTGCGATCCAACGCATTTGCGAAGAAGCGCAAAGAGTCGTTGAAAAACAAAATTATAACATCATTATCCTGTCCGATCGTGGGGTCGATGCGAAGCATGTTGCCGTGCCCGCTTTGTTGGCGACTGGGGCGGTTCACCATCACCTAATTCGCGAAGGGTTGCGCACGGAAGTGGGCTTGGTGCTGGAGACTGGCGAGGCCCGCCGTGTCCATGATTTCTGCCTGTTGGCGGGATATGGCGCTGAGGCAATGAACCCGTATCTCGCTTTCGACACGTTGAGCAACCTCGTGCACGAGACCACGAATGAGATCGACGACGAGACCGCGCATAAACATTATATCAAGGCTGTCGGCAAAGGCATGATGAAGGTGATGTCGAAGATGGGCATCTCCACCTATCAGTCATATTGCGGCGCGCAGATATTCGATGCGGTCGGATTGTCGAGCAAATTCGTCGAGGATTATTTTACCGGCACTGCGACGAAGGTCGAAGGCGCGGGTCTGACTGAAATCGCGGAAGAAACGGAACGCCGCCACGCAACGGCGTATGGCGACGCGCCGATCTATCGCAGCGACTTGGATGTCGGTGGTGATCTCGCTTATCGCATCCGGGGTGAGGAACACGTTTGGACGCCGGAGACCATCGGCACGCTCCAGCACGCGGTCCGCAGTGCCAATTACAAGCTATTCAAGACCTACACCTCGAAGGTCAACGATCAGACCACCAAGTTTAAGAATTTGCGCGGCTTGTTCGATATCAAGTCCGACCGTGAGGCGATCTCTGTCGACGAAGTCGAACCGATCTCCGAAATCGTGAAGCGCTTCGCGACCGGCGCCATGTCCTTCGGCTCCATCTCATGGGAAGCGCACACGAATTTGGCCATAGCCATGAACCGTCTCGGCGGGCGCTCCAACACTGGGGAGGGAGGCGAGGAAGCTATCCGCTTCGGTACGATGGAGAACGGCGACTCCATGCGCTCGCGGATTAAGCAGGTCGCGTCGGGTCGCTTCGGTGTGACGACGGAGTATTTGGTCAATGCGGATGACATTCAGATCAAGATGGCTCAAGGCGCAAAACCCGGCGAAGGCGGCCAACTACCGGGCGACAAGGTCGATGAATGGATTGCTCGCGTGCGGCATTCGACACCGGGCGTCGGCTTGATTTCGCCGCCGCCGCACCACGACATCTATTCAATCGAGGATTTGGCTCAACTCATCCACGATCTGAAGAACGTCAATCCGCAGGCGCGTATTTCGGTAAAGTTGGTCTCGGAAGTTGGTGTTGGTACGGTCGCGGCAGGAGTAAGCAAGGCGTATTCTGATCATGTCACAATCTCAGGACATGATGGAGGAACTGGCGCTAGTCCTCTGACCTCATTGCTAAATGCAGGTGGCCCGTGGGAGCTTGGCTTGGCAGAAACCCATCAAACACTGGTCATGAACGGCCTTCGGGGTCGCATCGCTGTACAGGTCGATGGTGGTTTGCGGACGGGACGCGATGTCATTATCGGAGCTTTACTTGGTGCCGACGAGTTTGGTTTTGCCACGGCGGCTCTGATTTCCGAAGGCTGTATCATGATGCGGAAGTGTCATCTCAATACATGCCCGGTTGGTGTCGCGAGCATGGACCCTGAATTGCGCAAGCGCTTCACCGGTCAGCCCGAACATGTGGTCAATTTCTTCACATATATTGCCACTGAAGTTCGCGAGATCATGGCGGAACTCGGCTTCCGAACCATCAACGAGATGATTGGTCGCCGCGATATCCTCGACATGGACGGCGCGGTTAATCATTGGAAAGCGCAGAACATTGATTTGTCGCGCCTCTTAGCACCCATCGAGGCGGTCGAAGGCGTGGCACTTTTCAACTGCGAGGATCAAAATCATGGCTTGGAGAAGGCGCTTGATAATGAGCTGATCGTGAAAGCGAGGGACGCTATCGACGGTGGCGCGCCGGTTAGTTTCGAGAGCCCGATCCGCAACATAAATCGCACGGTCGGCGCGATGATGTCGGGCGAAATCGCGAAACAGCATGGCCATGCGGGCCTATCCGAAGATTCGATCCATGTGAAATTTACCGGGAATGCCGGGCAGAGCTTCGGAGCCTGGTTGTCGCATGGTGTCTCGTTCGAGTTGGTCGGCGACGCGAACGATTATGTCGGTAAGGGATTGTCCGGCGGCCGCATTGCCATCTACCCCTCGCCGGATAGTCAGCTTGTCCCGGAAAAGAACATCATCGTCGGTAATACGGTGCTCTACGGCGCCATTGCGGGCGAATGTTATTTCCGTGGCGTGGCGGGCGAGCGGTTTGCAGTACGGAACTCCGGTGCATCGGCAGTCGTCGAAGGTTGTGGCGATCACGGGGCCGAATATATGACCGGCGGTGTCGTCGTTGTATTAGGTGAAACGGGGCGTAATTTCGCGGCCGGCATGTCCGGTGGAATCGCCTATGTGCTCGACGAGAAGAACGCTTTTAACAGTCTTTGCAACAAGAGCATGGTGGAGTTGGAGGCGGTGCCGAGGGAAGAACGCGCGGCGAATGATGATGGCATCGACCCGTCGTCTGATATGACGCGTTATGACGAACGGCGCTTGCGGGAACTTATCGAGAATCATCAGCGCTATACCGGTAGTGACCGGGCGCGCACCATTCTCGATGATTGGGTCAACTATCTTCCGAAGTTCGTGAAGGTCATGCCGGTAGAATACCGACGGGCGTTGCATGAAATGCAGGCCAAGACCGAATTGGAGGAGCGCAGCGCGGCTGCTGCGGGCGGAGAATAAATCATGGGTAACCCGACTGGATTCCTCGAGATTGAGCGAGACGACCGGCGCTATGCTCCGGTTGAGGAGCGCGTTAATCACTACAAGGAGTTCATGATTCCTTTATCTTCGGAAAAAGCTTCCGAACAAGGTGCGCGCTGCATGGATTGCGGCATTCCGTATTGTCATCAGGGCTGCCCGGTGAACAATATTATTCCGGAATGGAACGATCTGGTCTATCGCAACAAATGGCGGGAAGCCCTGGATACGCTCCACTCCACTAATAATTTTCCAGAATTCACTGGCCGCATCTGCCCCGCTCCATGCGAGGCGGCCTGTACATTGAACATCGACGATGCGCCGGTGACGATTAAAACTATTGAATGTTCGATTGTCGATCGCGGTTGGGAAGAAGGTTGGATTAGGCCACTGCCGCCAGCCCGTCATACTGATAAGCGCGTCGCGGTTATCGGTTCCGGCCCCGCCGGCCTCGCCTGTGCGCAACAGCTTGCGCGAGCTGGTCATAAAGTTGTTGTCTTCGAGAAAAGCGAGCGGATCGGCGGACTTATGCGGATCGGTATTCCCGACTTTAAGATGGAGAAGCACCTGATCGACCGGCGAATGGCGCAAATGCAGGCCGAAGGGGTCGAATTCCGCTCCAACAGCCATGTCGGTGTGAATCTCGAAATTGAAACGCTGATGACTGATTTTGACGCGGTAGCTCTGTGTGGTGGCGCCGAGAAGCCCCGTGATTTACCGGTGCCGGGTCGTGAGTTCGACGGTGTCCACTTTGCAATGGAATTTCTCTCCCAGCAAAACGACCGGAATGCGGGCGTGGACGTGCCGGACGATGTGTCGATCATGGCGACGGACAAGCATGTCGTCGTCATCGGTGGCGGTGATACGGGCTCGGATTGTGTTGGCACTTCAATCCGTCACGGTGCCAAATCCGTCACCCAGTTGGAATTACTGCCGCAACCGCCGGAGCGCGAAAACAAGGCGCTGACCTGGCCCGATTGGCCGATGAAGCTGCGCACCTCCAGTTCCCACGAAGAAGGCTGTGAGCGCGATTGGTCACTGGGCACGAAGACGTTCTCAGGAACCAATAGTAAAGTGACGGCACTGAACGGTATTCGTCTCGAGTGGGCGACAGGTGAGGAGGGCCGCATGGAGATGCAGGAAGTCGACGGCTCTGAGTTCGAATTGAAGGCTGATTTGGTGCTTCTCGCCATGGGGTTCGTGCATCCGGTGCAGGAAGGCATGGTCGAGACGCTTGGTCTGAAACTCGACCCGCGCGGCAATGTCGACGCGAACACGGAGGAGTACCGTACATCGGTGGATAAGGTCTTTGCCGCTGGTGATATGCGGCGCGGCCAATCGCTGGTCGTTTGGGCGATCCGCGAAGGTCGTCAATGCGCGCGCTCTATCGACGAATACCTGATGGGCACTACCGATCTGCCGCGTTAAGTCGCGTAATCAAGAAAATCGGATAGGGGAGAAATACGATGGACTTGGGTCTCAGCGGTAAAAGGGCCATCGTGACCGGTGGCTCGAAAGGCATCGGACGGCGTATTGTCGACCTACTTGTCTCGGAAGGCTGCCACGTCGGATTTTGTGCTCGAAATGAAGCAGACGTGACGGACGCGGTGAACGCTCTTTCTGGGGGCGATACCCAAGTTATCGGGATGACGGCGGATGTCACTGACGATGGCGCATTCCGGGCTTGGATGAAAGCGAGCGCAGAGGCCTTGGGCGGGGTCGATATTCTGGTCGCGAACGCGAGTTCTTTGGTCGTGGGTGCGGATGAAGAGGCGTGGCAACGCGGCCTCGATGTCGACATTCTAGGCACCGTGCGGGCCGTTGAAAGTGCGATGCCCTATCTTGAGAAATCCGAGTGTGGATCGATTGTTTCGATCTCAAGTACGGCGGCAGTGAATGTGTCAGGTGGTGTGCGCGCCTATAGTGGTGTGAAGGCAGCGCTGATTAGTTACATGTCCGGGATCAGTACTAATTTCGCAGCCAAAGGTATTCGCGCGAATTCAGTGTCGCCAGGCGCGGTGTATTTCGAAGGCGGGGTGTGGGAGCGCAACAAAACTGAAGACCCTGATCGCTTCGCGATGGCGATGAAACGCAATCCCATGGGCCGTTTTTGCACTCCGGAAGAAGTTGCCAACGGCGCGGTATTCCTCGCCAGTCCTGCCGCCAGTTATATCAGCGGTGTGAACCTAGTGGTCGACGGCGCGGCGACGACACGTATCCAGTACTAGGCAGACGTTTCTGTCACCGAATGCGGCTGTAGTCGAGCGGCCGCATCAGGATGCTGTGCATTTCCAAAACATAGGGCATCCAGTCCTGCTTGATGAGTTTGGAAAGCACGGGATCGTCGTCTTGCGCCTCGCGCCAAACCTGCCATGCGGTAAGGTTGGAAAAATGTCGCAATTCCACACTTTGCATAGATTTGCCGTTGGTCGTGCCGTCGCCGATGATCGTGTCGAACAATCCAATTAAACGTGCGCCGTCTCTATCCAGCGCCGGCATGACATTCTCGCGGTAGAATGCGTGATGCTCTAAAGAGCCACCGACGCGAAACCGTATTGTGCGCTGTTCGATGTAACCACGCGCTTGTCCCCGAACGTCGTCGATGGCGGGCCACTCAGTCGCCAGGGGCGGTGACACGTCAGCGAGCCGTAGGATCGATGTGTTGATCTCGTCCAAGTGCGGATAAAGGTTCTGTTGTCGCGCGGCGGAAAGGGCCGCATCCGCGCGTACCTTATCTTGGTGGATTTCCCAGGCAGCCATGCTCTCGAATTGGCGTAGTTGCCAGACGGCACTGCCGGTCTCATTGCCTATATAGACTTCCCAGGCGCCAATGAGAACAGAGCCCGCTTCGTCGAGGGCGTTCATCGTATGCGCCTGAAATTCGACGTGGCGTTTCTCGAGTTTGCCGCTCCGGGCGATGACGATCCGATGCTGATAGATCATCAGGAAAACCGATCTGCGATTTCTTTTTGCAGGATGAACCGCTGAATTTTATTTGTGGTCGTGCGGGGGAAATCTTCGACGATGTCGACGTGGCGAGGGACCTTATAGTCAGCGATTTGACCGCGGCAATATTCTAAAATGTCCCCTTGGGTGAGCTGTTCGCCTGCTTTGGGCATGACGAAGGCGAAACAGACTTCGCCTAACCGCTCGTGCGGTGCTCCGCAGACGACTGCTTGGCCGACCTTCGGATGGGTTTCCAGGTAACGCTCAATTTCCGCTGGATAGGCATTGCTGCCGCCAACGATGAACATCTCTTTCGCGCGTCCTGTAATCTTCAAATAACCGTCTTTGTCGTAATGACCGAGATCGCCTGTTCTGAACCATCCTTCGGGTGTGATGGCCTCGCGGGTCGCTTCCTCGTTTTTGTAGTAACCCAGCATGACGGTATAGCCGCGCACCCAAATTTCACCATCTTCATCGATGTCGGCGGACTTTCCGGATTCGTTTCGGACGACCTTTACCTCAAAGCTGCCGATCGGCTTGCCTTTGTTTTCGCAGGTTACTTCGATGGGGGCTTCGAATTCGCTTAGTGTCGTGCCGCCCATCGTCTCTGTCAGACCGTAAACTGCCTGCAGAGCATCGAACTTAAGAATCTCTTTTGCCGCCCGCGCCAATTTTGGCGTAACCGGCGCGCCGCCAATCCAGGCCGATTTAAGGCAATGAGTGTCACGTTGCTCGACACCAGGCACGCCAAGCATGTCGATGAAATGGGTTGGGATACCGCCCATGATATTGACGCGTTCGCGCTCGATCAGATCGATGGCGGCGGTGGGCTCCCATTGTTCCATGGTGACGATGGTCGCGCCATGTTGCATGGCGGGCATCACTGTCGCGACGCTGCCCGCGACATGATAGAGCGGCAAATGGCAGAGCACGTTATCGCCCGCCTCCATGTGCAGGGCCTTGGCGATGTCGCGGCCTTCCAACAGGACGCGATGGCAATGCATGGCACCCTTAGGCACGCCGGTGGTTCCGGAGGTGTAGATGATCACAACCGGGTCCTCAGTCTCCAATGTCGCCGCCGCCGCATCAAGTGCCGCGCGATCCGCATCGTTCGATTGCAGGGTATGTAATGAAATCGTCCCCGGATGGGATTCATCTTGCCACAGGACGACGCCCCGGAGTTCTGGAAGACTGTCGCAATTTAGGTTGCCGGGCGTCGACGTTTCGTAACCGGGCACCATTTCGGAAATCATCGAACGATAGTCAATTTCCCAATAGCTCGGCATTGCCACCAAGAGTTTGGCGTCCGACTGCCGCAGAATGAATTCGACTTCCTGGGTCTTGTACCGCGTATTGATTGAGACGACTGTCGCGCCGAGACGGCAACATGCGAGCCACGTCATAATCCAATCGGGGCCGTTGGTGAGCCAACAGGCGACATGATCGCCACGCACTATGCCAAGGCCCATCAGGCCGGTCGCCAAGCGATCGACCCTCCTGTTAAATTCCGCATAGGTGATGCGCTTACCCATTCCGACGACGAAGTTGCTCTCGGGCCATTTGTCAGCTGAGTATTGCAGTGCTTCGCCAATTTTCATGCCTGTCCATTCCATGGTGAAGAATGTCGTTTGCGGTGTCGTGAATTCAATTCCCCAAGCTTGGAATTCGGCCTATATCCTTCGACAAATCAAGACGGAATGCACGAAGGAGTAATCCCATGAAAACATCTGTTTCCCTTGGTGCGTATGGCCGCACCGGCATCAAGGAATTGACCGAATTTGTTCAGAAAGCGGAACAGTTAGGCGTTAACACGGTCTGGTCGGCTGAGGCATGGGGACATGATGCGGTGACGTGCTTGGCGTATCTCGCCGGACAGACGGAAAAGATTCGTCTCGGCACCGGGATCATGCAGATCAGCGCCCGGGTCCCGTCGATGACTGCTATGACAGCGCTCTCGATGCACGATATCTCCGATGGACGGTTTATCCTGGGCCTGGGTGTCAGCGGCCCGCAGGTCGTGGAAGGATTGCACGGCGTGCCATATCGAGCGCCGTTGAGTCGCCTGAAAGAAACGGTCGAGATTTTGCGCATGGCCTTTCGGGGTGAGAAACTGTCGTTTGACGGAAAGTATCACACCTTGCCGCGGCCCGGTGGAGAAGGGAAGGCGATCCGCCTCAACCATCCGCCGGCGAACATCCCGATCTTCCTTGCGACGTTGGCCCCGAAATCATTGGAGTTCACGGGGGCCGGTGCGGATGGATGGCTCGGCACGTCGTTCTCGCCGGACCATGCGGACGCGCATCTCACTTATATCCGCGACGGCGCGGCCAAGGCCGGACGTTCGATGGCAAATGTCGAACTACATACCGGCTGTCAGGTATCTGTCGGTGAGAACGTGGAAGAGATAATCGATGCCCGCCGTCCTGGCGTCGCCTTTCAAATGGGCGCGATGGGTTCGGCGCAAACCAATTTCTATAATGACGCCTTTAAGCGGGCCGGGTTCACGGATGATGCGTTGGCGATCCAAAAACTGTGGATTGAGGGTAGGCGCGACGAAGCGGCGGCTCGCGTGCCCGACGAGATGGTGACGCAGTTCGGTGCATTCGGTACGCCGGAGATGGTGAAGGAGCGCTTCAAGGCGTATGAGGCTTGCGGGATTACGTCGCTCTCTTTGCGGGTCGATCCGGACCAACCGCAGAACGAACGCATTGCCGAGTTGGAAGAAATTATGGACTTGGTTCCATAGGGCCGCGGCCCATGACAACAGAGATTGAAACGCGGATAGAGCCATTATTGGCGGCGATTAATTCACTGTTGGCGGTGCAACGGTATCTTCATCCGGTTTTGATTGACCAGTTGAAAGAAAAGATCTCGGTCCACAAGGCTCCTTTGAAGGAAGCCAGACGTCTTGTCGCTGAAGGAGGATGGCCGGAGGGCGCGGAAGTTGTCCGACAATCAGTGGACACAAGCTTCGAGTTGGCGCAAAAGGCGATTTCTGCATTCGTCGATACGCCTGACGACCCCGATGGAATCTTCATGGCTTACCGGGCGTTACGGTACACTCCTTACGCTGTGGAGACGCTGTATTCGGCGGCACCGCTTTTCCCGTCTGTAAGTGGGTTCTTTCTAGAAGAACATAGACAAGAAGATGGCGGGTTATTGGCGCGCATTTCAGGTGCCGTTCCTCGCGAGGATACCGGGGTATTACATTTTAATAACGAGCGTGACGAAAAGGGCGGCTGCTCGATCTACATCCCGGAGTATTACGACCCCGAGGTCGCGTATCCCGTCGTCGCAGCGCTACATGGGGGCAGCGGGCACGGACGGGCGTTCCTGTGGACTTGGCTGAAGGAAGCACGCAGCAGAGGGTTCATTGTGATTAGTCCTACGGCGCGGGGCGATACTTGGTCACTGATGCAGCCGGAAGTCGACGATGAGAATATCGAAACGATCCTGGACGCAACCCGTCAGCGCTGGAACGTAGACGGTGAGCGTCTGTTGATGACCGGCATGAGTGACGGTGGAACCTTCACCTATATTAGCGGCTTGAAAGCATCCTCGCCGTTTACGCATTTGGCACCGATATCGGCAAGCTTCCATGTTATGATGTTGGATATTTTGGGCCCGGCGAATATCAAAGGCCGCCCCATTTACTTGACCCACGGTGTGCAGGATTGGATGTTCGACATCGATGTGGCGCGTGTCGCCCATCAGGTGCTGCAAGAGCGCGGTGCTGAAATCCTCTACCGTGAGATCGCCGACCTTTCCCACACCTATCCCCGCGACGAGAATGCAAAGATATTAGATTGGCTTTTGGGATAGAACCTTGGATTGTTCGCTCATGCTTCGACGTGCTCAGCATGAGGTTTTCAATGCCTATATTCCAATTAGAAACCTCACCCTGAGCCTGTCGAAGGGAGGAGCGCCCGCTAGCCTTCTTCTGCTTTTAGCTCCTTGAACACCTTACCGGCAATGATCATTGCTTCGCGGATCGTCGGCACGCCAATATAGCCGCCAACATGCAGCAATGCTTCAGTGATCTCGTCCTCGGTCCAGCCCATTTTCCGAGCGAACCGGATATGCAGCTCTAATTCTGGCCAACAATGCAAGCATGTGTCGGAGATCACACAGATCATAGCGCGGGTCTTTCGGTCGAGCCCTTCGCGGCCCCACAAAAGACCGAAGACCGCTTCCGTCGCGTAATCTCCAAATTTTTCCATGACCGGGTCGGCATAGACGGTGGTCGCGAGTTTCTCTACCATCGCATCGCCCATCATTTCACGGCGAACTTGTTGTCCTTTTTCGTATGCTTCGCTTTTTGACACGTTCTTTTCCTCCATTGGATTTCTCGGAACGATTGCCCCGGCAAAGGATGATCTAAACTGACGTGGAGGGAGGACTAGGAGACGAGGGGACAGAAGATGCGCGCGGCCTCGTCGATGGCATTGGTGACGGACTGGCCTTCCCGTAAGGGTTGGTGGACGGAGATCCAGCCGTCGTAATTGCAATCCTTCAACGTGGCGATGAGGGGCGCGATTTCGATACCGCCGGGATCATCGAGCGCTACGTAAGAGAGCGAGACCGGCCCTACCGCGCGTGTCTTGAAGGTATGCGCGCCCGCCGGATCGAGGCGAACATTCTGAAAATAGAAATTAACTAAATGTGGCGCCAATCGCCGAACCACATCAGGTCCGAAGTTATCGCCACACGCGAGCAAATTGGCGGGCTCAAAGGTAATGCCGAAATTACTCCGAGCCATCCGATCGACGAGTTCGAGCGTACCGTCGACAGTCTCCGCAAGCGTTCCCCAATGGGTCTGTTGCGAGAGCGAGATGCCACGCTCTTTCGCTTCGTCTGCGGAACGTTGGGCGTGGGGAATATCGTCTTCATGCTGAATCATTACTCGAACGAGGTTCGCACCGAGGCATTCCGCGAGATTGAGATGTGGTGTGATGTTCCGCAAACAGTCAGGCGCTTCGGTGTTGTTCGCGGCGAGGGCGACATTTCCCATGACCATTGATGCGGCAAGTCCGTTCGTGTCCAGTAACTGGCGAATCTCGGATACACGGTCTGGCAATGTGTCGATAGAGATGGCGGACGCCCGCATCGACAGGCCGGAAAATCCGGCAGTGGCGGCTAGGGGCGCCAATTTCTCGATAGGAAGGGCGGCGGCATCCTTGCGGCTGGATGATTCGGCGATCCGACAGGAGAGGGAGAGTTTCATTTCGATACGCTAAAATATGCGTACCGATTTGGAAAATTGATTTCAGGTGAATTTGCCCCAAAGTACATCGTATGTCGTATGATTTTATATCCCTGACCGCTGACCCCGAAAAGCTTGGATCCGCGCTCGCCGAAAGCGATATTGTCACTGTTGCGATGGTACTCGTTCAGTTGACTGAGGACTTATCCCTTCTCGATGAGATCGCGGGATATATCAAAGGACCGTGGGATTACTCGGTGAAGATGCCAGCGGCGACGCAGGAAGAAATTCGTGCCCGTCTGATTGAGACTGTTCGCGCTTATGCGGAGGAGGGGCGTGACCTGCCGCCGCCACCGGATGACGCCACGCTGCAACGGATGATGAGCGTCGCCGTGGGCGAGCCTGTCTCCGACGATTATGCCGCCATGATGCGCGAAGAGTTGGCGCTGCATGATGCCGACCCGAAAGGGGTTTCTTGGCATCGTGATCCGCCGCAAGAGCGACTGGACACTTTTCATGTCGTTATCGTGGGCGCGGGTATGTCGGGGCTGCTGTCGGCGATTAAACTTCAGCAAGCTGGTATTCCCTTCACGGTGATTGAGAAGAACGATGCGGTCGGTGGGACTTGGTACGAGAACCGGTATCCGGGCTGCGGTGTCGACACCCCGAACCATTTCTATTCCTATTCCTTTGAGCCGAGCCACGAATGGACGGAGTTCTATTCGAAGCGCGACGAACTGCACCAATATTTCGAGAACTGTGCCGACAAATACGACCTGCGCCGCGATATACGCTTCGAGACGGAAGTCGTCTCGCTCCGCTATGACGAGGCATCGGCGAGCTGGGATGTGTCGATAAGTGGCAAGGACGGAGCGGAAGAGACTTTAATAGCGAATGCGGTGATCACTGCAGTCGGGCAATTGAACCGACCAAAGCTTCCGGATATCCCCGGCCTCGATACGTTCAAGGGGGTCGCGTTTCATACCGCCAGGTGGGATGAGAGTGCCGACCTTGCGGGCAAGCGGGTGGCGATGATCGGCACGGGAGCCAGCGGCATGCAGACTGGCCCTGCGATTGCCGCTGAGGTTGGTCGGCTCACTATTTTTCAGCGCTCGCCCCACTGGGTGATCAGCAATCCCAACTATCACCGCTTCGTCAGCCCGGGCAAGAAGTGGATCCTGGAGCATTTGCCGTATTATGCGCGGTGGTACCGGTTTCAGCTCTTCTGGGGCTTCTCCGACGGTATCCACGGGGCATTACAGCTAGATCTGGACTGGCCGCATCCTGAGCGCGCCCTTAACGCGACCAACGACCGGTTCCGAGCGAATATGGTCCGCCATATGGAGCGGGAGTTGGACGGCGATCCAGAATTGATGGCGAAAGTCGTGCCCGACTATCCGCCTTACGGCAAACGGATGCTGGTCGATAATCATTGGTTTCCCATGTTGAAGCGCGACAATGTCGACCTGATCACCGATACCATCGACCACATCGAAGCGAATGCCATCGTCATGGCGGACGGGACGCGGCATGAAGTCGACGTCATCATTCTCGCGACAGGGTTTCATGCCAACCGAATGCTATGGCCGATGGAGATCATCGGGCGTGATGGCGAAAACCTGAGTGACATCTGGGGGGAAGACGATCCTAAAGCTTATCTCGGCATTACCGTGCCGAAATTTCCGAATCTCTTTATCCTATACGGCCCGAACACCAATCTCGGCCATGGCGGTAGTGCCATGTTCCACGGTGAATGTCAGGTTCGCTATACGATGAAGTGCCTCCGCGATTTGATCGAAGGGGATTACCGAACCATGGAAGTGCGCAAGGAAGTTCACGATGCCTTCAACGAGCGGTGCGACGCCGCTCATGAAAAAATGGTCTGGGCGCATGCAGGCGTGGACAATTGGTACAAGAACGGTAAGGGCCGGGTCTTCGCCAACTCACCGTGGCGTTTGGTCGACTATTGGGCGATGACCGAGGCGCCGGATCCGGACGATTATATCGTTAGATAAAAAAACCATTTAATACAGGTCGGTTGCCGTTTATCCGGTAAAGGTCAACTCGACAGCACCGAGATCGCCGAAATTCATGATGATCTCATCTTCCGGCTCGACCTCCAGCGGCTCCGCGCACGTGCCGGTGGTCACGATGTGTCCGGTGTCCAGAGTGAGACCAAGACCGGTGACTTCGTTGACCAACCATAAAAGGGCGACACGGGGGTCACCAAGGACGTTCGATCCAATGCCGGTGTACTTGTCACCGCCGACGGCCTCCACACTTACTTGGTGTTTCGAGAGATCGATATCTCGCCAATTGGCGCTTGTCGCCGGTCCGAGCACGAATTCATGCGCACAAGCATTGTCCGCGATTAGCTGGGCTTCACCCGCACTGGCGAAATCATCAAAGCGTGAATCTGGCACTTCGATGGCAGGGTGCAGGCTATCGACCGCCGCCAAGACCTCGTCGATCTGATAGGCATCTTCTCGCGGGCCGAGAGGTTGGCCGAAACGAAAGGCGAATTCCGGCTCTGCGACGCGCATTCGGTTGGCACCAAAGGCCAATTCCGCACCGTCATCGAATACCCGCTGCGCTAATAGGCGGCCTGCAATGGGGCCGCTGACACCGATATGTTGTTGGCCTGCCTTACTGGTTGCCGCAATCTTCCAGCCGACGAGAGGACGCTTGCTCAAGGCTTCCAACTCGGCCTGGACCGCGTAACCTTCGTCGCGGGTATGGGGGCGTAAATCTTCCGGTAGGCTATCGATGACTTCGCCTGCGTTCCAAAGCTGCCAGATCATATCGGCCGCACCCGCCATCAGGTATTGTCCGTGATGATGTGGGCGTTGGCGATCATGCTGTCCATGCTGGCGGGCATCGTGGCGCCTCCTGCAACGCGCTGGATGGCCGTCTTCTCGGCTTCTTGAATTTCGGCGAGTAGCACCGCAATTCCCTCGGCTTCTTCTTGCG
This sequence comes from uncultured Rickettsiales bacterium, assembly GCA_913046825.1. Next base: position 15,163 of record CAJWTF010000016.1, on the reverse strand, counting down.
GCACGACGACGACAGAGTCCGGATCACCGATTATGATATCGCCCGGATTAACGTGGACGCCACCCAAGGTTACTGGTGCGCCAACAATCCCAAGGCCCGTGCGTCCCGGTGAGTTTGGCGAAATTCCTTGGCAGAAACAGGGTAATCCAACTTCGAGTATGCCCGCTTTGTCGCGCGCGAGACCGTCCGTGACGAAGCCAACGATACCCTTGTTTTTCATCATGCCGATGGCGAGGTCACCGACCACCGCGGTCCCCGAGAAGGCGTCGTTCGCGACGACAAGCACGTCACCTGGCTGCGCTTCATGTACGCCACCAAACATACCGGCGATATCGGCGGGTGCTGATTGCGCGGTAATTGCCGGGCCGATAAAGACCGATTGCGATTCATCGAGCGGCTTGATGCGATAGTCGAGGGCACCCCGGCCATTCATGGCGTCACAAAGGTGAGAGGTTTGGGCACCTTTGAATTTATCGAGCAAAGCCTGAGACGGTCGTTTAAACCCGCGGTGGATCGTCAGGGCAGGGGGATCGTGGATCATTTATCTTTCGCCTTGTTTAGTAGATGGTTTTCTTCAAGCGTTCGGGATAATTCTTGTCATAGGCATCGCCGTCGAAATCATTCTTGCTCAACCCTTGAAGGATATCGCCTGCGGATGGAAGTTCCGTTCGTTCGATCCGGGCCTCCGGATCCCAAAGCCGTGAGCGCGCTAAGGCTTTTTGACATTGGAAGTAGACGCGCTCGGCGGTCACCACGATCACGCTGCGGGGCGTCTTGCCATTCATATCGAAGGAAGCACAAAGGTCCGGGTCGACGGAAATGGCGGCGCGGCCATTGATCCGCAGTGTCTCACCCACACCCGGCACCAGGAACAGCAACGAGACACGCGGGTCCCGCACTAGATTGCGTAGTGTGTCGATGCGGTTGTTGCCGCGCCGGTCGGGGATCATCACCGTCTTCGCGTCAACAACACGGACAAATCCCGCAGGGTCGCCGCGCGGCGAACAATCGAGCCCTTCCTCGGCGACGCTTGCCAGGACCACGAACGGTGACTTCTCGATGAAGGCGCGGTAATGACCCGAGATGTAATCGATCTCTTTGACCAGAGATTGCGCCAAGGGCTCGCCGTAAATGGCTTCGAGTTCCGCGATTGTGGAAACCATGTTCGGTGGTGAGATGTCGTTCATTCCGCGTCCTCGCTATCGTACTAGCAGAAGTCGACCGCCTTTCGCGTCGATTTGATTTATGAACAGGTTCGGGCGTCGCTTTGTCATGTTTTGCCTTTTTATTCTGCTGCGGCAGCGGTTATAGGTGTGATGGGCTCGCCCGAAATTGAAACCGATTGCCGTCCGTCTACACCCACTGGGATATCGCCCAACATGGTGATGCGGTAGAGCTGGCGGTCGAAATCGGTCTCGTAAATGTCCCGGGGCGCACAGTGTACGACCGCGCGATTATCCCACATCGCGAGGTCATTCGGCTCCCACTTATAGCGAAGGGTAAATTCGGGTCGAACCGAGTGCTCCCAGAGCATCTCTAGGATCAGTTCGCTTTCGCGCGGCTCCATGCCAACAACTGATTTTAGGAAACTGGGACTAATGTAAAGAACCCGTTCCCCGGTCTCCGGATGCACCCGCACCATCGGGTGCTCTGTTGTCAGGCGACGACGCTCTTGCATTGCTTTGTATTCTTCCGTGACGTCAATTTCCCCTGGGGGTTGAAATTTATGCAGGCCCCTCAAACCGTCAACGAAGTTACGGATCGGCTCTGAAAGGCTGTCATAGGCGACGACCAAGTTAGCCCATAACGTGTCGCCGCCATAAGGTGGAATGGTGACGCCCCGCAGAATGGAAACCGCAGGTGGATTGACGGCGGCCGTGATGTCGGCGTGAAACCCTGTCCAGGGACGGATGTTCTTCGGAGCCGGTTTATACCGATTGTCCCAACGATCCTTGGCGATGGAGTATATTTCCGGATAGCCGTCGACATGCCCAAAGACTGCATGACCGATGGTCAATTCGCCGAACCGGCGTCCGAACGTGACTTGATCCGCGTGGCTCATTGGTTGATCGCGGAAGAATACGACCTTCCATTTCAGAAAGGCATCCCAGATATCTGTGGCGTCGCTGTCGGAGATTGGTTGATTAAGATCGACACCAGAGATTTCCGCTCCGGTATGAATTGTGAGCGGTTTGATTTCAATCGTCATAGAACATTTCCTCCCGTTCGCTTTTAGTCGCTGTTGGTGCGTTCCTCCACACCGACGGATTCCAAAAACTTTTCAAGCGTGTCATACGGTTGTGCGCCGACGACCCCGTGCCCGGCGGCGACAAAAGTCGGCACACCAGTGACACCGTATTGGCGCGACTTGCTCCAATCCTCGTCAACGACATCCTTGAAGGTGCGCTCTTCAAGCACCTTGCGCGCCTCATTGACCGAAAGCCCATTTGCTTCCACGATTTCCAATAAAACATCCGGATCGCCAATGTTCTTGGTATTGACGAAATAGGCGCGGTAAAGCGCGTCATGCATAACGTTGCCGCCCTCTTGCGTGTCTGCCCACGCGCCGATTTCTTGAGCAAGGCGGCTGTTGTAAGTATGGGTCCGTTCGCCATACGGCAGGCCTTCTTGTTCCATCAAGCTCTTCATCTGATCCTGGCGGGCCTTCATTTCGGTTTCACTTCGTCCCGCGAACAAATCGGTCATCGCGCGGCCTTCCTGCGGTGTGTCAGGGTGCAGGGGGAAGTGAATCCATTTCATCTCGATGTTGTACTTTTTCTTCAACTTCTCGATACGCCCGGTACTGAGATAACACCACGGTCAAACGTAGTCAGTGAAGACTTCCAACTGTGTCGGCTCTGCCAAAATTCTGGTCCTTTGAAATATTTTAATCAGAGTGGCATCGAAGACTTATCAGAGCAAGATGCGAACCGTATGCCTAAAGGCACTGTTCGAGGAGTTCACCAATCATCACGACTTCACCATTCTGATTCTTTGCTTCCACCTCAAAGCGGATACGCTTCTTTTCATCTATTTTTTCAGCAAGGCGCACGGTTGTGGTTACCGTATCTCCCGCGATCACGGCACGGGTATACCGGGAGGACGAGGTAAGCAGCGCGGTTCGAATTTTATACTGCTCGCAGAATTGTACGAGTGGTTGCGACATTAGCGCCGTCGTCATGACGCCATGCGCAATACGATCCGGGTAATGAGTGTTTTCGCGCGCCCAATCACCATTCATATGAACTGGGTTAAAGCTTTGGATCGCATGCGCGAAGGCATCGATGGCCGGCCCGTCTATCAATTGTGATGCGGATTCCTCCGCACCGAGTGGAAGGTCTTCGTAGGTTCCAGTCCATGCTTCAATTGCCATGATTTTGCCTCCTTTATGGCCGCATCATTCGACGGCGTACGCCAGGTTCGCGCAGCGGCGCGACCGTATTGGCAAAATCGCAGAGCAGCGAGCGGGTGTCGCGGGGGTCGACAATCTCCTCGATCCAAAAACTCTCAGCCGAGCGGAACGGCGAGCGGAGTTTATTTAATCGTTCCTCGATCTCCGCCATTTTCGCTTCGGGATCGTCGGCGCCGGCGATATCGGCGCGGTAGGCGGCCTCGATTCCGCCTTCCAGCGGCAGAGATCCCCAGCGGCCCGACGGCCAGGCATAGCGAGTACAAAAGCGGCCGCCGTTCTTGTGCGCAGCACCGGCGACGCCGAAGGCATTGCGGATGATGACTGAACACCACGGCGTCTCGGTTTGCCAAATCGCACTCATGGCGCGCACGCCTTCCTTAATGGTGCCGTTCTTTTCGGCCTCAAGCCCGATCTGGAATCCTGGGCAGTCCGCCAAGTAAACGATGGGTAGATGGAACGTGTCGGCGGTGTCGACAAATTTCTCGACCTTGCGGCAGGTATCCGCCGTCCAGCCGCCGCCATAGGAGTAGGGATCGCTCGCCATCAAGGCGACAGGCCAGCCGTCGAGGCGCGCAAAACCGGTGACGATGGACTTCCCGTAGCGGTCGCCCCATTCGAAGAACGACCCTTCGTCGACGACCGCCTCGATGATCGGGCGGATCTTATAGACCTTGCGGATATCGCGCGGGATGGCGTCTAGTAGCCATTCCTCGCGGCGGTTCGGATCGTCTTCCTGCCGGCCGCGTGGCGGCACGTCATGCACGGAAGGTGGGAGGTAGGAGAGAAACTTGCGTGCGCATTTGAAGGCGTCTTCTTCGGTGTCGACCGCATGATCGACGGCGCCCGCGCGGAGTTGGATCTTCCAACCGCCGAGTTCGTTCTTGGTCAGTTTTTGGCCAAGCCGTTCGACAACCGGCGGCCCGGCAACGAAGAGTGCGGAGTTGTCTTTGATCATGACCGAGTAATGCGCGGCTGCCAGATGCGCAGCACCGAGACCGGCGACAGAGCCTAGACCCAACGCCACCCGAGGGATCGTGCCCATGTTGTCGACCACGACTTCCCAACCGGCTACGCCCGGCACGTTTGCGCGCCCGGTTGTCTCGATGGTTTTGACCGAACCGCCGCCTCCGGACCCTTCAACCATGCGGATCAAGGGGAGCCGCAATTCGTGCGCCATGCGCTCGCACATTTGGTGCTTTTCCTTGATCGTCGCATCGGCTGAGCCGCCACGCACCGTGAAGTCGTCACCACCAATTACGACTTGCCGACCGTCCACCTTGGCGCGACCGAAAACGAAATTAGAGGGAGTTAGTTTCACCAAATCATTGTTTGCATCGTAATCCGCCATCCCGGCGATCTTACCGAGCTCACGAAACGATCCTGTGTCCGACATCTGCTCAACCCGCTCTCGGATCGTCAGCCGGTCGCCGTCGTGCTGGCGCTTAACGCGCTCTGTCCCTCCCAATTCCTCGGCGAATGCCTCGCGGCGTTTCAGTTCATCGAGTTCCGGCTGCCACGTCATCCTGATCTTCCTTCGTTAGGCGTTGATTGTTTCATAAGCTAGGTCGCAGAGGGTGAAAGAGAATTCAATATCCGGCCCTTGGTCTGTCAGTTTCGGCTCTACTTCAGTAAAGGAGGAAAATGTAGGGTAGGGAGGAACGAACATGTCTGTATTCATAGCAGGTGGAACAGGATTCATCGGCCGTCGTCTGACGCGGTCCCTCGTGGCGCAAGGCGAAGAAGTCACAGTAATGGATATTGCGCCGCAGGATGGAGATTTCGATGATTTCGGGGATAAAGTCCGGGTTGTGCGGGGCGACATCACGCATTTTGACGATGTCATGGACAAGATGGCGGCCGCGGGTGCGGACCGGACGATCAATCTAGCGTATTACATCGGTAGCCATCATCCGCCGCATATCGCGATGAAGTTGAATGTCATCGGCATGGATAATTTCTTTGAAGCATCACGCCTGACGAGCGCCAAGCGCGTTGTCTATGCGAGTTCGCTAGCGGTCTATGGTTTTCAGAGAAACTACGGTGAACGGACGGTGAATGAAGAAGATTTTAAGCATGGCGAAAACCAATACTCGATGCATAAGATTTTCAATGAGTGGCAGGCTCGGGATTATATCGACAAACATGGAATGTCGATTACCGGTGTGCGGCCGACCAATGTCTCGGGCCCCGATAAGATTTTTGGCTCGGTCGATCACGTCCAATGTATTGTGAAACCGTCCCGAGGTGAGGTCGCGAATTTCCCCTTCGCGGATTACACGCGTCTGCCGATCCACGTGGACGACATTACCGAAGTCTTCGCCCGTGTACTTATGTCTGATGCGCCGAAGCATTCGATCTACAACTCCGGCGGCACAACGATCACCATGGGCGACTTGGCCGAGATGGTGCGGGGGTATCTACCCGACGCCGATATCCGCTTTGAGAACGAAACCGGCGGCAAAGACGAATCCGGAGTTTACTTGATGGATAATTCGCGCCTTGTCGGGGAGTACGGCGTCCAGTTTCGCCCGTGGCCGGAGCGTGTGCTACAGATCATAAATGCCGTGCGCGCGGAAGAAGGGCTGGAGCCGATCTCGGGTTAGCGATCTTGGAAATTCGGTTTCCGTTTGCCCAAGAATGCGGCGACGCCTTCCGCTGAATCTTCCAATTGATAGGACAATGTTGAGAGATCAGTTTCTGTGCGGAAGCCTGATTCTAAATTCTGTTCGTTTGCGCGGAGGACGGCCTCTCTTACAAGCCCCATCGCGGGCAGACTATTGCTGGTGAATTGTTTAGCGAATTCTACGGCGGCACTCATCGGGTCGCCGTCGGTGATCGAATGAACCAGTCCTATTTCCTTGGCCATGGTGGCGTCGATCAAGCGCCCCGACATCAGAAGGTCGAGTGCGGCTTGCAACGGGATCAGGCGCGGGAGGCGTTGTGTTCCACCCCATCCGGTACAAATACCGAGTTTGATTTCGGGAAATCCCACCATTGCATTCGGTGTCGCCAGTCTAAATGTGCATGCGAGGGAGAGTTCGAGCCCACCGCCCAAGGCGTAACCGTTCCACAGGGCGATAGACGGGAAGGGCAGGTCTTCAATCCGGAGGCCGATGGCTTGACCGCGCCGGGACGCTGATCCTACTTGGTCGGCTGTGCGGGGGCCGAGCTCATTGATATCGGCTCCGGCGCAAAAAGCGCGGTCTCCCGCTCCGGTCAATATGAGCGCGCGGGCGTCGCTTTTAGAGATTTGTTGCAGGGCGTCTTCCAGCGTGTTGAGCCCGTTGGCGTTCAACGCATTGAGGGCGTCGGGCCTGTTGAATCGGATGACGGCGCAGACACCGTGGCGTTCAATATCGATCATGTGAATATCTCCAAACTTCCATAAAAAAGGCGCCGTGAAGGGCGCCTTTTTCTTAAACTCATCTGTCGAAAATATTAGAGCCCATGCTTGCCCACGATGGCGATTGACGACACGTTCTGATGCGGGAAGCCGCCGAGATTGTGCGTCATGCCGATGGTTGGGTTATCAAGCTGGCGATCGCCGGCGCGGCCTAATACCTGATTGTACATTTCATACAACATCCGTAATCCGGAGGCACCAATTGGGTGGCCGAAGCATTTTAGACCGCCATCGATTTGGCACGGCACTTGGCCGTCTGCGTTGTAGAAACCGTCGAGCACATCCTGCCAAGCTTCGCCTTCCTCAGAGATGTAGAGGTCTTCCATGGTTACCAACTCAGTGACGGAAAAGCAGTCGTGGCATTCGAACATGGAAATCTGATCACGGGGCTTATCGATGCCCGCTTCCTTATAGGCCCTCTCGGCTGCCTTGCGGGTGGTGATGAAATAGCTGCCATCCCAGGAATTGTGGCTGGCTTCTTGGCCGTTCGAGACGGCGAGTTGCAGCGCTTTCACGGAAACCAAATCATGTTTGCCCATGCTTCGGGCGATTTCTGGCGTGGTGACGATGGCGGCTGCCGCACCGTCCGAGACGCCACAGCAGTCGAACAGGCCGAGCGGGGCCGCGACCATCGGCGCGTTCAAAACAGTGTCGATGTCTATGACTTTTTGCAGGTGGGCCTTGGGGTTTTTGGCGCCATTCTCGTGGCTCTTGACGGAGATTTGCGCCATGGCGCGCTTGATCTCGTCCATAGAGACGCCGTGTTTAGTGGAATAGGCGGTGGCAAGTTGCGCGAAACTGCCGGGGGCGGAGGCATTCGCCCAATACATGGAATTGACCGCACCGCGGCTGCGTTGCGGCAGGCCACCATAACCTGTGTCCTTCAATTTCTCGACACCGCACGCAAGCGCAATATCGGCGGCGCCGGAGGCAACGGCATATACCGCGCCTCGGAAGGATTCAGTGCCCGACGCGCAGTAGTTTTCAACCCGCGTCACTGGAATGTTGGGTAGGCGTAAGGCGATGGAGAGCGGCAGGCCTGACTTGCCGACATGGACTTCCTCAATAGCGGTGGAGAACCAAGCGGCATCGATCTGGCTGGTCTCCACACCTGCATCGGCGATGCATTCCTCGTAGGCCTCGACGATGAGGTCTTCGGCGTCGGCGTCCCAGCGTTCTCCGAATTTAGAGCAGCCCATGCCCAAAATTGCGACCTTATCCTTAATGCCTGTTGCCATGTCCTCGTTCCTCTCGCTGCCATCGTCGTCCTCGCGAATGCGGGGACCCATATTAATTTCGGGGTAGACTGGATTCCCGTCCAAGTGGGAATAACGTATCAGTTACAAAATTTGATTTACTCTACCTCAACCGCCGTCTTTCGTGAATTCAGGCGCGGCTTTCCAGAAGTAGCGGGTGAAGCCGCGTTGACCGTCGAATTCCTTGATCCGAAACATCATTCGCATGGACATGCCGACTTCGACGCCGCCGACATCGACATCAGTGATGTCCGACATAAGTCGTCCACCTTCCTGGAAGACGACCATGCCGAAATGCTGCGGTGGTTCGACCGCGTAGGTCAGGTTATCCGCCGTCCAAGACTGCACCGTCGCCGGTATGTCGGCGAAGGGGTGGTCGTCCTGGCTGTGAAATTCGCCACAATTCGGGCTGACGCAGACGTTCGACTTTGGAAATTGGACGGTACCGCATTTGCGGCATTTGCCACCGATGAGCGCGGTCAGCATTTCCTTGTTACGGTAAAGAGCAGTCAGCGCGGTTTGTCTGTCCACTTCTCCACGCAAACCATGATCGAGCTTCGTCAGGCCGTTGAAAGCGAGATATTTGTTGTAGTTGCCCTCCGCCACACGCCGTTTCATGAAACCAGAGACGCCCATACTGGGGCGTTTGCTCTCGATGTCATTGCCCGCACGGAACATCAAGGCGTCGCAACCCTGGCCGAAACCGGCGATGACTATGATTTCACCAGGCTTTGCTTCTTCTAAGGTCGCGGCCAGCATGACTAACGCGTGCGCCGTGCCGGCCTCGCCCATTGCTGCTTGCATCGTGTCGCGAATTGCATCGCCCGGAATACCGGCTGCCTTGGCGACCATATCGCCGACGCGCCGGATCAGGCATGGCATGATGAAGTGATTAACGTCGCCGGGTGCCACGCCGGTCTCGGCGAAAAGGCCTTCGAGCGCGCGGGGGACGAGCTTCATATACCCTTCATCGCGAATCCAGCGCTCTTCCCAATGATAGTCAAACTCCTCGGTGTCGCCCTTATAATGATCGATGAAATCGACCGAGATCTGTTTCGCACCGACGAACTCCGCTGCATCCGCGTTCTGGCCGACGACAAATGCCGCGGCACCGTCTCCGTACATCAGTTCCTGAGGATTAGCCGCCTTCGTCCGTCGCTTTTCGGCGATTGCGACAAGCATATCACCATCGGTTGAAGCCAGTTTGAGCGCATTGATCAAACCGGTCGTACCTGCCCGCTGTGAGCCAGTAACGTCCATGGTCATCAATTCATCGCCTAAGTTCAGGGCCGTCGCGAGAATGCCCGCGTTTTGGCGATCTTTGAACGGTGTGGAGGTGGTCGCCAGATAAACGCCGGCCAATTCTTTGGGTGCCTCTCCGCCAAGGCAATCTCGGGCCGCTTCGACTGCCATCGTCACCGAATCCTCGTCCCAATTGCACATGGCCCGTTCGCCCTTGCCATAAGCCTTAAGGGCGGGATTGAACCAGGAATTGGCTTCCACAACGGCTTGGCGCTGCAAGCGTTTGCGCGGAATATAGGCTCCGTAGGAAATGATGCCGACCATCAATAAACTCCTGGGACGTAACGGATTGTGACTTTGCGAGAAATGCGCGGAGAACCGTAACGTTCGGCATTGGGCTGTCAAGCATACTACTTTTATTACGCTGGATACGATTTGTTAAGGTTTAGTGTTTTAGAATCTATATAAAGGGCTCCTAAAGCCGTTTGGCTTTTCGAAATTAAGGGAGGATGGTTGCGCCAAATCATTACGACGGCTTGAACAACCGAGGAACGTGCAGGCTACTTATTAGTCGTTTATTAAATGAGATTGTGATCGAGCATCATTCTACCGCGACCCAATTTCAGACGCTTGTCGACGTTGTGGATGCGATGCCGGACCGAATCGCTATTTTCGATCCGTCTGCCCGTTTGATTTTTTGCACTCGGAGTTTTCAGGAAACCTATTGCAGCATAACCGAACCATTTGCAGCGGGTATCAGCTTTGGGTCAATCGTTCGCCAAGCGCTTGGTAAATATCCACGGTGGAGAGGTCGAGATTTCGAGCGAACTCGGCCACGGGACCTCGGTTACTGTTAAGCTTCCAATAATCAGGTTGAAAGAATGAATTAGGCGGGGGAGAAACGCTCTGCGCGACGTCTCAGTCCCAAGGCCAGAACCATGTTTGCTAAGTTGAAGGCGATTGCATTGATAAATGCGGCGTCATAGGAACCAGTCAGATCATATATCGCGCCCGCCATCCAGCCACCAAGCGCCATGCCGAGCAGCGTAAAAAATAGTGAAACGCCGATGCGCCACCCTGCATCTTTGGCCTTTAAATACGTGCGTATAATTATTGTATAGGACGGTACGATGCCGCCTTGGGATAGTCCAAATAATGCGGAGATAACGTACAAGGCCTCGAGACTTTTGAAGGGCAGATAGAGACAGAGCGCGATCATCTGCAGTGCAGATCCCAACAACAATGTGTTGAGCCCACCGATCCGGTCGCAAATAAGGCCCGAGATGATGCGACTGACGATCCCGCAACCTAAGGTGATGGCTAGCATGATCGCACCGTCTTTGGCCTCGAAGCCAAGGTCGGTCGCGTAGGCAATTATATGTACCTGCGGCATTGCCATGGCAGCGCAGCAGCCGATCCCAGCAAAACATACGATGCATTGAAGCGTGTTGGGCGCCATGCCGAGAGGGCGGCATCCAACTGCGCCTGTTGTGGCTCCGGCGTCTTCCTGGTTGACCGGTGCCGGTTTGTATAAAAGTAATCCCAGTAGCGGCATCGCAATGAGGCAGAACAGCGATAAGGTTTGGTAGGCGCCGCGCCAGCTGTCTTCATCAATGATGTCTTGGATGATCGGCGGCCAGATAGCACCCGCCAGATAATTGCCGCTGATGACGATGGCAACGGCGATGCCTCGCCTGCGGACGAACCAGTGGGAAATGTCGGCGACCAGCGGGGCGAAGGTTGTCGAGCTGCCGAGAAGACCAATCATCAGGCCCTGCACGACGCAAAGCTGCCAAAGGGTGTCCACTAGTGAGGCGAAGTAAAACCCGCCTGCCAACATGAAACCGCCAAACAAAACAGGCCACAATACGCCGACGCGGTCGGAAATTCTGCCCATGAGAATGCCGCCGAGCCCATATCCAATCATCGTCAACGTGTAGGCTAAGGATGCGGCGCCGCGCCCAGTGTTGAATTCGGCGGCGAGCGGTTTTAAGGACACGACGATAGCATACATGCCGGCCCCGCCGATGGTCATCAGGGCAAGGGCCACAAAGAGACGGATTAAAGGATAAATTCTCGTCTCGGACGGCATTAGGAGGACCTGTTGTCGGGAAATCCGAAAGCGGAGAGCTGGAAGCTAATGTGATTCAGCGCTAACTACCAGCCACCAGCATTTTCAACTTAGTGGAATTGCGGCGGTTCTTCTACGCCCGCGGGATCCTGGTGAATGATGATCTCTGATCCCGGATAAGCTTCCAACAAGGAGAGCTCTACCTCGTCTGCAATCTCATGGGCGGCATGAAGTTTCATGTCGCCGTCCATTTCCAGATGAAGCTGAATGAAATACGTCAATCCGGATTGCCGCGTCCGCAGGTCGTGCACGAATTCGACGGCACCGTGGTTTAGGGCAATAGCCCGAATTTTCTCGCGTTCGTCGTCGGGTAATTCGCGGTCCATCAGCATATCGAGCGAATTTCGCACGATGCGATAAGCACTCCAAATGATATAGGCAGCAATACCAGCGCCGAAGATCGGGTCCGCCATCGTCCAACCCAGCTCGGTCACCAACAGGATGGCGATTATGACCGCGGCATTCATCAATAAATCGCCGATGTAATGCAACGAATCGGCGCTAATAGCGACGGAGCCCGAATTGCGAATCGCCCAACGTTGAATAAGTACCAGCATGAAGGTCAATGCGATGGAAAAAAGCATCACGTATATAGCTATATTGCCGCGCGCAATGGGTTGAGGATCGAGAGAGCGCGCGCCAGCTTCGAATAATAGTAGCACGGCTGACCCGACGATGAATGCTGACTGCGCTAGTGCCCCCAAAGCCTCGACTTTACCATGCCCGAAGCGGTGCTCTCGGTCGGCGGGTTGTAGTGAATGGCGAATGGCGATCAATGTGACGATTGATGCGAGGGCATCGAGGAAGGAATCGATCAGACTCGATAGAACGGCGATGGAACCCGTAGCAAGCCACGCCGATGTTTTCGCCACGATCAAGATAAATGCAACTGCTACAGAGGCATAACTGGCGAGACGCATTGCCCGCTGAGCATCTGGTCGGGCTGAGAGTTGCGGTACCTGTTCGCTCATGGAAATAGGCGTTCCGTGCGCCAATCCTCGCCATCCTTTAAGTATATGAGGCGTTCGTGAAGTCGGAAATGGCCGTCGCTCCAAAACTCCAATCGGTTGGGCACGACGCGAAAGCCGGACCAAAACGGTGGCCGTTCAATTTTCGACACGCCGAATTTAGCCGTGAATTGCGCCACCCGTTTTTCCAGATCGAACCGGCCAGTCATGACGCGGGATTGATCGCTCGCCCAAGCACCGATTTGTGCGCCCCGGTCCCGGCTTGCGAAATAGGCGTCGGCTTCCGCATCAGTGACTGGTTCGCTTAGACCTTCGATTCGTATTTGGCGTTTCAGTGACTTCCAATGAAACAGCAGCGCCACATGGGCGTTGGTGGAGATTTCGTCGCCTTTTCGGCTCCGCAGATTAGTGTAAAAAACAAAACCGGCTTCATCTGCCTGTTTTAATAGTACCATTCGCGTCGACGGACGGCCATCTGGGCCGACACTAGCAACCGACATGGCCTCAGGCAGAACGGATTCTGATTGCTTTGCGTCTTCGAACCACTCGTTAAAGTGGCTGACTGGAGATTTCTTGTATTCGGTCGGCATCTGTATTTCATCCGAACGGGGCGAGAATTTAAGCCAAATTATATTTCAAACGTTTGAATAGGCAAAATCGTTCCTTATCTCTTTATAAACCGGGTTAGCGCGGATATTGCAATGCGCTTGCCAACCTTCTCTCAATTTGGCGCCAAAAAGTTTGGTGAGCGTTTGGGAGATAAGCGAAAGGATTGATCGCAATGATGAAGAAAGTTTCGGCGGTTATTATGATCACAGGCCTTCTGGGCGCATGTGCGGACCAGGGTGTCGGCCAAAAAGAAGGGGTTGGAACTGCAATTGGTGCCGGTTTGGGCGCACTTGCAGGATCGCAGATCGGAGGCGGCAAAGGCAAGTTGGCGGCAGTGGCCATCGGCGCTTTACTCGGCGCGTTTGCCGGTAACGAGATCGGAAAGTCGCTCGATAAAGCAGATCAAATAGCCCTCGAAGGTGCGGGAGAGCAGGCGCGCACGGCGCCAATCGGTAAAACCATTGACTGGAGCAATCCGAAGAGCGGTAACTCCGGAACAGTGACGCCAATCCGCGAGGGCCGTCACACAGAGAGTGGGAATTATTGCCGCGAATTCAAACAAACTGTCACCATCGACGGTCGTACAAACGAAGCCTTTGGCGTGGTCTGCAGGCAACCGGATGGTAGTTGGAAAATCACGAACTAGCGTCTAAACGTAGATGCAGTGCTGATTTGACACTTGAAGTACGCGGCGCAGGCATGATGATGGGGGCCTGCGACACTGGGGTGGCGTAAAATTACCACATCGACGGAACGATATGAGAGACCCTTACGACATACTTGGCGTGGGCAACGGCGCGAGCGAGGCGGATATAAAGCGCGCCTACCGCAGGATTGCCAAAGAAACGCATCCGGACACGCATCCGGGTGACGAAGCCGTTGAGCAACGCTTCAAGGAAGCCGCCGCCGCCTATGACCTGCTGTCGGATAAGGAAAAACGCGGCCAATTCGACCGCGGAGAAATAGATACTGAAGGGAAACCCAAAGCCGATTTCGCATTTAATCGCACTTATTCCGGAGGCGGGGGTGGATTTGGTTTTGGCGGTGGCAGTGCCGGTATGGAAGACGTTTTCTCGGGTATTTTCGGGGGAATGCGAGGCGGTCGCCGGGGCGGTATGGGTAGTATTCCCGGTGCGGATGTTCGTTATACGGTTCGGATAGACTTTCTCTCGGCCGTGAAAGGGGTGCGTCGCCGGATCAATAAACACGACGGCAAAACGTTGGACGTGAATATCCCTCCTGGAACCGAAAACGGACAAAGTCTGCGGCTAAAGGGGCAAGGCCTACAAGGGAAAGGCGGCGGTCCGGCTGGAGATGCCTTCGTCGAGGTTCAGGTCGACGCACACCCATTTTTCACACGTGATAAGTCGGATATCGAGATCGAATTGCCAATTTCGATTGATGAAGCGATCTTAGGCGCGAAGATTAAGGTGCCAACGGTGGACGGACCCGTCTCGGTGACCGTACCACCGAATACCAGCTCTGGCACCCGGTTACGCTTGAAGGGCAGGGGCGTTCCCGCAAGCCGCCTATCCGGGACAGCGGGTGATGAATACGTCCGGCTGAAGATCGTGCTTCCCGAGCAGAGCGACGAAGAACTGAAGGAATTTATCCTACAATGGGGGAAAAAGAATCCGTCTGATGTTCGTCATAAAGAGGGTATTGAATAAGGTCTAGGAACTGCCAAGCCAGCCGAGGCCGATCCACGCTAATATCCTCGCACACTTATTGTTCGTCGTCTGCGCCGGTGTATCATCTAAAGCATTCGAAAGTGCTTCAATCGTCTGATCGTCTTCCCTGTCCAATACTGGCTTCAAAGACGCGGACATAGCTTGGCCTGTGGCGTTGGAGACTGCCTGCGTGACTTCGGAGAAGCACCCGCGCCATTCGGGTTCGTGCGCATTGCGCTCGACCGTATCCGGTTGAAGGTCAAGCCGAGACGAAAGGTCGTATAACGGCGTTGTCTCCTGGTCTTGCGCGAGTAACCACTAGTTTTTAGCCGTCTGGCCGATAAAAGACCCGGTTTCTAAATCCGCTAATAGACCATGAATGTTCGAGATTGGAGGACTGACCAGCTTTGCGATAATGGCGGTCGACAGTCCTTGGCTGGAATGACTCACCACTGATAAGGCATGCATTACA
>CAJWTF010000015.1 GCA_913046825.1 uncultured Rickettsiales bacterium | reverse complement strand
TTCGTGGCGTGAGGGGAAATATAAAACGTGAATTGACAAATAGACTCACCATGCAATAGCTGCGTGGGGGCGGTCGACTTCCACGATCAAGTTTGGATCGAGGTTGCAAATGCCAACACAAAAAACACTAAACTCAGTCGCGAAGAGCCCGGGTAACCCAAACCCTATTGATATTCATGCAGGTACCCGGGTTAGGTTGCGTCGAACTCTGTTGGGGCTGAGTCAGTAAAAACTAGGCGAAGCTCTTAGGTTCACCTTTCAGCAGGCGCAAAAATATGAACGAGGCGCCAATCGGATACGGGGCAGCCGACTGTTTGATATTTCGCACGTTCTGAATGCGTCCACCGCCTATTTTTTACGATATAGAAGAGGGGTCTGCTGAGGCTGTTGTTTCCGATGACGCCGCCATTGGGTCGTCTGAGTTGTTAACGCAACGCGAGACATTGGAACTCGTGCGCGCGTATTAAAAAATAGCAGATCCGGCTATTAGAAAATGTCTATTCGGGTTAGTACGCTAGCTATCGGATTGAGGCCGCTTGAGAGACGCCGGAAATGTTTTAATCTCGTTCCCTTGACGATCATGCGAAAGATTGCGACAAGGGCGCCAACCCACCATGTGGCGGAAAAACCCTCTGCGGCGTGACGACAGAAGCGCCGCCCGGACAATCATCGAAATGAAGGGGTGAGGCGTGAGTAACGGCGACTATCTTTTTACTAGCGAATCCGTGTCCGAAGGACACCCCGATAAAATTTCCGACCGCATTTCCGATGAAGTCGTCGACGTCTATATGGCAAGCGGCGAGAATGCGCGCGTCGGCTGCGAAACCCTGACCACGACCAATCGGGTCATCATGGCGGGCGAAGTGCGCGGGCCGGACAGCATTTCGCACGAGATGCTCGAGGAGCTTGCACGCAAGAGCGTCCGGGAGATCGGCTATGAACAAGATGGTTTCCATTGGGAGACCATGGATGTGCAATGCTATGTTCATTCTCAATCCGCCGATATCGCGCAGGGCGTCGATGCGGCCGGCAACAAGGATGAAGGTGCGGGTGACCAAGGATTGATGTTCGGTTACGCCTGCCGCGAGACACCAGTGTTGATGCCGGCGCCGATCCAGTACAGTCACCAAATTTTGAAAAGTATGGCCGATGCGCGCCATACCGGCGACTTGCCGGGAATTGGGCCAGATTCGAAAAGCCAATTGACCGTTCAGTACGAAAACGGCCAGCCCGTGGGAATCACCTCGGTTGTCGTCTCAACCCAGCATGTCGAAGGGATGGAGCAAAAAGAAGTGCGGGAATTAGTTCGCCCCCACGTATTGAAAGTTCTGCCTGAAGGCTGGATGTGTCCCGAGGATGAGTTCTATGTGAACCCGACCGGACGGTTCGTGATCGGTGGTCCCGACGGCGATGCCGGCTTGACGGGCCGCAAAATCATTGTCGACACATATGGTGGCTCCGCGCCGCACGGAGGTGGTGCATTTTCGGGCAAGGATCCGACGAAAGTCGACCGTTCGGCGGCTTATGCAGCGCGCTATGTTGCAAAAAACGTCGTCGCGGCCGATTTGGCGGACCGTTGCACGATTCAAATCGCCTACGCAATCGGCGTCTCTAAACCGCTCTCCGTCTATGTTAACACAGCCGATACGGGTCGCGTCGACGACGGCAAGTTGGCAGAGGCCGTTCAGGAAGCAATGGATCTCAGTCCGCGTGGTATTCGCGAGCATCTACAATTGAGCCGTCCAATCTATGCCAGGACCGCGGCTTATGGGCATTTCGGTCGCGAGCCGGAAGCCGACGGCGGATTTTCCTGGGAGCGCACGGACCTCGTCGACGCGTTAAAGTCGGCGCTCACCTGACGCTTGCCAAAGGGCATATGAATGGTGGCGGATAATCGCACACCACGACGGTTTTATGGCAGACGCCATGGTCGGCGCTTGCGCGTAGGGCGGGGTCGACTGCTGCAAGAATTGCTGCCGAAATTAGAAATACCGACCGGCGACGATTTGATCGATCCATCAACGCTATTTGCAGTCGCGCGCGAATACTGGTTGGAAATCGGGTTTGGCGGCGGCGAGCACATGGCCGCGCAAGCAGCTGAAAATCCCGATGTGGGTTTTATCGGCTGCGAGCCGTTCATAAACGGGATCGCTCGGCTGCTGACTGATGTTGAAGATCGCGGACTCCAAAACATCCGTCTTCATGCTGATGACGCCCGGCCATTACTCGATCGCGTTGCCGACGCGTCAATCGCCAGGGCCTTCGTTCTGTTTCCCGACCCATGGCCGAAGAACCGGCATGCGAACCGGCGGTTTATCAATCCAGAAAACTTGACATCGTTAGCTCGGCTCTTGCGGGACGATGGTGAACTGCGCGTCGCCAGCGACGAAATGGGTTATATCCGATGGACGCTTCATCATGTCCGCGCGCACGGCGATTTCGAATGGTCAGCGGTCTCCGCCCGCGAT
This sequence comes from uncultured Rickettsiales bacterium, assembly GCA_913046825.1. The sequence continues at coordinate 41,325 of CAJWTF010000015.1, read as the reverse complement.
TGGCGGGAACGCCCGTCCGATTGGCCGTCAACCCGCTATGAAGGCAAGGCATTGGCAGCGGGCCGGCAGTGTGTGTATCTTCGTTTTCGGCGCCGTAAACGGCTCTAGTACGCCGGGAATCACTAGAATTTTCTTGTATACTGAGTCCAAATCTACTACATAGCCGTGAATGAATCCCATACGGTACGGTGTTTGTATCGCGGTACAGATTATAGTGGGTGGGCCGTGGGCCCGCCCTTTTTAGTTGGTGGAGTTGAGTACGTCGTAAATGCAGGCTGTCGAGAAGCTAATTGCACCGACTTTAAATGACCTCGGCTTTGCCGTTGTTCAGGTGAAAATGATCGGGTCTACACGGCCGACGCTGCAAATCATGGCGGAACGGCATGACGATACGGCGATGACGGTTGAAGATTGTGCTGCTATCAGCCGGGCCGTATCGGCGGTGCTGGATGTAGAAGACCCAATTTCTGGCGCCTACACGCTGGAAGTAAGTTCTCCCGGATTGGATCGGCCGCTGTTACGCCAACGCGATTTCGAAAAGTATTCCGGGTTGGAAGCGAAGATCGAATTGCGCGCGGCGCAGGATGGACAAAAGCGGTTTCGCGGCGTCTTGGCGGGTTATGCCGACGACGTTGTGACGATCGTGACCGAAGATGGGGCGAAAGCACTGCCGTTCAATGATATCGACAATGCCAAGCTGATACTTACCGATGAGTTGCTGGCGGCCGGATCGGTCGAGGCAGCCAAACAAGGGCGAGCGTAAGAATATGGTGGATACGGCCGTCGTTCAGAAGACTGAACTCCTACAAGTTGCGGATGCGGTTGCACGCGAAAAGTCGATTGATCGCGAGCAAGTGCTGGATGCGATGGAACAGGCAATCCAAAAGGCTGGACGATCGAAATATGGCCAAGAGCACGATATTCGTGCAGTCATTGACCGGAAGTCCGGTGAGATTAGCTTGGCGCGTTATATTGAGGTCGTCGAGGAAATCGAAAACGAGGTCACCCAGCTCACGTTGCCAGAAGCGCATCACCGTAAGAACGACGCGGTACTGGGTGAGTTCATTGTTGATCCGTTGCCCCCTATCGACTTTGGCCGCATTGCCGCGCAGACTGCGAAACAGGTTATCGTGCAAAAAGTGCGGGAAGCTGAACGCGAACGCCAGTTCGAGGAGTACAAGGATCGCGCGGGCGAAGTCGTGAACGGACTGGTCAAGCGTATCGAATTCGGCAATGTGACTGTCGATCTGGGCCGAGCGGAAGCGGTGCTTCGCCGCGAGGAATTATTGCCGCGCGAGAGTTTCCGCCGTGGCGACCGCGTGCGCGCTTATATCTACGACGTGCGACGCGAAATGCGAGGCCCGCAGATTTTCCTGTCTCGGGCGCATCCGAATTTCATGACCAAGTTGTTTGGCCAAGAAGTGCCGGAGATTTACGACGGCATAATCGACATCAAGGCGGTGGCGCGCGATCCGGGCAGCCGTGCGAAAATCGCGGTTCTATCGCATGACTCCAGTATTGATCCCGTTGGCGCCTGCGTCGGTATGCGCGGCAGCCGCGTGCAAGCGGTTGTTGCCGAATTGCAGGGCGAGAAGATCGATATTATTCCGTGGTCGTTGGACACGGCGACATTTGTCGTCAACGCTTTGGCGCCGGCGGAAGTCGCGAAAGTCGTGCTCGACGAAGACGCCGGTAAGATTGAGGTTGTGGTGCCGGACGAACAACTCAGCCTGGCCATCGGTCGGCGCGGGCAAAATGTTCGGCTCGCATCGATGTTGACCGGTTGGGAAATCGATATCCTTACCGAGGAAGAAGAAAGCGACCGCCGCCAGCAAGAACGGCGCGATCTGAGCGAACGTTTCGTGACCGAATTGGATGTCGACGACGTGCTGGCGCATCTATTGGTCACGGAAGGGTTTTCCAGTGTTGAGGAAGTGGCCTTTGTGCCGCTTGAAGACCTGGCCTCAATCGAAGGTTTCGAAGAGGAAATTGCCCAGGAGCTGCAAAGCCGTGCGCGCGAATTCCTTGAAGCCGAGACGGCCCGCTTCGCGGAGCAACGCCGGGAGCTGGGTATCGAAGATGAATTGGCGGCCATCGAAGGTCTGAATGATGCGATGTTGGTGGCGCTGGGCCAGCGTGAAATCAAAACACTAGAAGACTTTGCTGATTTGGCTGGCGATGAGTTGACCGATTCGGAAGAAGGTTATTTGCGCGAATTCGGCCTTGATCTCAATTTGGCGAATGACCTTATCATGTCGGCGCGTATCGCGGCCGGTTGGTTTACCGCGGAAGAGTTGGCCGCGGCTCAAGAAATTGAATCGGAAGATAATTCGGCCATCGAGTCCGAAGCTGCTTCGGTATGAGGGCGATAGACGAGAGAGATGTTGGATTTGGTGACAAATGTTGAGGAATCGGGTGAGCGGGCCGGCGGAAGCCGGCGCTGCATCGTCGAGGGCGGCGATCTGTCGCGCGACGAGGGTATCCGATTTGTCGTCGGGCCTGAGAATAACGTCGTCCCCGATATCCTCTCTAAACTACCAGGGCGCGGATTTTGGGTCGGTGCCGGCCGGCCGCAAGTCGATGCGGCGGTAAAAAATAACCGGTTTGCCCGCGCAGCGCGCCGGCAAGTTGCGGTAACATCCGATTTATCCGATCAAGTCGAGTTCTTGTTGGCAAAAAGATGTATCGATCTGGTTGCATTGGCGCGCCGCGCCGGAGAGGCTGTGTCCGGATTTGAAAAGACCAAGGCGTGGATAACGGATGGTACCGGTGACGTATTGGTGCAGGCCGAGGATTGTGCGCAGAACGCGCGTGATAAATTTAAAGCGTTGTCGAAAGGTAGTCCGGTGTTAAGAGTCCTCCGGGCAGAAGAACTCGGCCGAGCGTTTGGGCGAGATCGGGCGGTACATGTTGTGCTGGCACATGGCGGTCTTGCGAATAAGTTGCGCACCGAGGCGCAGCGATTAAACGGTTTTCGGACCGCTGGCGGTGAATGGGGTAACGAATGACGCAGAACAACGAACAAGACGGTAAACTGACGCTTCGCCGGCCGGGACGACTGGAGCTGAAGAAGACAGTCGAGACAGGACAAGTCCGGCAAAGCTTTAGCCACGGACGCACGAAGGCTGTGACCGTCGAGGTGAAGAAGAAACGCACCTTTGAACGGGGTGCTGGTGGTAACATGCGTGCTGTCACAGATATGCCGGCTCCCGCGGTGACGCCCACTGAAGAGCAACAACTGAGCACACCGGATCTTGGTAATCTTACCGAAGAGGAGCGTGCGGCGCGGATGCGTGCACTACGTGGTGCGGTCCAAGACGAAGAACAGCGCCAAATAGCCGAAGCCAAAGACCAGAAACAGCAAGAAGCGGCGGCTAAAGAAGCAAAGCGTTTGGCTGAAGACGAAGCTCGTAAGAAGGCCGAAGAGGAAGCGCCGCAAGAAGCGGCGCCTGAAGTAACGCCGGAAGAGATCGCTAGTACGGTGCCGCCGCCCCAAACCTCGGCGCGGCCAAAACGCGCGGAAGCGGCACGGACCGAAGTTAAACCGGCAAGTCCGTCAGCACGGCGCCCAAGCAAGCCTGATGCGGACCGGCCGACGCCAAGATCCCGCAATGAGCCGAAAAGGCGGGATCGCAAGCTGACCATTACACAGGCTTTGGATGCTGCGGACGGATCTGAGGAAGATCGCGTAAGGAGTCTGGCTGCGGTGAAACGGGCGCGCGAACGTGAGCGCCAGCGTGTAAAAGAAGAGCGCGCGAGTGGGGGGGTGCGGAAAGTTGTGCGCGAAGTAGTAATTCCGGAAACGATTTCCGTCGCTGACCTTGCTAACCGAATGGCTGTGCGTGGAATAGATGTCGTCAAAGCATTGATGCGACTGGATATAATGGCGAACGTAAACCATGTGCTTGAAGCCGAAACGGCAGAGTTAATCGTCGCCGACTTCGGCCATAAGGCGAAACTGGTCTCCGAGGCGGATGTTGAAATCGGCATGGACGGCGAGGAGGACCGCGAAGAGGATCTCACATCGCGCGCACCAGTGGTTGCGGTCATGGGTCATGTCGATCATGGCAAGACTTCTTTGCTAGACGCTTTACGGTCGAGCGATGTGGCGGCCGGCGAAGCCGGTGGCATCACACAGCATATCGGTGCCTATCAAGTCGTATTATCGGGCGGACAGAAGATCACCTTTATTGATACACCCGGTCATGCCGCTTTTACCGCCATGCGTGCACGCGGTTCGCAGGTCACGGATATCGTTGTTCTGGTGGTCGCGGCCGATGACGGTGTGCAGCCGCAAACGATTGAAGCGCTCAACCACGCCAAAGCGGCTGGCGTGCCGATCATCATCGCGATCAATAAGATCGATCGTCCCGATGCGAGTGCGGATAAGGTGCGCAATGATTTACTGAGTCAGGAAATAGTTGTCGAGAGCATGGGTGGCGATGTTCAGGATGTTGAAGTCTCCGCCATTAAGCGGACAAACCTAGACAAGCTCGAGGAAGCTATTCTGCTGCAGGCGGAAATTCTCGAACTTAAGAGCAATGCCAACCGCTTAGCGCAAGGTGCGGTCATCGAAGCGAAGTTGGAGAAGGGTCGCGGTGTTGTCGCGACCGTCCTGATCCAGAGAGGTACCCTGAAACAAGGCGATGTCTTCATCGCCGGAAACGAATGGGGCCGTGCTAGGGCTCTGATCGACGATCGAGGACAGCCGATCAAGGTGGCGGGACCGTCTGAGCCAGTCGAGGTCTTGGGCCTTCAAGGCGCACCGGCGGCCGGTGATGAGTTCGTTGCTGTCGAAGACGAAGCCCGGGCGCGTGAAATCACGGAATACCGGCAACGGGCTGAACGCCAGAAATCACTTGCGGTCGGCGCTCGTGGAACACTCGAGCAGATGTTTGATCAAATCCAGGCGGGAGAAGCTCAGGAATTGCCGATCATCATTCGCGGCGACGTCCAGGGGTCTATCGAAGCTATTATTGGTTCTCTAGAAAATATGTCCACGGACGAAGTGAAAGTCCAGGTCATGCACAGCGCTGTTGGTGGCATCACTGAATCCGACATCATTCTTGCGAAATCGGTCGGAGGGCTCGTCATCGGCTTCAATGTGCGAGCCAATCCGCAAGCGCGCCTCCAAGCGCAGCAAGAACATGTCGATATTCGGTATTATTCGATTATCTACAACGTGCTCGACGATATGAAGCAATTGATGGAAGGCCTATTGGCGCCAGAAATTCGCGAACGTCAAATTGGTTATGCGGAAGTCCGCGATGTCTTCAGCGTCACCCGTGCGGGTAAAGCTGCCGGTTGCATGGTCACGGAAGGCATGTTCAAGCGTGGCAATAAGGTACGCTTGTTGCGAGATGACGTGGTCATTTTCGAGGGCAGCTTAAAATCTCTGCGGCGCTTCAAGGACGATGTCCGCGATGTACAACAGGGTTACGAATGCGGTATGGCGTTCGAGAATTACGACGATATCAAGAATGGCGATGTAATCGAATGCTTCGAATCCGAGGAAGTCGCCCGAACCTTGTAATGGCGGCGCCGTCGTGGTGCGCGAAAACGGAAATGAGTAAATACAAAGAACCGAGTGTTCGCCAACTCCGAGTTGGCGAGGAATTGCGGCACGCGTTGGCGGTTATCCTGGGGCGGGGAACCTTGCGCGATCCCGAATTGAGCGGTCGTGCGTTGACTGTAACAGAAGTGCAAGCGAGCCCGGATCTAAAACGGGCGACGGTATTTCTGACACCGCTTGGTGGTGATAAGGATCCGATAATTCTAAAAGCCTTAGGCCGTGCCGCATCATTTCTACAAAAGGAAGTTTCGCGGCGCATTCGGCTTCAATTCACGCCCCGACTGTCGTTCTCGTTCGACGACCGGTTCGATTATGCCTCGAAGATCGACGGGTTGCTTCGGCTTCCCGAAGTGGCGCGTGACCTGCCGCCCCGGAATTATGTGGACGACGACTCCGATAATGGGCAGGCGTAGAAAATCAGGACAAAAGATAGACGGTTGGGTCATTCTGGATAAGGCGTTTGGAATGACGTCCACGGCCGCAGTAGGCGCCGTGCGGCGAATTTTCGACGCGAATAAGGCCGGCCATGCCGGCACGCTAGATCCGCTGGCAAGTGGTGTGTTACCGATTGCGCTCGGCGAGGCGACAAAGACGCTGCCCTATGTTGTCGATACCGAGAAAAGCTATCAATTTACCCTAAAATGGGGGGAAGCGACGACAACCGACGACCGCGAGGGTGAAATCACCGATCGAAGCGACGCTCGACCTAGCGAAGCCGAGATCATTGCGGGTTTAATCGATTTTATTGGCGAGATCGAGCAAGTGCCCCCGGCCTTTTCTGCTATCAAGGTCAACGGCGAACGCGCCTATGATATGGCGCGGCGTGGTGATACCGTGAAATTGGCTGCACGCCGTATATGGATAAAACGCTTTGAGCTGATGGAAATGCGCGATGCCGATCAGGCGGTATTTAGCGTGATCAGCGGAAAAGGTACCTATATGCGCAGCCTGGCACGCGACCTAGCGCTTCGCGTCGGCACGGTCGGTCATATCGCAGAATTGCGCCGCACCACGGTTGGCAAATTTGCGGTAGAAGATGCGATTTCACTGGACGAATTGGACACTATTGGGCAAAGTCAATTAGCTTCTGAAGCGTTGCTGCCTGTCGAGACCCCGCTGGACGACATCCCGGCGTTGGCCCTGACAGAGCAGGAAGCGGCCCGACTGCGAAATGGTCAGGCGGTCTCACTATTACGGAAGCTCGATCTCGAACGCATTTCCGCATTCGATGATGGAGAAACGGTTCTCGCGACCACGTCCGGCAGGCCTGTGGCCCTGACGAAATATAGCGCAGGTGAAGTCCGGCCGGTTCGCGTTTTAAATGTTTAGATTGATTGGAGTAGATGATGTCGATTACGGCAGAACGCAAAGAGGAACTCATCAAGGAGTTCGCCACGAGTACCGGTGATACCGGCTCGGCCGATGTGCAGGTAGCGATCCTCACGGAACGGATCCTTAATCTCACCGAGCACATGAAAATTCACAAGAAGGACTTCCACTCACGGCGTGGCCTTCTCATCATGGTCGGACAACGGCGCCGGCTTCTCGATTATCTGAAGCGCACAGAGACGCCCAGATATGACGCGATCATCAAGCGGTTGGGACTTCGGCGCTAAACGTGAATGCCGAATATCGGCGCTCTACAGAGATGCAAGATTGTTGCGTTTCAGCGCAAACAGCCCGCTCCGCCGGGCATATTTCGTTTTAAACGCGATCTGCAATAGATCGAAAGACGAATAAACGAGGTGCGCCGGGATGGCCCGGTCACCAACTGCCGTTGAATGTTGGAGCGGTGACCAAACGGCAATTCTGAAGGAATGATGGATGTTTAATATCACACGTAAAGAAATTAACTGGGGCGGACGCCCGCTGGTCATTGAGACGGGGAAAATTGCCCGTCAGGCCGATGGCGCGGTACTCGTGACCTATGGCGAGACCCAGGTATTGTGCACGGCAGTGGCCAACCGTTCGGCCCGTCCGGGTCAAGATTTCTTTCCTTTGACGGTTAACTATCAAGAAAAGACATTTGCCGCCGGTAAAATTCCAGGTGGCTTTTTCAAGCGCGAAGGACGTCCTTCAGAGAAGGAGACGTTAACCTCGCGCCTAATCGATCGGCCAATTCGGCCGTTGTTCCCCGAGGGATTCCGGAACGAAACACAAGTCATATGCACTGTTCTAGCGCATGATCTGGAAAACGACCCGGACATCGTCGCCTTGATCGGTTCTTCCGCTGCGCTGACTATCTCTGGCGTGCCTTTCATGGGGCCAATAGCAGGCTGCCGCGTTGGCCGCATTGAGGGAGAATTCGTCCTCAATCCGCGCCAAGATCAAATGGAAGAATCAACACTCGATCTCATTGTTGCCGGAACGAATGCGGGCGTGATGATGGTTGAATCGGAAGCTCAAGAGCTTGATGAAGAGACGATGTTGAAGGCTGTGACCTTCGGGCATCAACAAAGCCAAGCGGTTATCAACGCGATCATCGAACTTGCGGAAAGCTGTGCCAAGGAGCCTTGGGATTTACCGAGTGCGCCGGAGCAGTATGATACGGTTGCCGCACGGGTGAAGGAACTTGCAGCGGAGCCTGTGACCGCAGCTTACCAAATCATCGTCAAACAGGATCGCGTGGAGGCGTTGAGTGCCGCACGTAAGACTGTCATGACCACTCTTGAGGCTGAAGAGCTCGATATGGAAATCGGCGCCGGCGTCTTTAAGAAGGTAGAGAAAGACATCGTCCGGGGCAGCATCATCAAGACAGGCCAACGGATCGATGGACGCGACACCAAGACAGTTCGCCAAATCAACTGTGAAGTCGGCGTGTTGCCGCGTGCACACGGCTCAGCCTTGTTTACCCGGGGTGAGACGCAAGCGCTTGTGGTTACAACGCTCGGCACCGGACAAGATGAACAGATCATCGATGCCCTTGAAGGTGAGTATCGTGAAGCCTTCATGCTTCACTACAACTTCCCGCCTTACTCAGTCGGTGAAGCATCGTTCCTGCGCTCTCCGGGCCGTCGTGAAATCGGCCATGGCAAACTCGCGTGGCGCGCCGTTCGGCCGTTGCTGCCAACCAAGGAAGATTTTCCCTACACGATGCGTGTTGTCTCGGAAGTCACGGAGTCGAACGGATCGTCCTCGATGGCTACGGTTTGTGGGTCCTCGATGTCCTTAATGGACGCAGGTGTACCGCTCGGCAATCCAGTCGCAGGCATCGCCATGGGATTGATCAAGGAAGCAGATGATTTCGCCGTTCTCTCCGATATCTTGGGCGACGAGGATCATCTTGGTGATATGGACTTCAAGGTCGCTGGTACCTCGAGGGGTGTCACTTCGTTGCAGATGGACATTAAGATTACTTCGATTACCGAGGAAATCATGCAAATCGCTCTCGGCCAAGCTAAGGACGGACGCTTGCATATCCTAGGCGAGATGGAGCGGGCAATTAACGCGGCGCGTGAAAGCGTGTCCGACAACGCGCCCCGCATTAAAACGTTGTCCATTCCGCGTGACAAGATCCGTGAAGTCATCGGCACCGGCGGTAAGGTGATTCGCGAGATTTGCGAAGTCACCGGCGCCAAGGTCGACATTGAAGACGACGGCACGATCAAGGTTGCGGCGATCGACGGAGAAGCCGGCCAGAGAGCGATCGATTGGATCAATGGCATCGTTGCCGAGCCGGAAGTCGGCACGATTTACAATGGTAAGGTTGTAAAGCTGATGGACTTTGGCGCTTTCGTGAACTTCCTTGGCAGCAAAGACGGTCTCGTCCATATTTCCGAGTTGGCGCAAGAGCGTGTCGGTGAAGTCGGCGATATAGTCACACTTGGCGATGAGGTGAAGGTCAAAGTTATCGGCCTCGACGATCGCGGCAAGGTTAAATTGTCCATGCGGTCGGTCAACCAGGAGACCGGTGAGGAAATTGAAGTCGAGCCCCGCGCGCCGCGTGGCGATCGGCCGCGCCGCGGCCGTGCTCGCAACGAAAGCTAAATTGCCGGAAAGATGTCCCGGTTGTAAAAACGCGGCGGACTTGTTCCGCCGCGTTTTTCATTGCGGTTAATGCTGGAAGTGTGAGGTGACGGACAGCTTTAGGCCGGTGTCGCCGCCATGCCGACGACATTATAGCCGTTATCCACGTAGAGGACCTCGCCGGTGACAGCACCGGAAAGATTGGAGAGCAAATACACGCCGGCCCCGCCAATATCGTCCAAGGTTACATTGCGGCGCAGTGGCGAGTTCTCGCCCTGCCATTTGAACACGAACCGTGCACTGCCGATGGCGGAACCCGCCAAAGTACGCATCGGTCCTGCCGAAATCGCATTTACGCGAATGCCTTTCCCGCCGAGATCGGCGGCGAGATATCGCACACTCGCCTCAAGCGCGGCTTTCGCTACACCCATCACATTATAATTCGGCATCACGCGCTGCGAGCCATCATAGGTCAGGGTCAGCAGGCTACCGCCAGGCCTCATAAATTGCGCGGCGCGTTGCGCTACTGCGGTAAACGAATAGCAGGAGACATCGAGCGTGTGCAGGAAATTCTCCCGCGACGTATCGATGTAACTTCCCTTCAACTCTTCCTTATCGGAATAAGCGATCGCGTGGACGACGAAATCAATTTCCGACCATTCCTTGGCAACAGCATCGAAAGCGGCGTCGAGGCTCCCGGCTTCCGAGACGTCACATGGGACAACAATGTTCGAGCCGACCGATGCCGCCAATGGCTGAACCCGCCGGCAAAGCGCTTCACCTTGATAGGTGAAAGCAAGCTCGGCACCGTGGCGATGCAGAAATTCAGCAATTCCCCAGGCAATCGAATGATCGTTGGCGACGCCCATGATAAGCCCGCGTTTGCCGGACATTAGGGGATTAGCGCTCAGGCTTGGGCCCTCGGTTTCTATTGGGATGTCGGACACGGGTTTGGCTGCCGTCGCTTTAGGACTGATAACGGCGGAAAACTAATGTGCCGTTGGTGCCGCCGAAACCGAAACTATTCGACATGACAATATCGAGATCGACGTCCTCTTCGCACTCCTGGACAATCGGGAAGGCTTCCGCTTCGGGGTCCATATTCTCGATATTTGCCGAACCGGCGATAAACCGGTTTTCCATCATCAGGAGCGAATACACGGCTTCGTGGACGCCGGTCGCGCCAAGGGAGTGCCCGGTCAGAGACTTCGTGGCACTGATTTTCGGCACATTATCGCCAAAAACTTCACGAATTGCTTTCAATTCGCTGATGTCTCCAACAGGTGTGCTGGTGCCATGGGTATTGATATAGCTGACAGGGTCATTCAAGCCGGCGATGGCAAGACGCATGCATCGCATAGCGCCTTCGGAAGAGGGCTGCACCATATCATAGCCATCGGACGTAGCTGCGTATCCGACAACTTCGCCATAAATTTTAGCGCCGCGCGCGAGGGCGTGTTCCAATTCTTCGAGAACCACTGTGCCGCCGCCCCCGGCGATGACAAAGCCGTCCCGGTTGGCGTCGTAAGGTCGACTGGCAGTCGTTGGCGTATCGTTATATTTTGATGACAGGGCCGGCATGGCGTCAAACAACAAGGTCATGGTCCAATCCAATTCCTCGCCACCACCGGCAAAGACAATGTCCTGCTTGCCGAATTGGATAAGTTCCGCCGCGTTGCCGATGCAATGGGTGCTGGTGGCGCACGCCGAAGTGATCGAGTAGTTAACGCCCTTAATTTTGAATGGTGTCGCCAGCGTGGCAGAGTTGGTGCTCGACATCGTGCGGGGTACCATATATGGCCCAACGCGTTTCGCTGATTTTTCGCGCAATGTATCCCAAGACCAAAGCAGGTTTTTGGTCGACGGTCCGCCGGAGCCCATAATCAGACCCGTTCTCTCGTTCGAGACGTCCGACTCTTCTAGGCCCGAATCTTCAATGGCTTGCTGCATCGAGATAAAGTTATACGCGGCGCCATCACCGAGGAACCGTCGGACCTTGCGGTCCAAGAAGTCCTCGACATCCAGTTTGACGCGGCCATGAACATGGCTGCGAAAACCGAGTTCCGCGTATTTTTCGCAATGTTCGATGCCGGAAGTTCCGGCCTTCAATGATTCTAGGACTTCTGACTTGTTATTTCCGATGCAGGAAACGATACCGAGTCCAGTGACGACTACCCGTCGCATGACAGCTCCATCAGGATTGTTCGCTGGGGGTGAACAGGCCGACGCGAATATCTTTCGCCTCGTAGATGGGCTCTCCGTCGACGTTCATCACGCCGTCGGCAATCCCCATTACCAGCTTACGCATAATCACCCGTTTCATATTAATTTGATAAGTTAGTTTCTTCGCTGTATCGAGAACTTGACCGGAAAACTTGACCTCACCGACGCTAATCGCTCTCCCGCGCCCGAGCCCGCCAAGCCAGCCCAGGAAAAACCCTACCATTTGCCACATGGCGTCGAGACCAAGACAACCTGGCATGACAGGGTCATTCTCGAAATGACATTTGAAGAACCAGAGTTCTGGATTGATATCGAGTTCGCCGGTTATAGAACCTTTATCGTGAGGCCCACCGTCGGCATTAATGTCGGTGATACGATCCATCATTAGAAACGGCGGCAATGGCAATTGCGCGTTTCCCTCGCCAAACATGTGACCGTGGCCACACTCGAGAAGCTCTTCGAAAGTGTAGCTATTTTTTTGCTCAAACGTCACGATCGGTTCCTTCCCGCCATCTCACAGAAGACTTTGACGGAACTACCTTTATCGTAGCTCGGCGGCGAAGACAATGCCGAGGGTATCACCCGTTTAGACATCCAGCCGTTCGACTTTCAAAGCATTTATTTGAATGAAATTGCGGCGCGGCTCTACCAGGTCGCCCATCAATGTTGTAAACAATTCACCCGCTTCGTCAGCATGACCAACTTTCACCTGATGCAAGGTTCGGGCGTTTTCATCCATTGTGGTCTCCCAGAGTTGTTCCGGGTTCATTTCACCGAGACCTTTATAGCGCTGAACGCCGATGCCTTTCCTGCCGAGCGCCATGACCTTATCCACCAATGCAGTGGGACCGGAGATCCGGTGCTCATCTTCTTTCGCCCGCAGGGTTGGGTAGCGTACAAAATAGCGCTGTAGCGAAGATGTCATGGCATCCAGGCGGCGCCCTTCGGCGCTACGGACGAGCGCGGAATCGATCCTGAATACCTGGGCGACACCACGCAACGTGCGTGAAAGCAATAATCCACCGCCTTCTTGCGGTGTCCCAGCCCAGCCACGTTCCAGGGGGTTGGCGAGCGCGTCGAGACGTTTGGCCACATACTCCGCGGCTTGCTGCGCTTGTTCCGGATCATCTAGGACGTCTGGGTTGAGGGCGCCGGCAATGGCGGTTTGTTCGACCACTTCGACATTCCCCACCTTGCGGGAGAGCGGCTCTAGCAGCGATTTTGCTCGGCGAGACTGTTCCATGATTTGCAACAGTTCGTCCCGGCCGACCTCTTCACCCTCTTCGATGATTAAGGTGCAGTTGCCCAGTGCCTCGCGTATTAGGAATTCTTCCATCGCGGGGTCATCCTTGAGATAGACTTCGGATTTGCCTTTCTGGACTCGGTAGAGCGGCGGTTGCGCGATATAGAGGAACCCGCGTTCGATCAATTCCGGCATTTGCCGATAAAAGAAAGTCAGCAACAGGGTACGGATATGGCTGCCGTCGACATCGGCGTCGGTCATGATGATGATTTTGTGGTAGCGCACCTTATCGGGATTAAAATCGTCCCGCCCAATCCCAGTTCCCAAGGCGGCGATCAAGGTGCCGATTTCAACGGAGCTGATCATCTTGTCGAAGCGGGCACGTTCGACATTCAAAATTTTCCCGCGTAATGGCAAGATCGCTTGGTGGCGTCTATTCCGCGCCTGTTTGGCCGACCCACCAGCCGAATCGCCCTCGACGATGAAGATTTCGCAGAGTTCCGGATTCCGTTCTTGGCAATCAGCGAGTTTGCCCGGCAGGTTGGCAATGTCCAAGGCGCCCTTGCGTCGAGTGAGTTCTCGCGCCTTTCGCGCCGCCTCGCGTGCGGCCGCGGCTTCAACGACTTTATGGACAATGCTGCGGGCTTCGGCCGGGTGTTCCTCGAACCACTGGCTTAATTTTTCGTTGGCGACGGACTCGACCACCGGTCGCACTTCCGACGAGACCAATTTTTCTTTGGTCTGGCTGGAGAATTTTGGATCTGGTATCTTAATCGACAGAATACAGGTCAGGCCTTCACGCGCGTCGTCGCCGGTAATGCCGATCTTCTCGCGTTTCGCGATTCCGCTTGCGGCTGCGTAGTTATTAATCTGGCGGGTCAATGCGGCGCGGAATCCAGCGAGGTGTGTGCCACCGTCGCGCTGTGGAATATTGTTGGTGAAGCACAGCATCGTCTCATGGAAGCTGTCGTTCCATTGCATGGCCATTTCTACGACGAGTCCTTCCTTCTCACCCACGATGACGATCGGTGGGTCGAAGGCCGGCGTCTTTGAGCGGTCGAGGTAGCGGGCGAACTCCAGCAGGCCGCCTTCGTAGTGAAAGGTTTCAGTCGGCGCGTCGGCCTTGCGGCCATCGGTGAGGATGATTTGAATGCCCGGATTAAGAAAGGCGAGTTCGCGCAATCTATGTTCCAAGATTGAGTAGTCGAACTCGGTCTTGGTAAAGGTTTCGACCGATGGCGTGAAATTCACCTGAGTGCCGGTTTCGCCGCTGGTCTCTCCAGTAATCTCGAGCGGTCCTGCGGCATCGCCGTGATTGAAACGCATAGAATAGATCTTACCGTCTCGCTTAATCGTGAGGTTGAGCTCCGCCGACAAGGCGTTCACGACCGAGACGCCAACGCCATGTAATCCGCCGGAGACCTTGTAAGAACTGGAGTCGAACTTACCGCCAGCGTGCAGTTGGGTCATGATCACTTCCGCCGCGGACACACCTTCCTCCGAATGCATATCGACTGGAATACCGCGCCCGTTATCACCCACCGTGACTGAGCCGTCGCCGTTTAAAACGACGTCTATCCGATCGCAATAGCCGCCCATGGCTTCGTCGATTGCGTTGTCGACGACCTCGAAGATCATATGGTGTAGGCCCGTGCCGTCATCGGTGTCGCCAATATACATGCCGGGGCGTTTGCGAACCGCATCAAGGCCCCGCAAGACCTTGATCGAATCCGCTCCGTAATCTCCGCCTGCAATATCGTCGGCGATTTGTTCGCTCATTGTATTTTCCTATTTTCTCTTACGATATCAGGCGGGCGCATCCATCCTGAACATCCAGAAACTGCGCCCTATCTCGCATTCGATCGAAAGTCGCTACATCCGTGCCGGTCAGCCAAACTTGGGCGTTCAGGCCATAAATTTCGTCGAACAAAGCTTCTCTGCGATCGCGATCCAGGTGCGCCACCACTTCGTCCAATAATAACAGTGGCGCCGCATCGCGTTCCGCGGCACGCAGGCGCGCATCCGCGAGCACGATGGCGATAAGCAAAGCTTTCTGCTCGCCCGTCGAACAGCGGTCGGCGGGCTGATCTTTCTCCACATGACGTACTTGCAAATCGGAGCGATGTGGGCCGACGGGAGCGCGCGCGTTATCCACTTCTTCGCATCGACTTTCGGCCAAGGCATGTCGCATACGCTCTTCCACATCCAACGCCGGTAGGGTCTCCAGCCAGGCTTCCAACGTGCCATCGACCGTCAGTTGCGCCTGCGGAAATGGCCCCTCGCCGATCGCACAGGCCCGATTGAGCCGGTCGGCGATCTCGCGTCGTGCGGCGGCAATGGCGACGCCGCGTTCCGCCATCGTGCTTTCCAGCACGCCAAGCCAAACATCGTCGCCGGCCCCTTCCCGTAGCAAGCGCCCTCGTTGCCGCATGGCACTTTCATAAGCGCTGACCCGACCCGCATGTGTGGAGTCGAAGCCAAATGCCAACCGATCCAAGAATCGTCGCCGTCCCGAGGGCCCGTCAATGAATATGCGGTCCATCTGCGGTGTCAGCCACACCGCGCTCACATATTCCGCCAGAACCGACTGGCTTTTGGCTGGAGCGCCGGAGATACGCACCACGCGTTTTTCGTCTTCCGCCATTCGGCCGGTGCCAATTTCAATGGGGCCGTGGATGGTCTCGACGGTCGCCGCGACAGCCCATCCTTCGGTAGCGCCCGATAGACCTGTAGGGTTGATGTCGATCTCCGACAGCCGGGCTTGTCGTAAACCCCGGCCTGGGGATAGGAACGAAATCGCCTCGAGTAAATTCGTCTTGCCCGCGCCATTCGAGCCCGTTGCGATCACCGGGACCGGCTCCAGGTCCAGCGCCAGCGATTTATAGTTACGGAAATCCGTCAACCGCAAACGGGTTACGGCAAGAGAAGCCGTCGCGGGCCTCGTCAGCGATGTTGCGTTGGCCAGAATGTTTCCCCCTAGACCCGCATTGGCATCAAGACGTAGAGCGCGCTATCGTCCGCACTGTCACGAACGATCGTTGGCGACGCGGCATCGGCGACGATAAACTCGGCCTCACTGCCCTCGATCTGTTGTGCGATGTCGAGTAGGTAGCGTGCATTGAACCCAATTTCGATGCCGGCGGCATCGTAATCGACGGAGATTTCCTCGCGCGCGGTTCCGTTATCCGGGCTGGATGCCGTTAACACCAAGTTATTCCCCGCCACTGCGAGTTTTACTGCGCGCGATTTCTCGGTGGAAATCGTTGCGACACGATCGACCGCTTCGGCAAAACTGCGGCAATCTACATTCAAGGATTTGTCGTTGCCGGTCGGAATGACCCGTTCGTAATCCGGGAACGTGCCGTCGATCAGTTTTGAAGTGAGTACAGCGTTGTTGAAGGCGAAGCGGACGCTGGTCTCCGAGAGAGCGATATCGATATCGTCGGTAATTTCGTCAATGAGTTTGCGCAACTCAGTCACGGTCTTGCGGGGAATGATGATGCCGGGCATTCCCGCTGCACCTTGTGGCACGGGCATTTCGACACGCGCCAGCCGGTGGCCGTCGGTTGCAACAGTCCGCATAACGTTGTTACCCTCCAAAGAGGTAGTGTGCATGAAGATGCCGTTCAGATAATAGCGCGTCTCCTCCGTCGAGATGGCGAAGCGCGTGCGATCGACAAGGCCGCGCAATTCCGCCGCCGGAAGAGCGAACCGGTGCGGCAGATCACCGCCATCGGTTTGCGGAAAGTCCTCGGTCGGCAGTGTTTGCAGTGTAAACTCCGAGCGACCCGCCCGCAGCGTCATTTGTCCGTCGCCATTACCGGTATCAAGTTCAATTTGTGCGCCGTCCGGTAGTTTTCGCACAATATCGTAAAGCGTATGCGCCGGCGCGGTTGTTGAGCCCGGAGTCTCGATCATGGCGTCAACGGATTCGACGATGGCGATATCCATATCCGTTGCGGTCAGGCCGAGGCGGCCTTCATTGGTGCTGAGCAGCACGTTGGACAAAATCGGAATGGTGTTACGGCGTTCGACAATACTTTGTACGTGACCGAGAGAACGAAAGAGCGCGGCGCGTTCGATGGTAAGTTTCATGGTTGTCTTTTATGCCATTCGGAATGTTAACGCAGATATTTCGACCCTAGCGCGGCCCCGAATGGGGCACCTATGCGCCTAATCAGGCCATTATAGCCAGACGGACACAAACTATAGCATGAGTCGCTAGAATCTGCGACATATTTAGGGGGTCAAGGGACGAATTTTCGCCTTTTTTTCTTGCGCGGATTTGCCGATTGCATCCGCGGGCCGGATCAGGTCTCCAACATGCGTCGGAGCAATTCTACATCCTCGCCGAAGCCGTTATCCGTGGCTTTCAATTCTTCCACTTTGCGCACCGCATGCATGACCGTCGTGTGATCACGACCGCCAAATTTTCGGCCGATTTCTGGCAGGGAGCGGGCTGTGAGCTGCTTGGATAAATACATGGCGATTTGCCGGGGCCGCGCGACAGCGCGAGCGCGGCGTGAAGAATACATTTCGGAAAGCCGAATGTTAAAATGTTCGGCAACACGTTTTTGAATCTCTTCGATGGTCACTTTGCGGTCGTTCGCCCGCAGGATGTCGTGCAAGACCTCCTGCGTTGTCTCCAGTGTGATCGTCCGCCCGACCAAATTGGCGTAAGCGACGATGCGATTCAGCGCGCCTTCGAGCTCCCGCACGTTCGAGGTAATTTTATGAGCCAGGAATTCCAAAATCTTCGGCGGTATTTCGATTCCTAGATCTTCCGCCTTCGATTGCAAAATACCGTAACGCAATTCGTAGTTCGTTGGATGAATATCGGCGACGAGACCCCATCCGAGACGCGACTTCATGCGCTCTTCCATGCCTTCCAAATCGTTCGGCGATTTGTCCGCGGAAATCACGATTTGCCGATTTTGATCAACCAGAGCATTGAAAGTGTGGAAGAATTCTTCCTGCGTGCTGTCTTTGCCAGCGATAAATTGTACATCGTCGATCATTAAAATATCGACTGAACGAAATTGTTCCTTGAACGCTACTGTATCTCGGAACCGCAGCGCCCGAATAAACTGATACATGAACTTTTCAGCCGACAAATAGACGACATGCTTTTGCGGTCGCGTTTGACGCAGTTGTAAGGCAATGGCGTGCATCAGGTGCGTTTTGCCGAGGCCAACGCCCCCATATAGAAATAACGGATTGTAAGGTGCTGTCTCTGCTTCCGCCACGCGCCGAGCCGCGGCGAAGGCTAACTCGTTTGGTTTGCCGATGATAAAATTTTCGAATGTAAATCGAGGGTCGAGCGGCGCACTAATATTGTTTTGCGCCTCGGTCTCACGCAGCGCGGCGGCACTCGGCGCCGGCAGCGGCGCTTGGGTTGCCACGCCGCCGTCGGCCACGAAGATGTCAACTCCTTCGATTGCTTGGCCTTCTATGACCCAAAGACTAGCTAAGCGCTCGCCATATTGCGATTCGATCCAATCCCGCATGAAGCTTGTCGGCACCGATATCCGGACGCGGTGGCCGTCGACACCGATGAGGGTCATCGGCTTCAGCCAGCTACGATAGGCAGCCTCGCCGTACTCCGCCCGTAGTCTCCCCCGAATCCGCGCCCACTGAGTTGTGTATTTCTCGTCCATCCGGACCGTTACCCCGATAAGTTCCTGTCCGCAAATGCGCGACGGGTATTGCTCCGACACCGGTCCGCATCGCGGCCAGCCCCTAACATGTCTGATCGCTTCGTTGCCGGATTCCCAACCCGGCGAGCAGCGAATTCAAGGTAACGCATTCCCACTTCATTGTTGCTCTCCAGGTGACCCGCCCCGATTGCCGACGTGAGTAGGAATTTCAATACTCTTTAGAACTACTGATAAATAATAATGAAGTTTATTACTTCAATCTTATTACCGTTTCTTATCATCAACAGTATTAAGTTATTTTTACACCAACAACTCTTGAAGAGGTTGACGCAGCGTTCCCCCCAGACGATGACACATATTCGAATGTAACGGGGCTTAATCGGAACCGCAACGGGACTGAAAGGGGAACAGTTCAAATAAACTTATTGACTCTTAACGAATCGGTTTGGGCACCAGATGTAGCTAAATGCGCACAAAAAAACGGCACCCCGAAAACCTCCGGAGGCCGCCTGGATGCTTCATGCAGACGCAATTTTTACATCGCGTTGATGCGTCGCGAGAGCCCGGACAATTTACGCCCGGTCGTATTCCGGTGAAATGCGCCCTTTTGTGTGCCACGATGCAATTCCGGCATGGCTTCCTTGTACGCGGTCTCGGCAGAGGCCTTGTCGCCGCTGGCGATGGCTTCCTCGACCTTGCGCAGGTAGCTGCGGACGCGACTACGGCGTGCGCGATTACGCTCGCTGCGGGCTTCTGTTTGTCGGATTCTTTTCTTCGCCGATCGGCTGTTAGCCATTTCAAATTCCGTTCGTCATAAACATCAAGCGGTCGGGGTTTTAAAGCCGTATGGCTCCGCCGTCAAGCCCGAACCGTTGGGATTTATAGGGAATCGAGCAGAATGCGAGATCACGGCGGCCCCATGGCGACTCAGTGTTAAAAATTTCCGCCCAAATCAGCGGTGTTTAAAGTCGGCTGGACGTTTCTCCGCGAATGCAGCCATGCCCTCTTTCTGGTCTTCCGTCGCGAAGGTCGAATGGAACAACCTGCGCTCAAATCGCACTCCTTCAGCCAACGTGGTCTCGTATGCGCGGTTCACCGATTCTTTCGCCAGCATGACGACTGGCCGGGACAGACTGGCAATTTTTTCAGCTGTCTTGATCGCTTCTTCGATGAGATCGGCCGCAGGAATAATCCGGCTAACCAATCCCGCGCGTTCCGCTTCCTCGGCGTCCATCATGCGCCCGGTAATGACCATCTCCATGGCTTTCGCCTTACCGACAAATCGGGTCAGTCGCTGGGTACCACCGGCACCGGGGATGGTGCCGATCAGAATCTCCGGCTGTCCAAACTTGGCGGTATCGGCCGCGAGGATGAAGTCGCACATCATGGCGAACTCGCACCCACCACCGAGCGCATATCCGGCCACGGCGGCAATTACCGGCTTGCGACAATGGGACAGGCGCTCCCAATTTACCGTGATGAAATCTTCTTTATAAACGTCCATGTAGTTCTTATCGGACATCTCCTTGATGTCCGCGCCGGCGCAAAACGCCTTCTCGGAACCGGTGACCACCAACGCGCTGATACTGTCATCCGACTCATAGGCATCGACGGCCGTTGCTATTTCGCGTGCTAGATTGGCGCACAATGCGTTCATCGCTTTGGGGCGGTTCAGGGTGATCAACCCGACGGAGCCGCGGGTTTCGACTAAAATATGTTCGTAGGCCATGAAAAGGCTCTCCTCGTTTAAGTCTCGTAAAATACTATGGGCGACTCGGTGAGAGGCGAAATGTGACCGCCAGGTCTCCATCTTCTCCCAATGTTGTAACCGTTAAAAATTCATTCTCGCGGCGGTACTTTCCCACCGAAATTCGCTGCCATCCCAACGCAAGGAGCGTCTCGGCGTAAAACGCCTCAACTTTGCTGCGGGTGGTATTGCCGCGGGTGTGGCTTTCGACCAGACGTCCCGCTGGCGAATCGAAGACGTGGCCCGACCTTGGCACGACCTGCAGGCCGTTCATGACCGGAATATCCTCGAATCCGGGCACAAAATTCTGTGCCATAGCTGGGGCTGCGGCATGGGCTGCCAGCAATCCGGCGGAGAGCAGGTTTATGAGAAGGTGAGGCATGATGGCCGCACTTTGATCATCTCTGGTGTTTTCCGCAATAAAAAGTAGATCGTCCGGATTGCACGATGCGGGAAATAACGCCGCCGCAGCCGTCTTCCCCGCAGATCTCGCCCTCGCGGCCGTATGCGCGCCAATTGTGTTGGAAATATCCGAGCTCGCCGTCCGCCTGCACATAATCCCGCAAGGAAGATCCGCCGGCGGCGATGGCGGCGGTCAAGACATCGCGAATGGCTGAAACCAATCTCTCGGCCCGTCGTCCTGGAATCGTATATGCGCTGCGACGCGGTGAGATAGCTGCTCGGAACAACGCCTCGCAGACATATATATTGCCGAGTCCCGCGACGATTTTCTGGTCAAGCAAAGCGGCTTTGATCGGCGAGCGCCGCCCCTGCAGTGCCTCGCTCAGCGCCGTATCGTTGAAGGCGTTCGAGAGCGGCTCCGGGCCTAAATCTCGAAGCATCGAATGGGCCCCGAGCTGGTCTGTCTCAATCAGGTCCATAAAGCCGAACCGCCGCGCATCATTGTATCGGACCGTCGTGCCTGCTCTGGTTAGAAATTCGATATGATCGTGTTTGCCGGCGCTGGGCGGCTCGCCCTCGATCATTGTCATCCGGCCCGACATGCCGAGATGTCCCAAAAGGGTCCAACCGTCGTCGAGATGCAGTAGCATATACTTTGCGCGCCGCTCGATCCGCTTGATCGTACGTCCAGTCAGGCGGGCGGCGAAATCCTTCGGCAACGGGAACCGCAGATGCTCGCGCCGCTGGATCACACGTTCCAGTTTCTGGCCTTCGAGCTTTGGCCTGAGGCCGCGGCAAACGGTTTCGACTTCTGGTAATTCTGGCATACCGCCGTTCTAGCAAAACTACTCGCTCTAGGCTATCGTCGCATCCATGGAACGGACGGAAAATATCGTCTCCGGCACGGAGAAGAATGCGGGCAGTGAAGGCTCTCGGACGCATTTCGGATTTCGCGACGTGGAAACGGACGAGAAGTCGATATTGGTGCGCGGCGTCTTCGATAGTGTCGCCGACCGTTATGACCTGATGAATGACCTGATGTCGGGTGGTATCCATCGGCTTTGGAAGGCGAGCTTTATCGACCAACTGCGCCCGCGCCCCGGCATGCATCTTCTCGACGTCGCCGGTGGCACGGGTGACATCGCGCTCCGGTTTCGAGAGGCAGGTGGTGAGCGTGTGACCGTCTGTGATATCAATCAAAGCATGGTCGAGGTCGGCCGCGACCGATCGATCGATCTCAATTGCCGGGATGGTATTGAGTGGACAGTCGGAGACGCGGAAGCGCTACCTCTGCCGGATGGCTCCGTCGATGCGTATACGATTGCCTTCGGTTTGCGCAACGTAACACAGATCGATACTGCCTTGTTGGAGGCACGTCGGGTGCTGCGGCCCGGCGGCAGGTTTATGTGTCTTGAATTCAGCCGTGTCGCGAATCCTATCTTGGCGGAACTCTATGATCGTTTCTCTTTCAATATATTGCCGCTGTTGGGCCGCGTCGTTGCCAATGACGAAGAGGCCTATCGTTATCTGGTTGAAAGCATTCGCCGCTTCCCGTCGCAGGAGGAATTGTCAGCGCGCATGACGGCGGTGGGGCTCGAACAAGTCTCCTACCGCAATCTCTCACGTGGGATCGCTGCCATTCACTTGGGTTGGCGGATTTAGCCCGTCGATGTTCCAGCCCAGCGCGAGGCCGTAAATGAAATCCAGTTTTGCCCATACCCTGCGGCTCTTCCGTCTGGTGTGGACGCTGTCTCGATACGGTGCGCTGTTTCCACTTGATGCTTTCGATCTTCCGAAAGGTTTAGTGGGATTGTTGCGTCTCCTGGAGCGTCGCTCCGATACGATGCGCCCAGGGGAACGCTTGGCAGCGGCCCTGCAGAGCCTGGGGCCGACTTTCATAAAGCTTGGGCAATCTTTGGCGGTCCGGGGCGATCTAATTGGCGACGACGTGGCGGATGACCTTTCAGCGCTGCAGGATGATTTGCCGCCTTTCCCATCCAAGGACGCCATTGCGACATTGGAACAAGAACTCGGCGGCAGTGAAGACGAACTGTTCGCATCTTTCGATCAGGAGCCGGTGGCTGCGGCTTCCATTGCCCAGGTCCATTTTGCTGAGCGTCATGACGGTATCGCCGTGGCTGTCAAAATTCTCCGGCCTGGGATTGAGGACGCCTTCGCCCGTGACGTTGCCTTCTTCTTGTGGTTCGCGCGCCTTGTAGAGCGATTTCTGCCCGAGGCGCGACGCCTGAAGCCGGTCGAAGTAGTGCGCAATTTTGAGGAAACTGTGGCCCTTGAGATGGACTTGCGGATGGAGGCGGCGGCGGCGGGAGAGCTGGCGGAGAATTTTTTGGACGATCCAGAATTCCGCGTGCCAGCGGTTGATTGGGAACGGACATCCCACCGTGTGATGACCTTGGAGCGAATCGACGGTATTCCCATCGATGAGATTGTGCGTATTGAGGAGGCCGGCTTGTTGCCAAGCAACGTGTTGGCGCAATCCGCCCGCGTGTTTTTTAATCAGGTTTTCCGCGATGGGTTTTTTCATGCGGATATGCATCCGGGCAATATGTTCGTTTGCGCGGACGGAGTATTGAGCCCTGTCGATTTTGGCATTATGGGCCGTCTCGACTGCGAGACGCGACATTTCCTCGCCGATATGCTGATCGCCTTTCTGTCGCGGGATTATGAGAAGGTCGCAGAAGTCCATTTCACCGCCGGGTACGTGCCACGCGATAAATCCCTAGGCGCGTTCAGTCAGGCCTGCCGAGCTATCGCCGAGCCGATCCTCGGTAAGTCGCAGAACGAAATTTCCATCGCCCGTCTGTTGGGGCAGCTCTTTCGGGTCACCCGGACGTTTGAGATGGAAACCCAGCCGCAATTGCTGTTGTTGCAGAAGACCATGCTGGTGGCGGAGGGGGTCGGACGGAAACTCGATCCCGATTCGAATATTTGGACGCTTGCCGAACCTCTTATTATTGACTGGGCTATGGAGAACCGGGGACCCGAAGCACGGTTGCGCGGCGTCGTGAGCGAAATGACGCGCCGGGTCGAACGATTGCCCTTGTATCTCTCGAAGCTCGAAACCCTATCCGACATCGTGACGGCGGAGGGTATTCGCCTGCATCCGGACACCGTTGCCGCATTTCACGCGCAGGGTAAGGGTGGGCGATATTGGCGCATCGCCACGACTGTGTTGGCGCTGGGGCTCGCAGCGCTGTTTTTGATCGAGCTGGCTTAACGTCGAATTTGGCGGGCGCGGTTCTTGCCGAATCGACAGCAAAAGCTTAAATACAGTTTGGGCCTGTAAAAAGGCGTCGTCCCACAAGGATGTTCTATATGACCGCTGAAAAACGCGTTCTGTTAATCGTCTCGGGCGGGATTGCCGCATACAAGACCCTGGAGTTGATCCGACGCCTGCGCGAGCGGGGCATTTCGGTCCGCTGTGTGCTGACTGCGGGCGGCGCGCAATTCGTCACGCCGTTGTCGCTCTCGGCCCTTAGCGAGGAAAAGGTTTATACGGAAATCTTCTCACTGACCGACGAGTCGGAGATGGGACACATCCGCCTGTCACGCGAATCCGACTTATTGGTCGTGGTACCCGCAAGCGCCGATATCATGGCGCGGATGGCGGGTGGGCTCGCAAATGATCTGGCGACGACAGTGTTGCTGGCCACGGACAAACCGATAATGTTCGCCCCAGCGATGAACGTCCGGATGTGGGAGCATCCCGCCACGCAAGCCAATATCGCAATATTGAAATCACGCGGCCTGATCCAAATCGGGCCCGATGCGGGGAACATGGCGTGCGGTGAATATGGGCTAGGGCGCATGTCGGAGCCGATGACTATTGTTGAGGCCATTGAAAATCATTTTGCCGGTCCGGGCGCCCGCCCTCTTGCGGGTCGCCGCGCTCTGGTGACAAGCGGGCCGACGCGCGAAGCCATTGATCCCGTGCGCTATCTGTCGAACCATTCCTCCGGTAAGCAGGGCCACGCGATTGCCGCGGCGCTTGCGGGACTCGGCGCGGAAACGTCCTTGATTACGGGCCCGGTCGCACTGCCTGACCCCGCCGGGGTCAGTGTCGTTCATGTGGAATCCGCCGCCGATATGCTGGTTGCTTGCCAGGCTGCATTGCCTGCCGAGATTGCGGTTTGCGCCGCTGCGGTTTCCGATTGGCGGATTGCGACTGTTGCCTCCGAGAAATTGAAGAAGGACCGTGGTGGGCTGCCCGCGCTCGAATTGACCGAGAATCCGGATATCTTGCGTACGCTCTCGCAAGCGGAGAATCGGCGCCCCGGCCTCGTCGTCGGCTTCGCGGCGGAAACCGAGAAGGTCGTGGAACACGCGGTTGAGAAACGCCAACGCAAGGGCTGTGACTGGATCTTGGCGAATGACGTGTCGCCGGAGACGGGAACCTTCGGTGGTGCCTCGAATGTTATTCATTTCGTTCATGAAGACGCTGTCGAGGATTGGCCGCGCATGACCAAACAAGAGGTGGCCGAACGCCTGGCGCAACGGATTGCCGCGCATATGGGAAGTGCCGAATGACCCACGTCGATGTTGATATCGTTCAATTGGCACACGGCGCCGATCTGCCGTTGCCGGCCTATGCCACGCCTGACAGCGCCGGATTGGATTTGTTGGCCGCGGTCGACGAACCGGTCTCGTTGGCACCGGGCGAACGCACGATGATCCCGACGGGAATTGCCATCGCGCTTCCCTCTGGATTTGAAGCTCAGATCCGTCCCCGATCCGGACTTGCTTTGAAGAACGGCCTCACGCTGTTGAACACGCCGGGGACCATCGATGCTGATTATCGCGGAGAGATCGGCGTGATCCTGGTGAACCTCGGCCAAGAAATATTCGTGGTCGAACGTGGCATGCGGATCGCGCAGATGGTTGTGGCCCCGGTCTCGCAACTTTCCTGGAATGCTGTTTCCAGTCTGAGCGATAGCGAGCGTGGTGCGGGCGGATTCGGCTCCACCGGCACGGACGGAGGCTAGACTGGAATGCTACGCCTATCGCGGAAATTGATGTTTGCTATCGAGGCTGTGGTCGATATCGCCTATCACACCGCCGACACGCCGGTGCAAAGCAAAGATATCGCAACACGCCAGGACATTCCGCGCCGCTATTTGGAACAAGTACTGCAGCAATTGGTGCGCGAGGGTGTCTTGCGCGGGGTGCGCGGTCCGCGCGGTGGCTATCGGTTGGCGCGGGAGCGTCGGCGCGTCACCTTGGGACAGATCACGCGTATCGTGGCGGCGATGGAGGACACCAGCGATCCCGTTGAGAGCTCCACGAGTTCGCAATTAGGCCGCGAGGTGTTACGCCCCATTTGGCAGGAACTTCAGGACGAAGCGATCGGGAAACTGGAAGAGATCAGCATCGAGGATCTGTGCCGCCGCGCCCGCGACTCGGGTGTCGAAGGCGGCAATCAACCCATCGAGGTCGATTTTGCGATTTGATCGAAAGGGTGAGTATGGCGTCGTTGCACGATAGCGAGGAGCCTGCCGCCAAGCGGATTTGCGGCAGTATTCTGGAAACCATCGGCAATACGCCTTTGGTACGCCTTTCGCGACTGGCGGAAAAGGTCGGTATCGATGCTGAGATTTTGGCAAAGTTGGAATTCTTCAATCCACTAGGCTCGGTCAAGGACCACATCGGCCTCGCCATAATTGAGGCCTTGGAGCGTGAAGGCCGGATCACCGATAAAACCGTGTTGGTTGAGCCGACGTCGGGGAATACGGGAATCGCGCTGGCGTTCGTGGCTGCGGCGAAAGGTTATCGTCTGGTTCTGACCATGCTCAAATCGATGTCGATGGAGCGCCGGCGTATGCTGCTGTTTCTCGGTGCGGAGTTGGAATTGACACCTGCCGAGCGTGGTATGCGGGGTGCCATCGACCGGGCGGAGGAATTGGTCAAAGAATTGTCTGATGCGATCATGCCACAGCAATTCGACAATCCGGCCAACCCGGAAATTCACCACCAGACCACGGCGGAAGAGATTTGTCGCGATACCGGTGGGCGCATTGATGCGTTTGTGACCAGTGTCGGCACTGGAGGCACTTTGACGGGATGCGGCGCGTTGCTGAAGGCGCGCAATCCGGAAATCCGGGTCGTCGCCGTTGAGCCTGAAGACAGCCAGACCCTATCCGGTGGGCGGCCTGGCCAACACTTGATCGAAGGGGTTGGCGCTGGGTTGATTTCATCGATTCTGGATACGGGATTGATCGACGAGGTCATTTCGATCGCCAAGGAGACCGCGTTTCGCCTGGCGCGGCAGACGGTGGCGTTTGAGGGTCTACCTGTTGGGATTTCGGGGGAGCGGCGCTGGCCGCTGCGGTCGAGCTCTGCGAGCGCCCGGAAATGAGTGGACGGCGTGTTGTGGTGATCATACCGTCATTCGCGGAGCGGTATCTTTCGACGCCGCTTTTCGACAAGTTGTGAGGCCGTGATGGAAGAAATCAGCGACGACCAATTAATGCGCTAC
Source organism: uncultured Rickettsiales bacterium (assembly GCA_913046825.1). The sequence goes on along the minus strand of CAJWTF010000015.1, from coordinate 14,022 downwards.
GCGCGCCACGTTGTCCTGGAAGAAGTCGGCGAGGAAGGCCAGATCAAACTGCTGCAATCGAAGGTCCTGGTGGTTGGCGCCGGTGGTCTAGGATCGCCGGTGCTGATGTATCTCGCAGCTGCGGGGGTCGGCACGCTTGGTGTCGTCGACGATGATGTCGTCGATATCACAAACCTGCAGCGCCAGGTGGTACACGGGACCGAGGATATCGACCGGCCGAAAGTGGACAGCGCGGCAGACCGTCTGCAGTCGATCAATCCAGAGGTTGAGGTGCGCAAACATCCGTTCCGCATCGTGCCGGAGAATGTGCTCAAGCTTATCGGCGAGTACGATATAGTGTTGGACGGCAGCGATAATTTTGACACCCGGTATATGATTAACGACGCTTGTTATCTTGCGAAGACGCCGTTGGTTTCGGCCGCCTTGCTCCGATTCGAAGGGCAGCTCACAACCATTAAGGCGTACGGGGAAGGCGACGTGCCCTGTTATCGCTGCATCTTCCCGCATCCGCCCGGCCCCGGCCTGGTGCCCCGTTGCGAGCAAGCCGGTATTTTTGGCTCCATCGCAGGTGTGCTCGGCACCATGCAGGCGACGGAAGCGTTGAAAGAGTTGCTGGGTTTGGGGCGGAGCCTGTCGGGCCGCTTGATTCTTTATGACGCAATGAATTCGGACACGCGAAGCCTCAAGGTGAGGCGCGATCCTGCTTGTGTGCTTTGCGGCGATAATCCGACGATTACGAGCTTGAGAACCGCCGAGGCGGCCGACTAACTAAAACATTGTCTCCATGACACGATCCGGCGGTGTATGACCGTCGGCGAATGTCTTAATGTTGACGATGACTTTATCGCCCATGTCGACCCGGCCTTCGAGGGTAGCTGAGCCCATATGCGGAATCAGCACGACGTTCTCCAGCTGCAATAGCTTCGGGTTGACCGCTGGTTCGTTCTCGAAGACGTCGAGTCCGGCGCCCGCGATCTCGCCATTTGCCAACATCCGCGTCAGCGTATTCTCGTCGATCACTTCGCCCCGGCTGGTGTTGACGATATAGGCGTGCGGCTTTACGAGTTTAAGGCGGCGTTGTGACAGTAGGTGGAAAGTCGCCGGCGTATGCGGGCAATTAATCGAGATGATGTCCATACGGGTAAGCATCTGGTCCAGGCTTTCCCAATATGTCGCTTCAAGTTCCGTCTCGATCTCTTCGTGTACGCGGTGGCGATTATGATAGTGGATCGAGAGCCCGAAACCACGGGCCCGGTGAGCGACCGCCTGACCGATCCGCCCCATGCCGATAATACCGAGACGTTTGCCGCCGATGCGATGGCCGAGCATAAGGGTCGGTCCCCAGCCTTCCCATTTCTCGGCTCGTATCAAGCGTTCCCCTTCAGACAATCGGCGCGGGACGGCGAGAATAAGCGCCATGGTCATATCGGCGGTATCTTCCGTCAAAACCCCGGGTGTATTGGTGACGGTGATGCCTTTCGCCTTGGCGGCGGTAAAATCGATATGGTCGATTCCCGTGCCGAAGGATGCGATTAGCTTGAGGTTATTGGTCGCCTGAGACAATATCCTGGCATCGATTCGGTCGGTGACGGTTGGCACCAAAACATCCGCTTCCGCTGCCGCTGCCGCTAGTTCCGCTTGCGACATTGGCGTGTTTTCCAAATTGAGGCGCGTGTCGAAAAGCTCCATCAACCGCGTTTCGATTACGTCGGGGAGTTTGCGGGTAACGATGACGAGAGGTTTTTTTGCGTTCATGCCCAAATCCGGCGATCCCAATTTTTCCGCATTTACACGGCGGGGCCTCACTTTGTCCAGTGCTGGGGGAATTTTGGTTTGTTTGCTCGGGATAAACTACACGAACCTAACACCCAATTCGGCGAAGGCTGGGCCGTCTCCGATAATACAACTGGCGCAAACAGAAGATCGATTGCGCGCTCGGCCCAAGAGCGCAACTCGACGCCGATTTGTCTCTCTTCGTTCCGATGAAGTGAATGTTAGGGTCGGGCCTGGGGTTCGCTATCCGATTAAATGGAAGTTTCGCCAGAAATTGATCCCAGTCGAGGTGGTCCAGGAATATGACACTTGGCGCAAAATCCGTGACTGGGAAGGTGCCGAGGGTTGGGTCCACCGCGCAATGCTCTCCAACCGCCGCAGCATCATTGTTACCGGACGGACGGTCACGATACGGCGGCGCTCAAGTGATGAAGCGCCAGCGGTCGCGCGTCTCGGCCGCGGTATGGTCGCAGAGCTGGGAAAATGCACGCCTGCTTGGTGCCGAGTCGAAGTCGATGGCTACGAAGGCTGGATTCGGCGCGAAGGTTTCTGGGGATTGCGCAAGACCGAGACCCGACCCTGACGACTCAAAATGGCCTGTCAGGCGAAATCTTGTGCTAATGCGGCCCGCGTGGCCTCTGGCATGACTGCGAGATGCGAATATTCTGAATGTCCGAACCCAACAATGATCTGAGTATCCGGCGTTCGGAAAGCAGCGATTTGCGCGGGCGTGAACGGGAAATGCAGGAATTGTACAGATGAGGCCTTGCCGTCCGCCGTGGTCCGGTCGACATCGGCTTCCGGCACACCGGTCACGGTTTCGCCTGAAAACGCGATCGTCATCGTCTCCTCGACGCCGCCGAGCTTTGAGAGAAAGTTCTTACGGCGAATTGGCTCATCTATTTCGAACATGACGGTGCAGACAAGCTCACGTCCTTTTGGGATCATCGGATTATATGCATTCAACTCGTCGGCGATTTGCTCTTCGCCGCCGCGTTCGATGAACAACATTTCGTGGACCTGTTGCCACATGCTGTCATAACTTTCGAAATGGCAGACCGCGACAGGTCCAATTTCCATGCGGCGGTTGCGTTTTAAAGCGACGATGGCGCTGCGCCGTTCCTTGCGGACCTTTGCATACTCCTCCATCGGCATGATGTCTTCGCGGGTAAGCTCTGTCTTGACGGACATCTGTCTTTTCCTTCCTCGTTAAATGGCGACGCCGTAGGCGCGGCCGAAGAGGATGATGGGGTGCGGCGCGATTTCATAGGCTGGCGTTTTGGCATCGGCCAATCGGCCTAGACCCTGTCCCAGATGCATGCCCGCTAAGGGGCATTCCGAGACGATATGCTTTTTATTGCTGGAAAGCGCCTGCCGCGCGGCAGGTTTACCGACCTTAATCGCGGTTTCGAAGTTTTCCTTCTTAATGCCCCAAGAGCCGCCGTGGCCGGAGCATCTATCGATGATCGAGACGTCGACGTCGGGAATGAGGCGCATCATCTCTGCTGCCTTGGCACCCATATTCTGGGCGCGTGCATGACAGGCTAAATGAACGGCGACCCCGCCATCGAGCGGGGATAGTCCCTCGGCAAGGCCTTCTTTTTTCGCGATATCGACAATATATTCGGTGATGTCGAATGTGGCGTTGGAGAGTGTATTCACGCTCTCATCTTCCGGCAGGATCAGCGGCCACTCGAATTTCATCATCAGGGCGCAGCTCGGCACCAGGGCGATAACGTCATAGCCTTTCTCGATCCAATCGCGGAATTCGCCTGCCACCTGTTTGGCACTTTTGGCGACAGCGGCGATATCACCTTGTTCCAGCTGAGGCATGCTGCAGCAACCGGGATAGACGACCTCGGTCTCGACGCCGTTGCGGGCTAAAACGCCTTGTGCGGCAATGCCGATCTCGGGACTGTTGTAATTGGCGAAACACGTCGCATAAATCACCGCCTTACGGTCGGATGCTGGAGCGTCAGTATTGCGTGTCGGCGGTGCGAATTTCGCGCGCGCCTCAAAACTCTTAGCGTGGTATTTCGGCAATTTGGCGTTGCGGTCGATACCTGCTACGGATTCCATCAACGGGCGGGTAAAACCGTTCTCTGTATCCGACGCCCAATTGGCGACAGCGGACATTCTGCCGGCGACACGGCCGTTTCTATCGGTCTTAGCTAGCTCGCTATCGATGGTGCCGATCGTGCCTTTGCGCTTTTCGACGGCGCGGTAGCGCAGCATCAGATGCGGAAAGTCGAGATTGAACTCATGCGGCGGCACATAGGGACATTTCGTCATGTAGCACATGTCGCAGAGTGTGCAGGCGTCGACGACGGGTTTGAATTCTATGCTGTCCACGCTGTCCAGTTCGCCTGTTTCCGAATCGTCAATCAGGTCGAACAAACGTGGAAAACTGTCGCAAAGATTAAAACATCGCCGACATCCGTGACAGATATCAAAGACGCGGCGTAGCTCTTCGTCGAGTTGAAGCTCGTCGTAAAAAGCGTCTTCGGTCCAAGCCAAAGGGTGCCGTTGAGGCGCGTCGAGACTGCCTTCTTTCATCACAGGCTTCCATTATGAATTGCGGCGACGGCTTTGCAGGAGCGCTTGGCGTCTCAGCCGCGCGCTCCTGATAGGCCTCAGGGATTACGCCTCCCAGTTTCTTCTCAAGAGTCCATCGCATCCAGAGCTTTCTGGAAGCGGCCCGCATGGCTCTTCTCGGCTTTTGCCAAGGTTTCGAACCAATCTGCAATTTCGTCGAATCCTTCGTCGCGTGCCGAACGCGCCATGCCCGGATACATATCCGTGTATTCGTGCGTTTCACCGGCAATCGACGCTTTCAGATTATTGGCAGTACCGCCGATGGGCTGGCCTGTCGCGGGGTCGCCGGTTTCTTCGAGGTACTCCAAATGGCCGTGAGCGTGGCCAGTCTCGCCTTCCGCAGTCGACCGGAAAACAGCGGCGACATCGTTGTAACCTTCGACATCCGCCTTTTGGGCAAAATACAGATAGCGGCGGTTCGCCTGGCTCTCGCCGGCGAAAGCGGCTTTGAGGTTCTCTTCAGTTTTCGAGCCTTTTAGGGACGCCATAATTTCTCTCCTCACTCATCGTGTTTGTTGTGCCGAATAGGCACATGCCGGGCAATCTCTCCCGCTTATCTTATATGGGCACGGGAGAGGGCAGAGTCAACACAATAGAATTATTATAAAATGTATTCTAAAATATTGGATTTAATTAATTATTATATTTTCTTCTTCACGCGCACTATAACGTCGACACGATCGATCTCGGTACCGGCCGGAAGATCTGGCAACGCTAAGGTCGAAACAGCATCGTCGGGGATATCGCGCAATTCACCGGTATCTTGATGGAAAATATGGTAATGCGCGTCAGTGTTCGTATCAAAGTAGGCGCGACCTGATTCGACGACCACTTCGCACAGCAATTTTGCCTTGGTGAATTGATGCAGCGTATTATAAACGGTAGCGAGGGAAACCTTGATTCCAGCATCAGCCGCTTCGCAATGAAGTTGCTCTGCGGTGACATGTCGGTCGCCCTCTTCCAGCAATAATTTTGCGAGTGCCAGCCGTTGCCGGGTCGGTCGAAGTTCAGCGTTTTTGAGCCGCTCTAAAACGCAAGTATATGGGCGTGCGTCGGACATGTTGCTGTATATGAGACTTCAATTGCGAATGTAAAGCGATCGATTATCATACCGATGAACTGCAAATCGAACAATTAAAAAAAACCGTCTATCTATCTATTAATACGCAGTAAAATTACTCACGCTCTTTGTTCTGGCTCTCTGGTAAGAAAGTCCACTCACCACTGGCTTTGTGAAGCCAATCTGTGACATGACGCTCTAAGTCCTCCACTTCAGCTTCCGAGATCGCGTCGCCGCGGACGGATTCTTCTGCGCGATGAACGGCTTCCTTATCCCCGCAAACAAGATGATGCCATTCTGGCAGATCGTTTCCTTGATAGATCAGACGATAGGCGCAAGTTCCCGGCAGCCATCGTAATGTCGGCAAGTTCGCTCGCGTTAATTTCACGCAATCTGGAACATTGGACTGGCGATTGGCGTAGTCGGAGCAGCGACAGGTCTGAAGATCGAGGTAGCTGCAGGAAACGTCGGTCATGGCGATTTCACCTGTATCCGCATCCTCAAGCTTGTGCAGACAACACTTGCCGCAGCCGTCGCAAAGAGATTCCCATTCCTCACGTGTCATCTGTTCGAGACGCTTGCGACGCCAGAAAGGTAGATCGCTCATTGGGCGAGCCCAATTAACGCGATGGTAACGGCTGCGAATTGCGCGAAATTGCCGACGACACTCGTTCGATGTAAGCGATTGAAGGCGATCTGGTCCGCTTCCCGCAGCGCCTCCATCCGAGGTAACAGGATGTGCCTTAAGACACCTACGCAGCCGACAAATATCGCGATCTCCAATCCGAAGTTTCCTCCCGGTTCCAAAAACCTGGCGGCCAGCACCGAGATAATCGATAAGGCGAAGTAATAGCGGGTAAAGAGATGGCGCATCAACTGCGACGCCTGCGGCTGTTCCAGCGCTGAGAATTTGACAGGTGCAAAGCACAGCGTGAACAATATCATGCCGCGGAATGCCGCCGAAGCTAGCAACAACGAGATCACGTGAAAGGAAAGCCAACCCATGCTTCAGCCTAGCGTTTGGGTTCCCAGTAGACCACAAAAAGTCGTCAACGTTGTCTAGCGCTTGCATCCCAATGCCGAATACGATCAAAATTCCGCACGCGTAGAAGTACGAACTTTCGTACGACCAATCCTTAGGGGAGGGGCGTTGTCATGAATAGCATCGTCGGTCGTAAAACGGCTTGGCTTCTTCTTAGCTTGAGTCTCATCTGGGCTGGATGGATCAACGTTGATCCGGTCTTTGCACAACGCTCACGCCTGATATTCGAACACCCATTCATCATCGCCGCTCGCACGGGTGAATTGTTGGCGGGGCGCGAACACATTGCACGTGGTGACACGACGGAGGTGCGCGATAGCATCGGCCAGACCCCGCTGATGATCGCGACTGCGGCCGGTGATCTTGATATCGTTGCCGCGATCGTTGCGGCTACAGACAAAATCGACACGAAAGACAATCAGGGAAATACGGCTTTGGCGTTGGCGGCCATTCACGATCAACTGGAAATCGCACGAATTTTGCTCGATGCTGGTGCTAGTCCGAATGTGCAGAACCGGCAAGGCATGACGCCGTTGATGTTGGGCTCCAAAGAAGGTTGCCTCGCCCAGGTTGAATTGATGATGCAGCGGAATCCGGATTTTACCTTGCGCGACTATACAGGTCGCAGCGTGCTGGGTTGGGCGCGGCAAAGCCGCGATAAACGCATCTTGCGCTTATTTGAGAGGCTGGGCATCAGAGATTAAAGAATGTTCCGGTCGCGAACCCCGAGGATCCAAGCCTCTTCCGTCTCCACACCCTGGCGAATGTCCGCAGTGAGTGTCGGGTCTCCCTCGAACAGCGACTCCAGCAAACCCTCGGTATCCAACTCGGCGTAGCGCCGCCCAATCGCAGCAACTTGTCCGGCGTCCTTGGGCCGTCCCGTTAGAATTTGAGGTGCGACAAGCGAAGGATAGACCTCGGCAAGTATGACCGAGGGGCGGGGGTAGAACCGCAGTCCAGTCTCGAACGGCCAGATATGGCAGTTGAAAGCCAATTCGGGCGCCTTTCGAATTTGCCACACCCGGGGGATACCAGTCAGCGATTGGCTGCCTACGGATCCGGCTCCTGCAAGTTTCCAGACCGGCTGTGTCGACGGGACCAAGCGATCGCAGAGCCGCCGCTCAGGCAAATCGGCCGACCCATGCGGGCGTCGCCCGCGTCGCAACAAATGGCTGCGGGTCTCTTCCCTCGGCAATCCCCAAAATGGGAAAGCTTCGTCCGTCAGTCGGACATTCAAGCTTTCTGCGACATCAAAGCGGTTGTTGCGATTGTCTTCGTGATCCGAGATCTCGTCTTCTAAAGTTTGCCATAGGTTCCGCCATGCAAGTCCGCGATACCCGAGGCGCTGAGCTGTGCCGACGGGAAATCCAAACGGAAAATCGAAGCCGATGAGCATACGCCGGCCGCGGTTGAGCGCGTTCGATGCGAGTTGAATGATTCTTTCGGTAGCCATAGCCCGGGTCGAAGGATTCTCCATAACAGACAACACGTAGCCGCTGCGTCGACGCGCTGTCAGACCGAGCCAAATACTGTCGGCGCCGCGCTTCGGCGTGTTGGCGGCGCTCCAATCGACCATCAGATAAGAATCGAATACGGGCATGAGGAGAAGCTATCCAATGCGAACCGACCTGTCAGTTCAATATGCCTTGGTGATTGACCGTTACTGTATTCTGCCCTCATTCTGCAAATATGTATGATTATCCGGAACTGGGAGCCTTTGCGACGGACCGATTTGGGCTGTTATGTATCGCGCTTTTCCTGGAAGCGGTCTTTGGTCGGATTTCTTGGTTGTTTAGCTTGATGCCTCACCCCTTTCTCGTTTTCCAGCGTGTAGCCGGGTTTTTCGGGCGACGCTTGAACAAGAGTAGCCGTGGTCCGCGCGCACTTATCGTCCGGGGGGCTATCGTCAACTTGTTCTTATGTTCATTGGCAATGCTCGCGGGTTGGGGGTTGTCGGCGTGGTCGGCGACATTCCGGGGCGGATGGGTGGTTGATTTGGCGTTGGTCATGTTGCTCGTCTCCCAACGCGGTAGCTATAGCGACGCGTCGCGCACGGTCAGGGCATTGACCCGTGATGGATTGCCCGAAGCCCGTAAACGAGTGAGTGTCTTTCATCGCGGCAATGCGGATCTGCTGGACGAACACGGTATCTGCCGCGCGCTTACCGAACATCTTGCAGGTGAGCTTGGACGATGGCTTCTCGGACCGGTGATTTGGTATTTTCTGCTGGGCCTGCCGGGCTTGCTACTCTACGCGGCAATCATCGCATCGTCTCGAAGTTTGGCGCATGATGATGAAACGAAGGCTGGATTCGGTTGGATGGCGTATCGCATGGAAGTTCTTGCCGGCGCCATTCCAGGATGGATTGCTGGTCATTTGGTTGTTGCAGCAAGCCTACTGGCGCCGACGGCGCGGCCCATCCGGGCATGGCGTACCATGTATGCGAAGGCGAATTCTCTCTCCAATGTCGCATATGGCTGGCCAGCGGCTGCGTTTGCCGGTGCTCTATCCATAGAGATTGGGGGCCCGCATTCCGCCGAAGGTCGGCGCTTGTCGTGGTTCGGGGACGGAAGCCCCCGACTGACCAGCCGAGATGCCCACCGCGCTATGATGCTTTTCGGGTATACATGCGTCCTGCACGCGGCGCTGGCAGCGGGGTTGGCAGTTGCCAGCCTCATCTTGGTGGGGTGAGTCTTCTATCGAGCTTGAAATAGGCTTTCACGCAAAGCGTCCGAATGGGGATTTGCGAACTTACCTTCGATGACGACCGCGCGTGAAGCGGCGCCATTATCGCCGTAATATCCAGTTGTCCATTCCGAACGAGGATAAATGACGGCACCATCAACGCTAAAGCCTACAAAGGCACCTTGATTTAAGGAATAGGTAAAAATATCAGCGCCTAAATTCGCCGTGGTCGCCGCCTTCGCGCCGCGGCCATACGGACCGATCGCAGCGTTGACGTCCGCTCCGATCTTGACTTTCTGATTGAGGACCGCATTCAAGCCCCGCTCTGTCATGATTAGAAGCATGACTTCCGCGGTCTGAGCTCCGATCTGCAGGCCAAAGCTGCCGGATCCGAGGAAATAAAATGCCGGGTAACTCCATCGACCCTCATTGCCTTTCGCCAATAAGACGCCGCTACCGCCCTCCGCACCAAAAAAAAGCGCACCTTTGTATAAATTTGGGAAAATTAACACGCCTTTCGCTTTCGTTAGCATGTCGACAACCCTGTCGCCTATGTCTTTGCTCTGCAGTACCTTTTGTACTGTAATATTGGCTTTCTGGACCATTTCTTCCTGGTCGGTCAGGGCATGACTCGGCCCCGCCGCGAATGCGACCATTGCCATAGCGAGAAAACAGCAGCGCGGAAACGTCATTGGAGAGCCTCCATTGGCGATTTATTTAAAATTTATTCTTTGTCCACAATATATAGTGTTGGGATCAAATGAACTAACGAAATGTACTCGAATTACGATTACCCAACGCGCTTGATGGCCCCGTGGCCCATCGTCTCGCCAGTGACGTCCACCGGGCCCGTGCCACCCGCCACGATAAAATTATAAATGAGTGTCGAGCGTGGATTCATGCGTTCTTGAGGGAGGCGCGCAAAATTATCCTCTATCGTGGGGGCGAATTTGATCTGCGGCTCGGTCTTTAGCGCTTCGCTAAACACCGCTGATAAGAGACGCGCATCCTCCGAAAAATAGATTTCGACAGGCCGTATAATTTGTCCCGGTTCGATGATCTCCTCTGTCATATTAAACAGCCCGAAACGGATCAATTGAACGCCGTCGCCGTTTCGGCCCTGCATAATGGATTCGAGTTCCGGGAAACGCGCAATCAAATCGGCTTTTGCCTTCCTGAGCGGCGTCGCGGTCCATTCGTATCCGAAACCGAGTGATGACTTTTTGGGTACAAAACTTTGTGTCCGAGGGCGGGTGTAGTGCAGCCACCCCAACAAAGCGATGAGAAAAATCAAGACCGCGACGCCGCCAATGCTTTGAAATGCCGATAAACCCATGTTCAAGACTTTCTAAGGAAAAGATTGATGGTGTTATGCAAATACGCGATTGACGCAGACGATCCGCCACACACCGGAATCATCTCCCGTCTCGATGTGGTCTAACCGGGTTAATGACAGGTTTTCAAGAGAGAAAGACAGCGCCGATTCTGGATCCAATTCGAGAGCATAGGCGAGTGCGGCTCGAATTGAGCCACCATGAGCAACTGCCACGATATCCCTACCGGTGTGCTGCGATGTATGACGGATGATGGCGGGCACGACGCGGCCAATCACATCGGAGAAGCTCTCGCCATTAGGCGGGCGTTCGAAGGCAGGCGCCAGCCAGCCAGAATGCGGCAGCTTTTCTCGGACCGTAGCTAACTCTTCCGACGACAAGCCCTGCCAATCACCAAAATGTTGTTCGCGGAACCCTGGTTCGTGTTCCGTCTGGCGCCATGCGGCGCCGGCCATGGCAATTGCGTCTGCGGTCGTGACAGCACGTTTCAGATCGCTCGTGATGAGGACCAAATCTTCAGGCAAGAGGGCAGCGAGACCTCCGAGCGCCGCCTCAGAGTTGGTGAAATCTGCTTCGACATCCTGTTGTCCGTATATGCGGCCAGCATGACTGGTGACCGGTGCGTGGCGAATCCACCACCAGCGGGTTTCGCGGCTCATTTTCGCTCCTATCCTGCTTTGCCGATCTAATTGCGGCATCTCAACCATCCGGGCAAGTGTCGAAGCGTCTCTCATGTCGCCACCGGGACTTGCGAAAGGCTTCCGGCCATGGTCGCCTATCAAAATGACAGACCCCTCGACGGCACAAAACTTACCTGCGGTAGCGGTCCGCTTGCGCACCATTTTATTAATCCGGTGGATCGCGGCGGCGGGCCAACTTACGACTGTGCTGATTGTCCATTTCGGGCTCGATTATGCGCTCCCGCTCCTGTTGTGTTTCACTGCGGTTGCAGTGCTGGCAGCGTCCAACTTAGCTATAACCGTGATGAGGTCGACGCGCGGGCGTTTCGCGGACCGTGAAGCATTGGCGCTTCTTGGGTTCGACGCCGTGCAGCTCACCTGTTTACTGTATTTGACCGGTGGGCTGGCCAATCCCTTTGGCATTTTGATCTTAGCCCCCGTTGTCGTCTCCGCCACGATCCTGTCACGCCGCGCTACGATTACGTTGACCGGCGTTGCGGTGCTTGCGATCACCATACTTGCCTATTTTCATTTACCGCTGCCTTGGTCACCGGGCCGGTTGAGCCTTCCGCTTCCCTATATCCTGGGGATTTGGACCGCACTTGCCGTCGCGACCGTATTCATTTCGACCTATGTTTGGTCCGTCGCCGAAGAGGCTCGTCGTATGTCGGAAGCCTTGTCCGAGACGCAGGCCGCGCTGGCGCGGGCGCAAAGATTGGCGGCGCTGGACGGTTTGGCTGCCGCCGCGGCGCATGAGTTGGGCAGCCCGCTGGCGACAATTGCCGTTGTCGCCCATGAGTTATCGAGAGAAGTCCCGGCCGACAGTCCGATCGCGGAGGATGTTAGTCTCTTGGTGAGCCAGTCGGAACGATGCCGTGATATCCTCGCGGATATCGCCGCCCAACCGGAAGACAGAGGTGGTGCACCCTTCGAGCGACTGCCGTTTACCGTATTTTTGCAGGAGGCGGTCGACGACGCGACCGGCGGCTCGATCGAAACTCTGATCGAAATCGCCGATCAGCTTGGAGGAGAAGAGCCGCAAATTGATCCGAGACCAGAAATTCTTCGAGGGCTTGGAAACCTTATTCAGAATGCCGAACAGTTTGCGCGAAGTCGAGTAACTTTGACGACTTACTGGGACAGGCGAATCGTTAATGTAACCATCCGTGACGACGGACCCGGCTTTCCGCAATCCGTACTGGCGGCGATCGGCGAACCGTATATTTCGACACGGACCGGGCGCGGCGATCATATGGGATTAGGCATATTCATCGCGCAAACTTTGTTGGAACGATCCGGTGCGTCTCTTGGGTTTTCCAACAAGGGCGGCGGTGAGGTTGCCATCTCTTGGCCAAGAACTATTATGGAAGGAGCTTCGATGTGAATAGAGTGTTTGGCGTGGTGAGAGGAATAGTGTGCCGCGATGAATGAATCGAACGCTCGGGCGAATGAGCGCACCCTATTGATCGTCGATGACGACGCGCCGCTGAGAACGCGACTCGCACGAGCAATGGAATCGCGCGGATTTACTGTCACCGCCGCGGAACGTGTTGCCGATGGTATTGAGCTCGCAGTTGAAAACCCGCCCGCCTATGCGGTCATCGATTTGCGCCTCGACGATGGCAACGGATTTGAAATCGTGCATGCTCTTCAGCAAGCGAAACCGGATTGCCGTATTGTCATGTTGACCGGTTATGGGAATATCGCCACAGCGGTCGCCGCCATTAAGGCGGGAGCCGTCGATTATCTCCCAAAACCGGCAAATGCGGATGATATTGCGGCGTCGTTGTTGGAAACGAAACGTCCGTTGCCTGGGCCGCCCAAGGACCCGATGTCCGCGGACCGGGTGCGGTGGGAGCATATCCAGCGCGTCTTTGAACAATGTGGACGAAACGTCTCCGAGACGGCCCGACGGCTTAAGATGCACCGCAGAACGTTGCAACGTATCCTGAACAAACACGCACCGCGAAACTAAACGGTTTAGCTCGCTTGTTTGGGCTTCTCCTGCGCTTCCTATTGTTCGGCGGCGTCTTCGATGGCTTGGAAATGCCGCGACGGAGTGCGCTCGTTGTGCCGGCGCGCTCTACCCGTTTGGCCAAGGCGGCGCGGGTCTCGTCAGAGACTCCGTCCAACAATTCCGGCAACCAGGCCAACTTGATCAAATCCGCCCCAGCGCTTGGCGGTCGATCAAGGGCAAGCATTAATGGGTGACACCGTCGACGCAAATACGGTATCCGTGTTCGCGCACGAAATCTCGGGCGAACATATAATTTTCGACGTCGCTGTAAATATCGATCAGCTGAAGCTCCAGCATGATCGTCCCGCGTCCGTCGGTTCGCAGCGATGTATCGAATTCGGTGAACTCACCTGATAATAAAGTGATTACATTCAAATTGACGCTAAATGAGGAGTTCAGGTCTTGGTCGTCGGCTTGGGTGAGAAGTTTGAGAACGCGAAGATCGAGCGTTTCAGTAAAGTGTTGGAACAACCAGCGGTTGGTCGCCAGATTGATGTTGGGCAGTACCTGTCGCGCCAATTCTCCAATTGAAATGAAAAGTTCCTTGCAAACCGGCCGCGGCAGGTCGGTGCCCGCAGCCGCACAGATCGATTGACGCCGCATGATGCTCGACAAATCGGCGAAGACATGACGTGGATTCCCCAACCCTTCTCGATTTCACGGAGGATTGGGGTTATACGGTCGTGCATGGACATTCCGCGGTGTCTTCGCCGGAGATTCGGGGGAACCGGATTGGCCTCGATACTGGTGCTGCGTGGAGTGGATGTATGATGGCGATGGTATTAACTGACGCAGCCCGCTACGTGCTATAGACCTGAGCCTAAGTGATTTTCTGG